>DASPZP010000001.1:0-4518 GCA_035636195.1 Anaeromyxobacteraceae bacterium
CTCCTGAAGTCGAGCGTCTCGCCTGTGCCCTCCGCGACCACGATGTGGTCGCCCGGCTTGAACTCGCCCCGCAGGATCTTCTGCGCCAGCGGGTCCTGGACGAGGCGCTGGATGGCGCGCTTGAGCGGGCGGGCGCCGTAGACGGGATCGTACCCGGCGTCCGCGATGGTCTCTCTCGCCGCCTCGGTGAGCTCGATGGTGAGCTTGCGGTCCTCGAGGAGCTTCCGCAGCCGGCCGAGCTGGATCTCCACGATGCGGCCGATCTCGTCGCGCCCGAGCGGGCGGAACACCACCACCTCGTCGACCCGGTTCAGGAACTCCGGCCGGAACTCGGCCCGCAGGTGCTCGAGCGCGGCCTCGCGGATCTCTGCGACCTGTGCTCCGGGTCGGCCGGCCAGCCGCTGGATCTGCTCCGAGCCGAGGTTGGAGGTCATGATGATGACCGCGTTGCGGAAATCGACCGTCCGCCCCTGCCCGTCGGTGAGCCGCCCGTCGTCGAGGATCTGGAGCAGGGCGTTGAAGACGTCGTGGTGCGCCTTCTCGATCTCGTCGAACAGGATGACGGCGTAGGGGCGGCGCCGCACCGCCTCGGTGAGCTGGCCGCCCTCGTCGTACCCCACGTAGCCGGGCGGCGCGCCGATGAGCCGAGCCACCGCGTGCTTCTCCATGTACTCGCTCATGTCGAGCCGGATCATGGCCTGCTCGTCGTCGAACAGGAACTCGGCGAGCGCCCGCGCCGTCTCGGTCTTCCCGACGCCGGTCGGGCCGAGGAAGATGAAGGAGCCGATGGGCCGGTGGGGATCCTGCAGGCCCGAGCGTGCCCGCCGGACCGCCGCCGAGACCGCCCGCACCGCCTCCTGCTGGCCGACCACCCGCTTCGCGAGCCGCTGCTCCATGTCGAGCAGCTTCTCCACCTCGCCCTCGATGAGCCGGGACACCGGGATGCCGGTCCACTTGGACACCACCTCGGCGATCTCCTCCGGGGTGACCTCCTCCTTCAGCATGGCGCCCGTCGCCTGCAGCTCGGCGAGCCGCCGCTGCTGCTCCTCCACCTGACGCTGCAGCGCGGGGAGGCGCCCGAACTTGATCTCGGCCGCCCGGTTGAAGTCCGCCGAGCGCTCGGCCGCGGCCTGCTCGCTCCGCAGGTGGTCGATCTCCACCTTGGCGGCGGAGACCTCCTGGATGGCCTTCTTCTCGTTCTGCCAGCGCGCCTGCAGCGCCGAGAACTCCTCCTTGCGCGCCGCCAGCTCCTTCTCCACGTGCGCGAGCCGCGCCTGCGAGGCCTCGTCCCGCTCCTTCATGAGCCCCTGCTTCTCGATCTCGAGCTGACCGATGCGCCGGCGGACCTCGTCGACCTCGGTCGGCATGGAGTCGATCTCGATGCGCAGCCGCGAGGCCGCCTCATCGACGAGGTCGATGGCCTTGTCGGGCAGGAAGCGGTCGGCGATGTAGCGGTGGCTGAGCCGGGCGGCCTCCACCAGCGCCGCGTCCTGGATGCGGACCTTGTGGTGCACCTCGTAGCGGTCCTTCAGGCCTCGCAGGATGGAGATGGTGTCCTGCACCGACGGCTCCCCCACGAAGACGGGCTGGAAGCGCCGCTCCAGGGCGGGGTCCTTCTCGACGTGCTTGCGGTACTCGTTGACGGTGGTGGCGCCGATGGCGTGCAGCTCCCCGCGCGCCAGGGCCGGCTTCAGCATGTTGCCAGCGTCCATGGCCCCCTCGGCCGCGCCGGCGCCGACGATGGTGTGCATCTCGTCGATGAAGAGGATGATCTGGCCTTCGCTCTGGACGACCTCCTTCAGGACGCTCTTCAGGCGCTCCTCGAACTCGCCGCGAAACTTGGTGCCGGCCACGAGCGAGGCCAGGTCGAGGGCCAGGATGCGCTTTCCCTTCAGCCCCTCCGGCACGTCGCCGTCGACGATGCGCCGCGCCAGGCCCTCGGCGATGGCCGTCTTGCCGACGCCGGGATCGCCCACCAGCACCGGGTTGTTCTTGGTGCGGCGGGAGAGGATCTGGATGACGCGGCGGATCTCGTCGTCGCGCCCCACCACCGGGTCGAGCTTCCCGTCTCGCGCGAGCTGGGTGAGGTCCTTCGTGAACTTCTCGAGCGAGCGGTACTGGCTCTCGGCCTCGGGGGAGGTGACCCGCGCGCCGCCCCGGACGACCTTCACCGCCTCGCGCACGCGCTCCGGGCGCGCGCCGGCCGCCCGCAGCGCCTCGCCGGCGGTGCCCCTCTCCTCGCTCGCGGCGATGAGGAGGTGCTCGGTCGAGACGTACTCGTCCTTGAGCTTCTTCGCCTCGTCCTCCGCCCGGTCGAGGAGCTTGAGCAGCCTGTTTGCGGTGTAGGGCTCAGCGCCCGCCACCTTGGGCGTGGCGCGGAGCTCGTCCTCGAGGTGGCCAGCGATGCGCCCCGGCTCGGCGCCGATCTTCTCCAGCACCGGCCGAGCGATCCCGTCCTCCTGCTCCAGCAGCGCCAGCACGAGGTGCTCGACGTCGATGGCCTGGTGGTCCCGGCGGCGCGCCTGCGCGGCGGCGGCCTGCAGGGCCTCCTGGGCCTTCACGGTCAATTTCTCGGATCGCATGGCGGCAACGTAACGGCGGCCGCCGCCTTGGCAAGCGCTCGCGGGAGCGCTGGGACGGGGCGCGGCGCAATCAGCCTCCCCGTCCGCGCCGGTGGGGACCGGCGCGGCTCGTCGAATCCGCCCGCGATGCGTGTCGCGGGGCCGCGGGCGCGGCCCGGGCTCCGCTACGGCGCGTGCGCCGAGGCGCTGCCGGCGTCGCGGAGCGCGTCGAGGGCGTGCCTCGCGTCCGAGGCGGCCACGAAGAAGGCCGCCCGCGGGTGCTCGTGCGTGAGCACCTGGAAGCTCGCGTGAGGCTCGACGTCGATGGCGAAGTCGAGGTTCTCGTGCTCCAGGACTTCCTTCATGCGGCGTGCGTCGTGCAGGCTCGGGGCCAGCCCCACGCACGCCACCTCTTCGCCTTCGGGCACCAGCTCGTCAAATGCGATGCGCATGTGAGAATCCTGGCGCAAAGGTGCGCCGCTCCGCATCGCCCTCGGATGGGGCGTCCGGACGTGCGAGCGCCCGAAACCGCCCCCCGCGACTCGCTTCACCCTCCGAGAGCATTGAAATCTTGCCAGTTTAGGGCCATGACGCGAGTCTCAGCTCACGGAGCCCGACCCCTTGGACCACGATGTCGCACCCACCGTCAGCGCCGTCGGGCGCGCCCTGCCGAGGCACTACCTCGACCAGGAGCAGCTCATCGGGGCGCTGCGCGGCCTGTGGGCCGAGAAGCACTTCAACGTCGAGCGCCTGGAGGACCTTCACCGCGCCGTGCAGGTGTCCGGGCGCCACCTCGCCCTGCCGCTCGACGCCTACGCCGGGCTCGACACCTTTCAGAAGTCGAACGACGCCTTCATCGAGGTCGCGCAGGAGCTGGGCGCCGAGGCGATGCTGGACGCGCTCGCGCGGGCCGGACTCTCGCCGCGCGACGTCGATCACCTCTTCTTCGTCACCGTGACCGGCATCGCGACGCCCTCCATCGATGCGCGGCTCGTGAACCGGCTCGGCCTGAAGCCTTCCGTGAAGCGGACGCCGATCTTCGGGCTCGGCTGCCTGGCGGGCGCGGCCGGCACCGCCCGGGCCGCCGACTACCTGCGCGCCTATCCGGACGAGGTGGCGGTGCTGCTCTCCGTCGAGCTCTGCTCGCTCACGCTGCAGCGGCAAGACCTCTCGATCGCGAACATCATCGCCTCCGGCCTCTTCGGCGACGGCGCGGCGGCGGCGGTCCTCGTGGGAGGGCGGCGCGGGGCGGCGGGCCCGCGCGTCGTCGCGACATGGTCGGTCTTCTACCCGGACACGGAGCGCGTCATGGGCTGGGACGTGGTGGACAGCGGCTTCAAGCTGGTGCTGTCCGCCGGCGCGCCGGAGGTCATCCGCGCGCACCTGGGCGAGGACGTGGACGCGTTCCTGGCCGCGCAGCGCATCACCCGCCGCGACATCCGCCACTGGATCGCCCACACCGGAGGCCCCAGGATCATCCAGGCGATGGAGGGCGCGCTGGCGCTCCCCGAAGGCGCGCTGGCGCGCTCGTGGCGATCGCTGCGCGAGGTTGGAAACCTCTCGTCGGCCTCGGTGCTGTTCGTACTTCGCGACCTCCTGGACGAGGGCGAGGCGCGCCCCGGTGACCTCGGGCTCATGGCGGCGATGGGGCCCGGCTTCTGCGCCGAGCTGGTGCTCCTGCGATGGTGACGCCACTCCAGGCCTACCTCGCCTTGCTCCTGCTCCTCGCGGTCGAGCGGCTCCTGGAGCTCGCCCGCTCGAGCCGGCACGCCCGGGCGCTCCTCGCGCGCGGTGGCGTCGAGGCCGGGCGGGGCCACTACCGGCCGATGGTGCTGCTCCATGCGGCGTTCTTCGCCGCCTGCGCCGCCGAGGCCGTCGCGCGGCGCGCGCCGCCGTCCGCCTGGGCCCTCGTCGCGCTCGCGGGCGCGCTCCTCGCGCAGGCGCTCCGCTTCTGGGC
>DASPZP010000002.1:0-1888 GCA_035636195.1 Anaeromyxobacteraceae bacterium
CTGGATGAAGGTGGGCGCTGCCTTCGCCAACCGCGACGGGAGCATCAACATCAACCTCGACGCGGTGCCGGTCGGTTCGTACCGGCTCCAGGTCCGCGAGCAGCGCGTCTGGGAGGACGCGCGCCCGTCGAACGGGGTCCCACCGCCGGCGGAGGTGCAGCCGTGACGCGACTGCGGCTCCTCTTCACGCTGCTCGCGCTGCTCTCCGCCGCACCCGCGCTGGCCGCCAAGAAGCCCCTCGCCGGCGGCGAGCGCCTCGATCTCAACCGCGCCAGCGTGGCCGAGCTGATGCGCCTGCCTGGCGTCGGCCGCAAGAAGGCGGAGGCCATCGCCGCCCAGCGCACGCGCGGCCCGTTCCGGCGCCTCGAGGATGTCCTCGTCGTGAAGGGCGTCTCGCCCGGCTGGCTCGAGAAGTACCGCCCGCACCTGACGGTGGGCGTCGCCGCTGCGCCCCACAAGTAGGGTAGCGGCGCGTCCACCGCCGCGGTCGAGGTCGGGTTCTGCTCCCTCGCCCGCGTAGCGGGGAGAGGGTTGGGGAGCGGGGCGGCTCCGCGCTCGCGGTCGCCCCCGCCCCCTCCCTCGCCTATCATCAGTGGATGCTCGCCACTGCTCTCCTCTTCGCCGCGCTCGTGGCGGCTCCCGCTCCCGAGCCGCACATCATCCCCTCGGCGCCGCGCTTCGCCTCGCTGCAGGGCGGCGAGACGCTCGGCGTCGGCGGCTCGGAGGCGGTCTTCTCGGCTGGGTTCTCCACCCTGTCGGCCGCCTACGCGCAGGGCGTGAACGACTCGAACGACATCGGCGCGCAGATCGAGCTCGACTGGTTGACGGGCGAGCTCTTCCTCGGCCCGACCTTCCGGCAGCTCACCTGGCGCTTCGGCGACACGTTCGTCTCCTGGCGCGCCCGCGCCGGCCTCTACCTGGACGCAGGCGCCTCCTGGGCCATCTCGACCAACCACTCCGCGGTCGGCGCGCAGGTGGTGCCCGGGCTGGCGCTGTCGCATCGCTTCCCGCGCGGCATCCTCTCGGCAGCGCTCGATGGGCGCTTCGACCTCACCTTCTCCTCCAACAGCGGCCAGGCGCTCGGCGTGATCGGCACGGTCGCCTTCGAGACCCCGCTCTGGGGCGACCTCCTCGCCGGCGCGCGAGTGGGCGTGGGCGGCCTGTGGTCGTTCGCGGGGGCGCCCTTCGCCGACTCCTCGCCGCGGACCATCGTCGACCTGTCCGCGCTCCTCACCTACCGCTTGTTCTAGCGGGGCCCACGCGCCGAGCGCCGTGGCGCGTGGTCGACCCGGGTCCGCCGGCGCCCGGGGTCCCCCCGCGCGCCGCCGCGATCCTGCGTCGACGACGGTGGGCACGCGCCTTGAAGGATCGGCCCGGCATGTCGCTCGCCGCCTCGCGCCAGGATGATGTGTGCACCGCGCCCACCGACCTCGACCTCGACGCCGCCATCGTCGGCATCGTCTCGCGCGGCGCGGTCAAGGTCCCGCCGTACCCTGCCGTCGCGCTCAAGGTGGAGGAGCTCGTCCGCCGCGACGACTTCGGGCTCGACGAGCTGACGAAGCTCGTCACCTCCGATCAGGCGCTGGCCGCCGACGCCCTGCGCTGCGCCAACTCCGCCTTCTACAGCCGCGGGAGCTCCGTCGCCTCGCTCAACTCCGCCATCACGCGCATCGGCGCGAAGGAGGTGGTGCGGCTCGCGATCGCCTCCGGCCTCGGCGTCCACGCCCGCAAGGGCGGCCCGCTCGCGACGCTCAAGCGGCGCATCTGGCTCGAGGCGCTCGCCTCGGCGGCGCTGGCACAGGAGCTGGCGCGGGCGCGCAGGCTTCCTCCCGAGGAGGCGTTCGTGTGCGGCCTCCTGCACGACTTCGGCAAGATGATCGCCGTCTCG
>DASPZP010000003.1:0-4344 GCA_035636195.1 Anaeromyxobacteraceae bacterium
CCGCTTCGCCTCGAAGGCGCGGGGCACCCCTGGCGCAGCGGTTCATCCCAAACCGCGGTGAGTGGTGGGCACGGCCCGCCGCCGCCCGTCTCGCCGCTCAGAGCCCTACCGGGGGCCGCCCGCCCCGGGCCGTCGCCGCCAGCGGAAGGCCGCCAGGAAGAGCCCGAGGAGCGCGACGAGCGCGAGGCCGCTCCCGCCGGCGGTGCCGCAGCCACCACCTCCGCTCTTCACCGGGTAGATGGTGCACACGCCGTTGATGTCGTCGGCTTTGAGCACGCGCTTGTCGGTGTCGCCCACGGCCGCTGTCGGCGCCATGGTGGCGGTAGGGTCCGGGCAGGCCGCCGTCGGACCCGTGACGTTTTGCACGCACACGTGGTCGAGCCCGAGCATGTGGCCGGCCTCGTGGGTCGTGGTGTTCCCGATGTCCATGAAGACGCAGCCGCTCTCGCTGTAGAGCTGGGGACTGCTGGTCGTGCCGGTGCAGGCCTGCGCAGGCGGCCCGGGGCAGGTGAAGTACCAGCCAGTCGGCGCGGTCGGGTTACCGTTCCAGTCGTGCAACTCCATGTCGGCGTCGAAGATCTCGCCCGTGTTGGGGTCGAAGGTCACGGTCGTGAGCGCGATCGTCCCCCCGGGCCCGGTGCTGCCGTCGTGCTCCCAGCAATTCGTCTTCTGGACGCAGGTGCCGAAATCCGGGAGGGTCGTCTTGGGGTCAACGGGCGGCGAGGTGCAGGACGGGTCGGTCTGGGCGGAGCAGAGCCCGCTCCGGAAGATCACCAGGTTCTCGTTCTTCGCGCCGGCAGTCTGGTCGAATCCGAGGGCCGTCGCCGTCGTATCGCCCCCGTCCACGAACTGGAAGCTCGTACAGACGGCGCTGTCTCCCGGGTGCTTGGCCTGGTTCCAGGTGGGGATGCTCGCCCGCACCAGCGCCATGGCCGGATCCTTCGACCCACCGCATCCCGCGATCGATTTGAAGAACGACGTGTTCACGTTGAACGTGACCTGCGGGTTCCTCCAGAAGAGCGGCTTCCCGGTGCCGGGGGTCGCCGTCGTGCTCCGCACGAACGCGAGCGCCGGGGTGGCCACGAGGAGCGTGCACAGCGCGGCCAGGCCGCGGAGCCGGCTCACTGGACGGCCCTTACCCGGCGCTCCAGCTCATCCACCGGCATCGCCTCGACGCGCCGCTCGCCCGCCTGCATGGCCTTCCGGCCCACGAACGACGTCTGCGACAGGTCCGGCGTCGCCTGCTGTGCCTCGACCGCGAACTTCCCCTGGGCGAGCCCCGTCACCCGGTAGGCCTGCGCCTTGCCGATGCGGCCGAGGAAGACGACCACCTCCTCGCCCATGGTGAAGTGGGGCGCGCCCGCCACCCGCTGCGCCAGGCGGCCGGCCGTGCCGCCCGGGACCACCACCGTGACCCGCGCGGGCGCGGTGCCCCGCCAGACGCTCGTCGCCTCCACCTCGACCGAGGTCGAGATGCGCCGGCCGTCGGCGCTCGGGTGGGACGCCAGCGACACCACGCGGCCGCGCACCACCGCCTCGGAGCCGCGCGCGAGCTCCTCGACCGTGGCGGGTACGGACAGCGCGGCGAGCGCCGGCGCGGCGACCCCGAGCGCCACCGCGGCGAGAGTGATCCTGGAGAGCGTCATGGGCGTCATTTTACACTGGACGCCCGCCCGCTCGCGCGGATTCAACGCCGCCCTTCTGTGCTAGCTTCGCCCGCCATGTCGGACAAGCCCCGCGTACGCTTTGCGCCCTCCCCCACCGGCTACCTCCACATCGGAGGCGCCCGGACGGCGCTCTTCAACTGGCTCTGGGCCCGCCGCACCGGCGGCACCTTCGTCCTCCGCGTCGAGGACACCGACCGCGAGCGATCGACCCAGCAGGCGGTCGAGGCGATCTTCGACGCCCTGCGCTGGCTGGGGATGGACTGGGACGAGGGTCCCGACATCGGCGGCCCGCACGGCCCCTACTTCCAGACGCAGCGCCTCCCGGTCTACCGGCGCTACGCAGAGCAGCTCATCGCCGAGGGGAAGGCCTACGCCTGCTACTGCTCCAAGGAGGAGCTCGACGTCCTCCGCAAGCAGGCCGAGAAGGAGAAGCGCCAGTTCAAGTATCCCGGCACCTGCCGCGGCAAGCCCTACGACCCGTCGCGCCGGCACGTCATCCGCTTCCGCATGCCGGAGACGGGCGCCACCACCTACCAGGATCTCGTGAAGGGGCCCATCACCACCCCGCACGACACCCTGCAGGACGAGGTGATCCTGCGCGGCGACGGCATGCCGCTCTACAACTTCGGCGCGCTCGTCGACGACATCGAGATGAAGATCACGCTCGTCGCCCGAGGCGACGACCACGTGAACAACACCGCCCGCCAGATCCTGATGTACGAGGGCCTGGGCGCGCCGGTGCCGGTCTTCGCGCACCTCCCCATGATCCTGGGCGCCGACAAGACGCGGCTCTCGAAGCGCCACGGCGCGACGAGCGTCACCGCCTACCGCGACATGGGCTTCCTGCCGGGCGCCGTGGTGAACTACCTCGTCCGGCTCGGCTGGTCGCACGGCGACGACGAGATCTTCACGATCGACGACCTCGTGAAGTACTTCGACTTCGAGCACGTGGGCGCCACCGCCGGCGTGTTCAACCCGGAGAAGATGCTCTGGGTGAACCACGAGTGGATGCGGCAGCTCCCGCGCGAGGAGGTGGCGCGGCGCGCGGTGCCGTTCTTCCGCCAGGCCGGGCTGCCGGCCGAGGACGACGAGAAGCTGCGCCACGTCGCCGACGTCGCCCGCGAGCGGGCCAAGACCTTCGGCGAGATGGTGCAGCAGTTCCGCTACTTCTACGCGCCCATCCAGCTCGACCCGAAGGCGAAGGAGAAGTTCCTCACCGCCGACGCGAAGCCGACCCTGAGCACCATCCGCGCCGGGGTGGCGGGGTTGCCCGCCCTCGAGACGGCCGCGCTGGAGAAGCTGTTCCAGGACGCCGCCGCCGCCCGTGGCCTCGCGGCCGGCAAGGTGGCGCAGCCGGTGCGGGTGGCGCTCACCGGCGGGACCGCGTCGCCCGGCATCTACGACGTCATCCAGATCCTGGGTCGCGAGGAGACCCTGAAGCGGCTCGACGACGCGCTGGGGCTCATCGGTTGACGCGCCGCCGCTCAGCAGGTAAGCAGGGGGCTTGACGTGACTTTTCCGGCTCGCTATAAGGCCGCGCTCGCCGCGATGTGCCTCCTGACGCCGGCGGCGGCGCAGGCCGAGCGAGTGGCCGGCGCCGCCCTCCCCGACGAAGCGAGGGTGGTCGAGCCGAATCGGTACCGGATCGAGAAGACCTACGAGGAGACGCTCAAGTTCTTCAAGGCGGTCTATCCTCCGGCGAAGTACCGCCGGACGGCGATCGTGAACCAGCCGGGCATCAAGGCAGTCCACATCGCGAACCCGGAGGCGAAGCCGGGCGGCTGGGATGGGTTGAACGTTTACGAGCTGAGGGGTGAGACGCGCGTCTTCGTGCTCGTCTCGCCGAAGGAGCGGAAGGGCCGGCGCTAGGCCGGGTCGATGGGGGATCGTCTAACGGCAGGACGCCAGCCTCTGGAGTTGGCTATCTAGGTTCGAATCCTAGTCCCCCAACCATTCTTTGCAGTCGCGGCCGTTGACTCCAGAGCCGGCCGCCAGTAGAAGAGCCACCGGTTCGTGGCCCCTTAGTCTAGTGGTTAGGACGTCGGCCTCTCACGTCGAAGACATGGGTTCAAGTCCCGTAGGGGTCACCATCTTGCCCCGCCAGCCCTCGTCCAGCTGGCGGGGTTTTTCTTTGCGGTGATCGGTCCCTGCCGGAGCCCTGCCTCACCCGAGCTGCTGCTTCACGAGCTCGCGCACGAGCGCCGGATCCGCCGAGCCCTGCGTCTCCTTCATCGCCGCGCCGAGCAGGAAGCCGAAGAGCTTCTTCTCGCCGGCGCGGAAGCGCGCCACCTCGGCCGCGCGCGCCGCCAGGGCGCGCTCCACGGCGGCGCAGACGGCGCGGAGGTCCTCCATCTTCTCCAGCCCCAGCTCCGCCATCCGCGCGGCCGGGTCCCCTCCCCGCTCGACGAGGTCGGCGAGGAGGCTCTTGGCGGCGGCGGGGGCGAGCCGGCCGCCATCGACCAGCGCCACGAAGCGGCCGAACGCGGCACCGCCGAGCGGGAGCTCGTCGAGCGCGCGCTCGCGGGCGAGGCCCAGTACGTCGTTCGTGAGCCAGCGGGCGACTGACGCCGCTTCGGGGTGCACCGCCAGCGCCGCCTCGAACCACCCGCTGGTGCCGAGATCGGCGCTGAGCAGATCGGCGTCCTCCTCCGAGAGCCCGAGCTCGCCCCGGTAGCGC
>DASPZP010000004.1:0-2949 GCA_035636195.1 Anaeromyxobacteraceae bacterium
GAAGCTCCTGAACACCTCCACGGTCAAGGCCAGGTGGCGCACCGTGTTGAGCCCGAGGATGGTGATGGCGGTCTCGATGTTCGAGATGCGCTGGGCGAGCCCGCAATAGGCGGAGTTGACGAGGTGCAGCATGCGCGCTGCCAGGCCCATGTCCTGCGTGACGATGGCGGCCAGATCACGGATGTCGACGTCCGGGTCGGCGAGCGCTGCCGTGAGCGCCGCGTACATCGCGGGCGCCGCCGGAAGCGTTCCGAGTCCCCCCACCACCCGGCGCAGCTGCTCGTTGGCGAAGAGCGCCTGGATCGCGAGCGCGCGCTCGATGGCGGCGCACAGGGTCTCGGCGTCACACGGCTTCAGCAGGTACTGGTGCGCCACCGAGCTCGCCCGGACGACCGCGTCCAGCTCGGCGTGGCCGGAGAGGACCAGGCGAGCCGCCTGCGGATGGCTCTTGCGGACCTGCCCGAGCAACGTCAGGCCGTCCAGGCCCGGCATCCGCATGTCGGTCACGATCACGTCGCAGGGCGCGACCTCCAGCTCGCGCAGCGCCGCCTCCCCCCCGAGCGCGAAGCGCATGTTCCACCGCGTCCGGTGCCGCCGGAGCGCGTTGCGCAGGCCGGCCAGGATGTCCGGCTCGTCGTCGACGAAGAGAATCTCCTTCAGCCCCATCACCTGCTCCTCCGCTCGGCCGTATCCCGGTGAAGCAGCGGACGTGCCGACCCCGAAGCACGCCGAGAGCGCCTCCGGGGAGGGGTCCACGAGGAGCCAGAGGCGTGACGGACCTGGAGCAAAAGAGACCTCGCGAAGTGACGCCGGCGCCGAGAGCCAAGTCTGGCCCGCCCGCGCCAGGTGGCTCGCCGAGAACGCGGCGCGGCAGCGGCGCGGGTCACCCGGGCACGTCCCTTGCTCGAGTGAGAGGACTGGAGGCCGGATGGAGCCGAGCGACCGCGTTGCGATCCTGTGCGTGGACGACGAGCCGAACGTGCTGGAGGGGCTCTCGCTGCACCTCCGCCGCCGCTTTGCGGTCGGCACGGCCACCAGCGGCGCGCTCGGCCTCGAGGCGCTGCGCCGCGTCCCTGCGACAGCCGTCGTCATCTCGGACATGCGGATGCCGGCCATGGATGGAGTGGCCTTCTTGCGCGCGGTCCGCGAGGTCGCCCCGGACGCTGTACGCATCCTCCTCACGGGTCAGGCGGATCTGGAGTCCGCCATCGCGGTGGTGAATGAGGGGCAGATTTTCAGATTTCTCACCAAGCCTTGCCCTGCTCCCGCGCTCCTGGCGGCGGTCCAGGCCGCAGCGGACCAGCATCGGCTCGTGACCGCAGAGCGCGTCCTCCTCGAGCAGACGCTGCACGGCAGCATCAAGGCGCTCACGGATGCGCTCTCCCTGACGAACCCGGCCGCGTTCGGGCGAGCGACCCGCATCCGGCAGCTCGTGACGGAGCTCGCGGCCAAGCTCAGGACCCGGGACCGATGGCAGCCGGAGATCGCGGCGATGTTGAGCCAGGTGGCGTGCATGACGCTGCCGGCGGAGACCGCCGAAAAGCTCTGCAACGGCCGGCCGCTCTCGGAACAGGAGCGCGCCATGGTCGACCGCCTGCCCGCGGTGACCGACCAGCTGCTCGGGAACATTCCTCGCCTCGAGATCGTACGCGCCATCCTGAGCGCCTCGGCCCGCCCCAGGCGCGTGGGACCGGCCCCGAGCGGGCAGGACCCACTGGTGGAGCTCGGGGCAGAGCTGCTCCGCGTCGCGATCGACTTCGACCTGCTCGAGGCGCAGGGAAACCCAGCCGCGGGCGCCGTCGAGGTGCTGCGCGCTCGCGGCGCGCTCTACGACCAGGCGGTCATCGAGGCCCTGGACGAGCTCCGCGGCGGGTGCGACGCGAGCGACGAGCTCCGAGAGGTGGCCGTCGCGGCGATACGGGTAGGGATGGTCGTGGCCGCGGACATCAGGCTGGAGAGCGGGGTCCTGCTCGTGGCCCGCGGGTACGAGGTCACCTCCGGATTCATCGAACGGCTGCGGAACTTCAGCGGGGCCGTGAAGGAGCCCATCCGCGTGCTCCTGCGCCGGCCTCGAGCGGGCCAGGAAGCGCCAGCGAGCGGCGGGGCACGTCATCCAGGGGCGCTCTCGTGAAGACCCGGCTGCCGCGCGTGCTGTGCGTGGACGACGACCCGCTGCTCCTGGCGGGCCTCGTCGCCGGCCTGCACGGGCGGTTCGACGTCACGACCGCCGAGAGCGGGCGCGAGGCGCTGCGCCTCCTCGCCGCGCAGGGTCCATTCACCGTCATCGTCTCCGACTTCAGGATGCCGGGCATGGACGGCGCCCAGTTCCTGGAGCGGGCGCGGGAGGTGGCGCCGGACGCCGTCCGGATCCTCCTCACCGGTCAGGCGACCCTGGAGGACGCGATCGACGTGGTCAACCAGGGACAGATCTTCCGGTTCCTCCTCAAGCCTTGCCCGACGGAGGTCCTGGCCAGGAACCTCGAGGACGCCATCGACCAGTGGCGCCTCGTGACGCGAGACCGCGACCTCCTCGAGCGCAAGCTCTCGACCATGACGGACCAGCTCCTCCAGGCCGAGCGGCTGGCGACGGTCGGGACGCTGGCGGGCGCGGTGGGCCACGAGCTGAAGAACATGCTCGTCGTCTTCGACTGCGGGCTGAACGCGATCGCCGACGACCTGCGGGCGGCACGACCACCCGACGGCGAGGACGTGGGGATGCTCCAGCAGGTGCGCCAGCACCTCGGCACGCACGCGAAGCAGCTGTTGCACCTCGGCCGGCCGGGGCCGAGCGACGCGGGTGGGGCGAACCTGTGCCTCGTCGTCCGCGAGACCTTGGCGATGCTCCGGACGGCAGGCGTGCTCCGCCACGTCGAGACGCGCGTGCAGCTCCCCGCGCATGCGATCCAGGTGGCGATCGACCGGACTCGCCTCGAGCAGGTGACGCTGAAC
>DASPZP010000005.1:0-2069 GCA_035636195.1 Anaeromyxobacteraceae bacterium
TGCGCGAGGCGGCCCTGGGCACGCTCGCGCCGGCGCCAGAAAAGGTGGTCCGCGCCACCCGCTCCTTCGGCACCGTCACCATCGATCACAAGGCGCACCTGGCGCGGAAGGCCCACTGCAAGGACTGCCACGGCGCCGGGCCGGTCGCGAAGATCGAGTTCACTCCTCGCATCGCCCACGACCGCTGCCTCGGGTGTCACCGCGAGGAAAAGCGCGGGCCGATGAAGTGCCGCGAGTGCCACGCCGTGCCGGATCCGGCGGCGCCGCCCCCGCAGCAGCTGGCGGGAAAGCTGCCCGCTGCGGCGGCGGGGCAGAAGCTCGCGGCCGCGGGGGCGACCCCGACCGTGGCCCCGACCTCGACCTTGGGCTCGGCCGCACCTGGGACCGCGAGCATCACGGGCGCGGAGCGCTTTCCCTCCTTCGAGGCGCCGGCGCCGGGCGGACGCGGCTTCACGCGCGTCCTCTCCATCGGCTACTCGGCGATGGGCGGCGCGGGACAGGGCACCGCCACCGGGCCGGCCGTGTTCTTCAGCGCGCGCGACGACACGATGCTCGTCTCCTTGAGCATCGAGCACCCCGGCCGGACACTGGGGCTCATCGGCGCGGGCGTGGTTCAGCCGTTGAAGCAGCGCTGGAACGCCGTCTACACTTTGCTGGGCGGCTTCGATGCCACGCAGACGCCCTCCCTCGCGGTCATGCCAGCGGTCGGAGCGCGGGCAGGCATCGAGTGGCTCGGAAACCGAACCACGGTCGGGCTGTCCCTGACCGGGGTCACCGACCTGGTCCGCCGGACGGATCCCCTCGGGAACCAGGTGGGGGGCATCACGTTCGCGCTCTCCGCGACCGTCGGCTGGGTCGCCGCCGAGCGCTGAAGCCGGGCGTCGAGACCCCTCCTCACCGCCTCGAAGGTGTGGCAGTATCGCACATTCACCGCCATGTCCGGCGGTAGACCCTTCGGTCGGGGCACGCGCCAGGAATGATCCACCGCCATCACTCGCGCCGCGCGCAGGCCTCCGCGGAGCCGCCCCGGTCGCGCTTGCCGGTGCCGGTGCCGAGCTCGTCGGACGTGCTGGCGAGCGTGCTCGGCCGCTGTTTTGCCGTGGAATATCAGCCCATCATCGACCTCGCCACCGGCGCCACCATCGCCCACGAGGCGCTCTCGCGCTTCTTCGACGTCCAGGGCAGGCCGGTCCCGCCAGGGGCAGTATTCGCCCGGCTGCACGAGGACCCCTCGCTCCTCCTCTACGTCGAGGCGGAGACGAAGCGCTTCCAGATCGAGAACGCGCCCGACGGTCCGCTCCACCTCAACGTCGACCCGGACAGCTTTCACGCCGGCCGCAACGGGCAGGACAACGCGCTGCTCGACGTGCTCCAGTCCCACAGCGCGCCGGTGGTGGTGGAGGTCATCGAGACCATGACCTTCGCCGACGCGCGGCTCGGGCGCGAGCTCGTCCAGGCGCTGCGGGCGCGGCACATGGTGGTCGCGCTCGACGACGTCGGCGCGCCCGACACGCTCATCTCGCTCGAGGTGTTGAAGGACGCCGACGTGCTGAAGCTCGACGCCTCCTGGTTCACGCGCATCGCCGATCCGCGCGAGCGCGCCATCCTCGACGCGCTCCTCACCCTCGCGCGCCGCCTGGGCGCGCGGACGGTGCTGGAGGGTGTCGAGACGCGCGCCCAGCTCGAGACCGCGGCTGCCCTCGGGGTCGACGCCGTGCAGGGATTCCTCTACCGCGGGCAGTTCACGACGCGGGCCGCCTGATCGCATGGCGGCGGCGGGGGACAAGCCCCCGCCCTACACGCGCAGTAGGGCGGGGGTTCATCCCCCGCCGCAAGACTTTCTTGCCCTGCGTCAAGCGGGAGAGCCCCCTTCCGCGACCATTCAACGGTCGGTGATAGGATGGACCCCGCCATCGAGGCTCCTGGGGGCATGCGATGAAGCGACTCGCCATTCTTCTGTTGCTTGCGCTCGCCCTGCCCTCCGCGGCGCGCGCCGAGGCGTCGGGCAAGAAGCGCCGGCCGCTTCCGTACGAGTACGGAACGGTCCTCATCAAGAACCACTCCGAGGC
>DASPZP010000006.1:0-13660 GCA_035636195.1 Anaeromyxobacteraceae bacterium
CCGCCGATGGAGCCGAGGTAGAACCCGCCGTGCTTCTTGCACGCGTCGGTGACCTGCTGGCTGCGGTTCCCCTTCGCGATCATCACCATCGACGCGCCGTGCGACTGGAGCAGGTCGACGTAGGAGTCCATCCGGCCGGCGGTGGTCGGGCCGAACGAACCGGACGGCTTGCCAGGCGGCGTCTTGGCGGGCCCGGCGTAGTAGACCGGGTGGTCCTTCAGGTACTGCGGCACGCCCTTCCCGGCTGCGATGAGCTCGGCGAATTTGGCGTGCGCGATGTCGCGGGCCACGACCAAGGTCCCGGTGAGCAGGAGCGGCGTGGAGACCGGGTGCTTCGTCAGCTCGGCCAGGATCTCCTTCATCGGGCGGTGCAGGTCGACCTTCACTCCGTGCTCGTGCTTGCCGGTCCGGTACGGCGCCGGGATGAGGCGGCCCGGATTGTGATCCAGCTCCTCGAGCCAGATCCCTTCCCGGTTGATCTTGGCCTTGATGTTCCGGTCGGCCGAGCACGAGACGCCCACGCCCACCGGCAAGGACGCGCCGTGGCGCGGCAGCCGCACCACCCGCACGTCGTGGGCGAAGTACTTGCCGCCGAACTGCGCGCCGATGCCGAGCTTGTTGGCCGCTTGCTGCAGCTTCGCCTCCAGCTCGACATCGCGGAAGGCGACGCCGTCACCCGCGCCCTGCGTCGGGAGGCCGTCGTAGTACTTGGTCGAGGCGAGCTTGACGGTCTTCAGGCAGGCCTCGGCCGAGGTGCCGCCGATGGCGACCGCGATGTGGTACGGCGGGCAAGCCGCGGTGCCGAGGTACTTCATCTTGTCGACGAGGAACTTCTCCAGCTTCTCCGGCGTGAGGAGCGCCTTCGTCTCCTGGAAGAGCATGGTCTTGTTGGCCGACCCGCCGCCCTTGGCCACGAACAGGAACTTGTACTCCGCGCCCTGCGTCGCGTAGAGGTCGATCTGCGCGGGTAGGTTCGTGCCGGTGTTCTTCTCGTCGTAGAGGTTCAGCGCGGCCGTCTGCGAGTAGCGAAGGTTCTCCCGCGTGTACGTCTCGTGGACGCCCTTCGAGAGCCACTCCTCGTCCCTCGCGCCGGTCCAGACTTGCTGCCCCTTCTTGCCGAGGATGGTGGCGGTGCCGGTGTCCTGGCAGATCGGCAGCTCGCCGCGCGCCGCGATCTCCGCGTTGCGGAGCATGGCGAGCGCGACCCCCTTGTCGTTCTGCGACGCCTCCGGGTCGGCCAGGATCTTCGCCACCTGCTCGTTGTGCGCCGGCCGCAGGAAGAACGAGCACTCGCGCAGCGCCTCGCGGGCGACGAGCGCCAGCGCCGAGGGCTCCACCTTCAGGATCTCCTTGCCGTCGAACGTGGAGACCGACACGCCCTCGGTGCCGAGGAGGCGATACTTCGTCTCGTCCTTCGCGAGGGGGAACGGCTCCTGGTACTGGAACGCGGGGGTCGTGGCCATGTCGCTAGAAAACCACACTCCCCTACCCTAGGAGAAGGGGCAATGTCGTGGCTCACGCTCGCGAGCTCCCCCATCCGCGCCGCGCCGGCGCCCGTCCGGCTGCGCTACCGGGAGGAAGGTGCCGGCCCCCCCGTGCTGCTCCTCCACGGCGGGTGGGGCGAGCTCGCTTACCCGTGGGATGGGGCGCTCTCGGCGCTGTCCCCGGCGCACCGCACCATCGCGCTCGATCGGGATGGGTACGGCGGCTCCGATCCCCTCCCCGAGCTGACCGACCTCCCGGACGGCTTTCACCAGCGCATGGCCGAGGAGACCTGGGCCGCGCTGGACGCGCTCGGAGTCGGGGAGGTCGCGCTGTGGGGTCACAGCGACGGCGCGGTGGTGGCGGGCTGGGCAGCCATCCTCGCCCCGCAGCGCGTCCGCGCGCTCGTGCTGGAGGCGGCGCACTTCCTCCGCGCCAAGCCGGGCTCGGTGCCGTTCTTCGAGGACGCGGTCGCTGCTCCGGAGCGCTTCGGCCCGTCGGTCGCCGAGGCGCTGGCGCGCGATCACGGCTCGCGCTGGCGCGAGGTGCTGGCGCGGGGCGGGCGGGCGTGGCTGCGGATCATCGAGGCGGGCCGCCGCCACGGCGGCGACGTCTTCCATGGCCGGCTCGGCGAGGTCCCCTCCCCCACCCTGCTGCTGCATGGCCGGCATGACCCGCGCACCGAGCCGGGCGAGCTCGCGGCGCTCCACCGCGCGCTGCCCTCGGCGCGGCTCGTGCTGCTCGAGGCGGGGCACTGCCCGCACGCGAGTCAGCGCGCGGGGTCGGAGAGCGTCGCGGCGGCGGCGCGCTTCATCGGCGAGGCGTGGGCGCAGCGACCGCCACGTTGACGGGGGCAGCCGGGGGCGGCCCGGTCGCCTCGCCGAGCGGGTCCTCGATCGTGGCGCCGGGCCCCTCGGGCTTGAGCGCGCCCCAGAGCGCCGCGATGCGCCCGAGCGGCCGGCGCGGCGCCTCGCGGTCCAGCGTCGCCTGCACCACGCCCTGGATCTGGCGCGCGACCGCCGTGCAGTAGGCCTGGTCGGTGACGGCCTCCTTCGGCGCGCCGAGGTGCACCGCCGGGTGGAAGACGATCTTCCAGGCCGTGGGCAGCGGCAGGAGGGTGAGCGGCAGGGGCAGGATCGAGCCGATGAGCGGCTCGAGCACTTTCACCGTCCACGCCACCGGCAGGCACTCCTCTCCGCCGAAGACGGCGCCCGGCACGATGGTGGCGTCGCGGGCGATGGCGACGCGGACGAACCCACGGTTCCAATCGCGCATCCGGTAAGCCTGCCAGAACGGCTTGCAGTTGCCGCGCACGCCTTCGGGGAAGATCCCGCACGACTCGATGGCGTCGGGGAGCCGGTCCGGGCGCCGGAACCACGGGGCGGGCAACGCGCCCACGCGGCGCAGGAATGGCCCCAGCACCGGCGCCGCCAGCGCCGCCTCGGCGGTGGCGAAGAAGGGAGCCCGCCGGATCCCTTGGGCCTCGGCGATGGCGAAGGAGATGAAGAACGCGTCGAGCGGGAACCAGCCGGAGTGGTTCTGGGCGTAGACCACCCGCCCGTCGCGGGGGACGTGCTCGAGCCCCTCCACCTCCAGGCGGAAGTAGCCGAGCGCGATGAGGCGCCTCGCGACCCCGACGAGGGCGCGGAAGGCGGGCTCGCGGTCGAGGTTGGGATCGGCAGGGGCGGACATGCTTTGCGGCCTCCTCAGCGGTGCACCGCGACGAGGCCGTCCACCAGCGCGCGCAGCGCGGCCGGCTCGAAGGGCTTGTCGACGCGCGCGTTCGGGACGCGCGCCAGGAACTCGCGCGCCTGGGACGTGAAGGCGCCACCCGTCATGAACACGAGCCGCTCGCTCGTGGCGGGGGCCTCGAGCAGCAGCCGCTCGTGCAGGTCCATGCCGTTCACCTCCGGCATCATGAGATCGCACAGGACGACGTCGTACCCCGCATCCTGGCGTAGCCGCTCCAGCGCTGCCGCGCCGCTGTGCAGCACCGTGACGTCGTGCGCGCTCAGGGTACGGGCGATCGCGCGCGCCACCATGGGCTCGTCGTCCACCACCAGCACGCGGACCCGCGTCCGCCGGGCCGGCGGCCGGGGCGGCTCCTCGGCGGCGGGCGCGGGAGCGTCGGCCGCAGGCAGCAGCACGCGGAAGGTGGTGGCGCCGGGCCGGCTCTCCACGGTGATGTCTCCCCCGACTGCCGTCACGATGCCGTGGCACACCGACAGCCCGAGGCCGGTGCCGACGCCGACCGGCTTGGTGGTGAAGAAGGGCTCGAAGACGCGCGGCAGGAGCTCCTCGGGGATCCCGACGCCGGTGTCGCTCACCTCCACCACGACCTGCGCACCCTCCGCCCGGCATACGACCCCGATGCGGTGTCGATCCGCCTGGCCCTCCGGAATGGCCTGCGCGGCGTTGATGAGGAGGTTCAGGAACACCTGGCCCAGGCGGTGGGCGCTGGCGGACACCGGCGGCACCGGCCGGAGGTCTGCCTCGAGCTGCGCCCGGTGCCGGATCTCGTTCTGCGCCAGGTTCATGGCGGAACGCAGCACGGCTGGCAGGTCCACCTCCTCGTCGGGCCGGTCCTCTGGCCGCGAGAAGGTCTTGAGATCTCTGACGATCTCGCGCACCCGCACCGACCCCTCGCGGGCCTCCTCGAGCGCCCGCACGACCTCGCCCGGCGCGGTGCCGGTCCTCGCCAGCTCCTCGAGCGCGTAGGTGAGGTTCGAGAGGATGAAGGCGAGCGGGTTGTTGATCTCGTGCGCCACGCCGGCTGCGAGCGTCCCGAGCGCCGACATGCGGTCGGCGAAGAGGAGCTGCGCCTCGAGCGCCCGCTTCTCGGTGACGTCCTCCACCATGGCGATGCAGTACTGGAACGCGCCCTGCTCATCGCGTACGGCGGTGGCGCGCACGACGGCGTGCCGGATGCGGCCGTCCTTGCCCCGGTAACGGCGCTCCCCCGTGAAGGCGTCGCGGTGGCCGCGCACCATCTCCTGCAAGGCCTCCTCGGCGCCATCGGTGTGCGGCGCATCGAGGAGCTGGCGCAGGTGCATGCCGCGCATCTCCTCCGGCGAGTAGCCCAGCATGGTCGAGAGGACCTGATTGTGCTCGAGCACGCGGCCGTTGGCATCGACGAGGTGGATCCCGATCCCGGCGTTGAAGAAGGCCGTCCGGAACTTGGCCTCGCTCGCGCGCAGCGCCTCCTCGACGGAGCGGCGTTCGCCCCCCGGCGGCGCGCCCTCGTCGGGGCGCCCGGGCTCACCGGAGGACGGGTCGTCGGCGATCATGCGAACGAGAGATTACCCTGCTCGCGACCGCCCACGCCATTAACAGCCGCCGTGCACCGGTCGCATCACCACCACCCGAGGAACGCGATGAACGTTCGAGGCATCGATTTCCGGACCCTCTCGCTGCAGGACGCGCTCGACCTCGCCATCCTCGTCGAGGACGAGGCCCAGCGACGCTACGAGGACTTCACCCATCAGGTCGGCGGCCGCTACCAGGGCGACGCCGCCGAGATGTTCAAGGTGATGGCGAGCGCGGAGGCCAAGCATGGCGCCCAGCTCGCCGCACGCCGGCGGGCGCTGTTCCAGGACGCGCCGCGGCGGCTCTCCCTCGAGCAGCTCGAGGACGTGGAGGCGCCCGACCGCGGCCAGCCGCGCGTCTTCATGTCGGCGCGCCAGGCCATGGAGGTGGCGCTCGACTCGGAAAAGAAGGCCTGGGAGTTCTTCGACGAGGCTTCGAAGCACCTGAAGGACGGCGAGGTGCGCAAGCTCTTCGAGGAGCTGCGCGACGAGGAGGAGCAGCACCAGCGGTTCGTGATGGAGCGGCTGGCGCGGCTCGCGCCGGGACCGGACGTCGAGGAGGACGAGGCGGACGATCCGGGAACGGACCCGGGGAACTGATCGGGCGGGGCGGCGGGGGGACGCGCCCCGCGCCGCGGCGCGTTCACGCGCGCGGAGCCAGCGCCACCGCCTGCTTCAGCGCCTCGATCATGCTGCGCTCGTCGGCCTTTCCGGTGCCGGCGATGTCGAACGCCGTGCCGTGGTCGACCGAGGTCCGCACGAAGGGCAGGCCGACGGTGATGTTCACGCCGGCCTCGAGGCCGAGCACCTTCACCGGGCCATGGCCCTGGTCGTGGTACATCGCGACCACCAGGTCGAAGTCGCCGCGCCCGGCGCGGAAGAAGACGGTGTCCGCCGGCAGCGGCCCCTCGGCCGCGATGCCGTCCGCCGCCACCGCGCGCAGGGCGGGCTCGATCTTGGCCTCCTCCTCGCCGCGCCCGAAGAGCCCGTGCTCTCCGGCGTGCGGGTTGATCCCGCACACCGCGATGCGGGGCCTCGCGATGCCGGCCCGGACGAGGACGGCGTGCCCGCGCCGGATGGTGCGCTCCACCAGCGCGGGCTCGATCTTCTCGATCGCGTCGAGGAGGCCGATGTGCGTCGTGACGTGGATGACGCGCATGCGCGGCGTGGCGAGCATCATCGAGACCTCGCGCGTCCCGCTGAGCCGGGCGAGGAGCTCGGTGTGGCCGGGGAAGACATGGCCGCCCGCGTGCAGCGCCTCCTTGTTGAGCGGAGCGGTGCAGATGGCGGCGATGTCTCCCGCCAGCGCGAGGCCCACCGCGCGCGCGATGAACTGGTAGGCGGCGTCGCCCGCCACCGCCGAGAGCCGGCCGAAGGGCAGCTCGTCAGGGATGAGCGCCAGGTCGACGCAGTCGATGGCGTCGGGCCGGAACTCCGCCTCGAGCGGTGCCTGCACCGGGTGGACGCTGAGCGGCGAACGGACGATGCGGGCTGCGGCGCGCAGCCGGCCGGCATCGCCGATGACGAGCGGCCGGCAGATCGCGTGCACCTCCGGCGCGGCGAGCGCCTTCACGATGATCTCCGGGCCGACCCCCGCGGCGTCGCCCATGGTGATGCCGATGATCGGACGCTCCATCACGATCTCCCCGGCGCGGCCGGCGCGCGCCGCAGCGCCGCGCGGCACCTGGACAGCGCCTCCTCCGAGCCGAATGCGCCTGCCTTCGTCACCACCGGCAACGTGCGTGCCCCCCGCGCGAGCCCGAGCGGGATACCGGGCTCGACTTCCCCGACGAGCTCGATCCCGCTCGCGCCGAGCGCCTGCAGCGCGGCGCGCGCGACGTCCCCGCCCGTCGCCACGAGCCCGCGGAGCATGCTGACGTGCGCGGCGGCGAGCCGGGCCAGCGCAGCCGCCAGCGCGGGACCTTGCTCGAGGCCGAGCACCGTCTCCAGTCCGATGAGGACGAGCACGTCGCGGCCCGCCGCCAGCGCCGCGGCGACCCGTGCGGAGGCGCGCCCCAGGTCCGGGCCGCCCGCGAGCAGGTCCTCGGGCGGGAGCGCGATCGTCTCCACGTCCGGCTGAGCTGCCACCCGCCGCGCCTGCTCGCGCGAGACGCTCGAGCGGCTGCCGACGAGGAGCAGCACCGGGCCATCCGCGGTCGCTTCGATGGCAGCCGGTGCGCTCGCCTCGCGCGCGAGGCCCAGCGCGGCCGGCAGGTGCCGCGCCAGACCGGCCGAGCCGGCCCAGAGCGGCGGGATGGCGAGCCGCGCTCCGGCCTCGGCCACGCAGGTGAGATCGCCCTCCTCCGCCGCGTCGCACACCACCGCGCGCACCCCGCGCCGCACGAGCTCGGCCAGCGTCCCCGCCAGCGCCTCGGGCCCGGCGCGCACCGTCGCGAGCGGGGCCACCTCCGACGGCACACCCGCCACGCGGAGCATGGAGGCGGGCTCGCTCGGACCCGTCATGCCGGACCTGCGCCAGACCTCCGTCTCGTCGAGCGGCACCCCGCCGACGAGCACCCGCCCGTCCTGCGTGGTGCGCCCGACGGCCGGGAACGCCGGCGCGACGACGAGGAGCCGATCCTGTCCCTCGGCCCGCCCCGCCACGGCCAGCGTCGCCGCCAGCTCGGCGCCCACGTGGCCACGGAGGGTGGAGTCGATCTTCCGGTAGATGGTGCGCCATCCCTCGTCGACCGCGCGTCGCCCGGCGGCGCGCGCGCGCTCCTCCGCGCCGGCGCGGCTGAGCTGGCGCGAGTCGGTGTCGATGGCGACCACGCGCGCCCTCGCCGGCACCGGACCTTCCGCGAAGGCGACGAAGGTCGTGACGCCCGCCACCGCGAAGGCGATCCCGCAGTCGGCCGCGCCGGTCAGATCATCGGCGATGACCGCCACCTCGCGCATGGCTAGCGCCTCGAGGACGCGGGCGCCGCCGCCACCGCGGCGCCGGCCACTGCCGTCCGCCCCGTCATGCGGCGATACCACCAGGCGGTGACGATGGGGACGAGGATGGCGGTCACCACCACGCTCGTCGCGACGAGGACGGTGGCGGTCGCGGCGGCAGGCTTGTAGGCGGGGTTCGCCGCCGCGACGATGGCGGGAACCGCGGCGGCGTTGCCGGCCGTCGACGCAGCCGAGAGTCCAGCGGTGCCATTACCGCCCGTGAGCCGGTCGGCGACGAAGAGCACCACCCCCGTCACCACCACCACGAAGACGCCCAACCCGAGCCCGAGCAGCCCGGCCTTCCACACGCTCGTGAGGTCGATGCCGGCGCCGAGGGCGAAGGCGAAGAAGGGGATCATGACCGGCACCGCCCGCCCGAGGAACTGCCGCAGCTCCGGGTCGAGGTTCCCGAGGATCATTCCGAGCGCGAGCGGCAGGATGGCGCCCACCAGCGCTTGCCAGGGGAAGGCGGAGAGTCCCGCCACCCCGAGCGTCACCATGGTGAGGAACGGTCCCGACTCGATGCTCATGATCGAGTAGGCGCCCACGTCGCGCGGCGCGCCGAACTGGCCCATCAGCGCCATGTACAGGCCGCCGTTCGTGTCGTTCATCGCCGCCACGACCGCCAGCGTGGACAGGCCAGCCAGCATTCCGCTCGCGACCGGCGCCTCGCCCCAGACGCGACCGAGCACGATTCCCGCCACCGCCGCGATGGCGATCTTGGACGCGAAGAGCGCCCCGCCCTTCTTGAGGATGTAGGGCGTCGCCTTGAACTCGATCGTCGCGCCCATGCAGACGTAGAACACGGCGAGGATGGGGAGCGCGCCGGTGAAGAGCGCGCCCGTGAACGAGCCGAAGGTCTTCGGGATGTCGGGGAAGAGCGTGCGGATGATCGCTCCGGTGAAGAGCGGCACGATCATCATGCCCCCGGGAACCCGCTCGATGGTGCGCTTGATCGCGAGCTGCGCCATGCGTCTCTCCTTGCCCTCATGGTGTGCAACCCGGGTGGCGGTGGCCAGCCGCGACCCCGCCGAGCACCGAACGGCGTTCTACTTGCCAGGCGCCAGCTCGCTCTCCCCCCCGCGTCGTGCCGGGTGGCGGGTCCGAGAGAGGGCGCTTCAGTCGAGCCGGACGACGTCGTCCGCGAGATCGGTGATCTTTTCCCCTCCCCTCGCGCCGACCGCCCAGGTGTTCTCGATCCCGATTGCCCCGAGCCCCGGCAGGACGAACTTGGGCTCGACGGCGACCGTCTGGCCGGCGACGAGCGGCTCGTCGAACCCAGGCGCCAGCACCGGAAGCTCGTCGAGCTCGAGGCCCACCCCGTGCCCGACGAAGCGCGCCTGGTCGCCGGGCGGCCCCATGAAGCTCCCGCCCAGCCCGGCCTCCTCCGCGATGGCGCGGGCGCGCTCCCAGATGGCGCTCGGGATCTCCCCCGGCCGCAGCCGCTCCGCGACCTCCGCCTGGATGGAGAGCGCCACCCGGAAAGCGCGCTCCAACTCCGGCGCGAGGTGGCCCATGACCGCCATCCGCGTCATGTCCACCACGTAGCCGTTCTTCACGGCCGTGTAGTCGAGCAGGATCGGGGAGTCGCGCGGGACGAACGCCCGCGAGGCCCCGAGCGGCGCCGCCGCGGAGAGGCCGCGTCCGGTGACGGGGCCGTCGAAGAAGCCCGGGGCCGCCCCACTCGCCCCAGCCACCGCGACCCCCACGAAGAGCTCCTGGTTGAAGCCCCGCAGGCGAGGGCTCCCTTCGTTTCCACGTCGCCGTAGCCGGTACTCCACCTCGGCGGTGAGCTCGAGCTCCGTCATCCCCGCGCGCAGGTAGGAGGGCAGCTCGGCGAGGGCGCCAGTCATGATGCTGGCCGTCTCGCGCATGAGCGCGAGCTCGGCACGTGACTTGACGCTTCGCTGCTCGCGCACGGCGCGCCCCACGTCGACGATCTCCGCCCCGCCCAGCGCACGGACGTAGAAGGCGTGCAGGTTCACGGGCAGCACGTCGAGGGTGAGCCCCACCTTCCGGGCACCGGCAAAGAGCGCCGCCAGGTCCTTTCCGCGCGGGAAGGGCCGCACGTCGGCGACCGCGCTCTCCTCCCGGGCCCGCGCCACGCTCTTGCGGACCACCAGCACCGGTTCGGCGCCGGCCGGGATCCAGAGCGCCGCGTTCTGCCGCGTGCCGGAGAAGTAGAAGACGTCCGTCGCCTGCGCGAGGAGCGCGCCGTCGAGGCCCATCGCCCGCAGCCTTTCCTGAAAGCGGGCGGTGCGACTGGCGTGTT
Organism: Anaeromyxobacteraceae bacterium; assembly: GCA_035636195.1. Classification (GTDB taxonomy): domain Bacteria; phylum Myxococcota; class Myxococcia; order Myxococcales; family Anaeromyxobacteraceae; genus Anaeromyxobacter_A. The sequence continues at coordinate 9,997 of DASPZP010000006.1, forward strand.
CTTCGGCAGAGGTCATGGACGGGTTGTAGGGCGGGCGAGCGACCGCCGCCGCACACTCACTCCGACCGCGACCCCGACCTCGACCGCCCCGATCCCGACCTTCACCCGCCCAGCAGCGCCTGCAAGCCCCACAGCGCCGCCATTCCGACGGCGATGGTGAGGAGGACGTTCCGCGTCCGCCAGGCGACCAGCGCCGCGACCAGGCCGGCCAGGAGCCGGGGATTCCGCCAGCCGAGGGCGAGCTCCCCTCCCTTCAGCACGAGCTCGGGGAAGATGATGGCGGAGAGCACCGCCGGCGGGACGAAGCGAAGCGCCTGCGCGGCGAGCGGCGGCAGCTCGAAGCGGCCGAGGAGCGCGATGAACGAAAGGCGGATGAGGTAGGTCACGAGGCCGGCCGCGACCAGCGCAGGCCACCAGCTCCCGGCGATCACGGCGAGCCCTCCGCGCGCGCGGCGGACGCCCGGGCGGAGAGCGCCAGGCCCACCACCACCCCCGCCACGGCCGCCAGCGGCAGGCCGAGCTTGAAGGGGAGTCGGTGGGCCGCCACCGCCAGCGCGCCCGCCGTGAGTGCCGCCGCGGCTCCGGCGCGGTCCTTCAGCGTCGGGACGACGATGGCGATGAAGGTGAGGGCGAGCGTGAAGTCGAGCGACCAGCTCGCGGGCACGCGTGCGCCGACGAAGATCCCCACGGCGGTGCTCCACTGCCAGGCTGTCCAGAGCGTGATGCCGGCCCCGAAGACGTACCAGTGCCGGTAGGGCGAGACCTCGCTGCGGCCGGCGTCGCGCAGGTAGCGCGTGATGGCGACCGCATAAGCCTCGTCGGTGAGGAGATAGGCGAGCCCGGCCTTCCACGACGGCCGCAGCGCGCGAAGGTGCGGCGCCATCGAGGCGCTGTAGAGCGCATGGCGCAGGTTCACTACCAGGACGGTGAGGACGATGACGCCGGCCGGTGAGGCCTCGCGGATGAGCTGGGCGGCGATGAACTGCGCCGAGCCAGCGAAGACGACCGAGGACATCGCCTGCGCCGTCCCGGGCGAGAGCCCGGCCGACAGCGCCAGCAGGCCGTAGATCATGCCGAACGGCGCCACCCCGAGCAGGATGGGGAGCTCGTCGCGGCAGCCGGCGAGGAACTCGCGGCGGCGAGTGAAGTGAGCCGGTACCATCCAGCAGAGCCTACACGAGGAGTTCCCGCATGCCGCTCAAATCGAGCGCACAGAAGGTCCAGGACGCGCTGCGCGCAGCCGGCTTCGCGAACGAGGTGGTGGAGCTCCCCGACTCCGCCCGGACGGCAGCCGAGGCCGCCGCCGCGGTAGGCTGCACGGTCGGACAGATCGTGAAGTCCCTCCTCTTCCAGGGGCGCCCGAGCGGGCGGGCTGTCCTGGTGATGGCGAGCGGGAGCCACCGGGTCGACGAGCGTCTGGTGGCGGCTCTGCTCGGGGAGGAGCTCGCGCGGGCCAGCGCCGACTTCGTGCGCGAGCAGACCGGGTTCGCCATCGGTGGCGTCCCGCCCATCGGCCACGCCCGGCCGCTCGTCATGGTGGTGGACGAGGCGCTGCTGGCCCATTCGCGAATCTGGGCCGCCGCCGGGCACCCACACGCGGTGTTCGAGCTCACCCCCGCCGAGCTGGTGCGCATGACCGCTGGGCGCGTGGCGCGCATCGGCGCCGCGCCCTAGGATGGGGGCATGAAGAAGATCGGCATCCTGACCGGCGGCGGCGACGTCCCGGGGCTCAACTCCGTCATCAAGAGCGTCACCTACCGTGCCGCCGAGAACGGCCTGGAGGTGGTCGGCATCCGCCGCGGCTGGGAGGGGCTCACCCACCTCGACCTCGACGATCCGCAGAGCAAGGCCCGCTACGTCATGCCGCTCAACCGCGAGAACACGCGGCGCATCGACCGGAGCGGCGGCACCGTGCTGCACTCCTCGCGCACGAACCCCTCCAAGATGAAGAAGCTCCCGCCGCACCTGTCGCCCCAGGACTTCCCCGCCTCGCAGGTGACGAAGAAGGGCGAGACGAGCACCGTCTTCGACGTCAGCAAGCGCGTCCTCCACAACCTCGAGAAGCTCGAGATCGAGGACCTCATCGCCATCGGGGGCGATGACACCCTCAGCTACGCCGCGCGGCTGCACCAGCTCGGCGCCAGGGTGATCGCCATCCCGAAGACGATGGACAACGACGTCCGGAACACCGAGTACTGCATCGGCTTCTCGACCGCGATCACCCGCGCCATCGACGCCATCCAGCGCCAGCGGACCACCGTCGGCTCGCACGAGCGCATCGGCATCTTCCGGGTCTTCGGACGCGACGCTGGGTTCACCTCGCTCTACACCGCGTTCGTCACCTCCATCCGCTGCCTCATCCCCGAGTACAAGCCGCCGCTCGACCAGGTGATCGAGATGCTCGTGAACGACAAGCGCGAGAACCCGAGCAACTACTCCCTCATCGTGCTCTCCGAGGGCGCCGAGTGGCAGGGGTACCAGGTGCAGGAGTACGGGGAGCCCGACGCCTACGGCCACCGCAAGAAGGCGAGCGTGGCCGAGTCGCTCTCCGACGAGATCAAGCGCCGCACCGGCGAGGAGACGATCGCCTCCGATCTCACCTACGACCTGCGCTCCGGCGACCCCGACTTCATCGACAAGCTCGTCGCGCTCACCTACGGCACCATGGCCTTCGACGCCATCCTGGAGGGGAAGAGCGGGCTCATGTCGGCTCTGGTGGACGGAAAGTACGACCTCGTCCCCATCCCCGACCCGAAGCTCGGGCCGCGCAAGGTCGACGTCGCCACCATGTACAACACGGACCGCTTCCGCCCGATCTACGCCGGCAAGCGGGGCCTGCCCATCTTCCTCAACCGAGCGTAGGCGGGGCGCGGCTCTGGGGCGGGGGGAAGTCCCCCTCCGCCTGGTGACACGTCACCGTACGCGCGGGTCGGAAGCACTGTCAGTCCACCGATCTCGACCGCGTGGCACCTCTCGCCCGCTCGTGCGGAACCGCGCGTGAAGGGCGGCGGGGTGGCCCTGCGCCGGAGCGTAGCCCGGCCTGCGGCCGGACCGGATCGACAGTACGTCAGCCGCTTGCACGGCCAGTGCCGCGCGGCGACCTCCGAGCGCGCGGACACGCCCTCTCGCGGCACGCCGGGCCGTGCTGCGGCCAGAGCGATTCAGCGACGATCGATCCGGCAACTCCGGAAGGCCGTTGCGGAGCACCGCCGCAGGGCCACACCGACGCCCATGCGGAGCCGCGCGCGCGAACCCCTCGTGAACCTGCCCCTCTCCCCTGCCCTCTCCCCGCTGCGCGGGGCGAGGGGGTGTGCTCAATCGTTGCGACCCTCGACCCCGACCTCGACCCGACCTCGACCCCGACCGCGACCGCCGTACGCGCCCGCGCGGAGCTGAGAGCCGCTCACACGCGCTCGAGCACGCCCCGCAGCAGCTTCCAGAAGCTTTGCACCGACGCGATGCTGACGCGCTCGTCGGGCGTGTGGGCGTCCCACATGGTCGGACCGAAGGACACCATCTGCAGCCCGGGGTACTTCGGACCGATGAGGCCGCACTCCAGGCCGGCATGGATGGCCCGGACCAGCATGCGCCTCCCGAACAGCTCCTGGTGCACGCCGTCCACCAGCGCGGCGAGCGGCGCGCCAGGCTCCGGCTTCCAGCCGGG
>DASPZP010000007.1:0-12766 GCA_035636195.1 Anaeromyxobacteraceae bacterium
GCGTACAGCAGCACCGCCGCGCCGTTGAAGTAGCCGTGGGTGCCATCGAGGTGGCAGGTGCGCACGGTGAGCTCGTGCGCGAAGACGCGATAGCGCACCGTCACCTGCGCGGCGGCGTGGACGGCCACGCGGAAGCGGCGCTTGTCGAGTCGCTCCACCTCGAGGGCGCGGCCGGAGCCGTCCTCGGCCGTCAGGCCCTCCAGGTGGCGGACGTACTCGCGGACGAGATAGCTACCCGGGGTCCAGACCGGGAGCGCCAGGACGAGCCCATCCGCGGGGCGGTCGACGGTCAGGACGACGTGGAAGAGGTGCCCGTGCGGCTCGGGCATGGAGACGCGGTAGTGCATGTCCAAAGTTAGTCGAGGCGAGCGCGCCTCGCCCCTCTCCCGGCGCCTCGCGCGCGGCATTTCGCCTCACCTTTCCTGGGCTGGGCACGCAAACATTTCTGTTACCGTCGCCCTCAGGGGGATGTGATGGTCGGGGCGGAAACCAGGCGCGCCCCGCTGCCGGATCGGGCGGTTGCGCCGCTGAAGGTGTTCCTGCTGGGCCGGTTCGAGGTGGTGCGCGGAGATGCGCCCATCCCGCACTCCTCGTGGCGTCGCCGCCGTCCGGCCGACCTCCTCAAGCTGACCGCGCTCACCGCGGGCCGCGTCCTCTCCCGCGAGCGCGTCATCGAGACGCTCTGGCCCGACAAGGACCCTTCGAGCGGCGCCAACAACCTGCACCGCGCCCTCTACGACCTGCGCCAGATCCTCGGCGGGCGCTTCGTCGACCTCGAGCACGGCCAGGTCCGGCTGCGGCCGGAGGTCTGGGTCGACGCCGCCGCCTTCGCGGCCTCGGCAGCGGCGGACGAGGAGCTGCCAGCGCTCGAGGATGCGGTGGGCCTCTACCGCGGCGACCTCTGTCCCGACGACCACGACTCCGCCTGGCTGGCCGCGCCACGGGCGGAATTGCGGGCGCGCTTCGCCAGTGCGGCCCTGCCACTCGCGCGCGCGTCCGCCGCCGCCGGCGACGCGCGGCGCGCCATCCCGCTCCTGCGGCGCCTGCTCGACGTCGAGCCGGTCGCCGAGGAACCGCAGCTCCTGCTCATGCGGCTCCTCGCCGAGGCCGGACGCCGCGCCGACGCGCTCCGCCAGTTCGACGCCGCCGAGGCCGCGCTCCGCCTGGCCGGCCTCGGCCCCCCCGCGCCGGAGCTGCGCGAGCTGCGCGAGCGCATGCTGCGCGGCGACATCGGCCCGGCGCACGGGCGCCTCGCCTATGACGGCTACCGCCGCATCGCGCGCCGGCTGCTCGGCTCACCCGAGCCACCGCCCCTGCGCGGCCGCACCTCCTCGCTCTTGCTGTTCGAGTCGCTCGTCGAGCAGGGCGCCGGAACGCTCGTCCTCCTCGGCGAGCGCGGCGTCGGCAAGAGCCGCCTGGCGGTGGAGGGGGCGCGCATCGCGCAGGAGAGCGGGGCCGTGGTGCTGTCGGGCATGTTCGACTCGAGCCGCCCCGCGCCCTACGCCGCCTTCGCCGACCTGTTCGCGGACTACCTGCGGGCGGGCGGGACGGGCGCCCGCGACCCATTCGCCGAGCCATCCGGCCGAGCCCGCACGCACGAGGCGGCGCAGGCCCATCTCATCGCGGCCATTCGCGAGCAGCTCGCCGCCCTCGCCGGCGGCCGCCCCCTCTACCTCCTCGTCGACGAGCTGCACCGCGCGGACGAGGCCTCCGCGAACCTCTTCCACGAGCTCGCCCGCTCGGCGCGGGCGCTCCGCCTCATGCTGGTCGCCACCTGCCGGGAGGACGGCGTCCGCTCGGGCGCGCCGGTGCAGCTCTTGCTCTCCCACCTCGACTGCGAGCGGCTGGCGCGCGGGGTGCGGGTGCAGCGGCTCGACCTCGCCGGCTCGCGCGAGCAGCTGGCGGACCTGCTCGGGACCGCGCCGGGCGAAGCGCTCGCCACGCAGTTCTACCGGACCACCGACGGGAGCCCCTTCTACACGGAGGAGCTGGCGCGCGCCTTCAAGGAGTCGGGCCAGGTGAAGGTGCCCGAGGATCCGGCGGCGGCGGTGCGCGAGCGCGTCGCGCGGCTCGGGCCGCGGGTGGTGGCGCTGCTCGAGGCCGCGGCGGTGGCGGGGCCGCGCTTCGAGTTCGAGCTGGTGAAGCCCGCCAGCGGGCTCACCACGCATGACGCGCTGGCCGCGCTGGAGCAGGTGCTCGAGGCGCGCATCGTCCAGGAGGACGGCGCCGGGCACCACTTCCACCACTCGCTCGTGCGCGAGGCGATCTACGAGGCGCTGACGGTGGCGCGGCGGGCGGCGCTCCACCGCGCCATCGCCGACGCGGTGGAGGCTCGGGCCGCCGTCACGCCGGGCGGGATCGAGGACGCGGCCGAGGAGCTCGCCCATCATCGCGCCGCCGGCGATCAGCCGGAGCGCGCCTTCGCGCACCTGCTCACCGCCGGCCACCGCGCCGCGGCGCGAGCCGGGCTGCGCGAGGCGAGCGCGTTCTACGAGCGGGCCTTCGCGGCTGCGGGCGGTGCAGGCGCCAGCGGCCCGCGCCGGCTCGAGCTGCACGAGGCGCTCGGGCAGGTGCAGCTCGCGCTGGCCGAGCTGCCCGGCGCGGCGCGCACCTTCGAGCGCGCGGCCGGGCTCGGCGACGCTGCGGGCTGGCGGCCCGGGCCGGAGCAGCGCGCGCGTGCTCGGCGAGGCGCGGCGCTGGGGCTGCTCGTCGGCGGGCGCCGGACCGAGGCGCGCGCCCAGCTCGATGCCGGGCTGGCCGACGCGATGCTCGGCTCCGGGGATGAGCGCGCCGAGACGCTCCACCTGCTCGCCCAGCTCGCCTGGCACGAGGGGCACAACCAGGAGGCGCTCGAGCTGGCGCGGCGCTGCGCGGACGAGGCGCTTCAGGTGGGGGACGGCGTGCTGGCCCTCCGCGGGCAGGATCTGGCTATCGTCGCGGCCGGGCGCGCGGGCGACGAGGCGACCGGCTCCTCGACCGAGGTGGCCGAGCCCGGGCCCGAGCAGCCGTTCGAGGTGCACCTCGTGCTGTGGGAGAACGACCTCCTCGGCGGCAGGACCGTCGGCGAGCTCTCGGCGGATGCCGGCGCGCTGCGCGCCCTCGCGGCGGGACGGCAGGCGCCCATCACGGTCGCCATGGCCGGCGTCCTCGAGGGCACGCTGGCGCTCTCGGCAGGGCAGCTCGACGTCGCCGAGACCACCCTGCGCGAGGCGCGCGCTCACTTCCAGTACGGCGGCTCCGCCTTCGGCGAGGCCTTCGCGCTCGACCGGCTGGGCGCGCTCCTCACCGCCCGCGGCCGCCTCGACGAGGGCCTGGAGCTGCTCGGCGAGGGCATCGTGCTCGCCGAGCGCGCCGTGCTCCGCAACCACGCGCTGGCCCGCCTGCACGCCACGCTCGCCCAGAACCGACTCGTCGCCGGTGCCGTCTACGCGGCCGAGGACGCGCTGCGGGTGACGAGCGAGCTCCTCGCCCGCCACGGCGAGTGCGCGGTGTGCCACGCGCTCTTCCGGCCGGAGCTGGTGAAGGTGGTGCTCGCGCGCGGGCAGGTGGAGGACGCGACCGCGCACGCCGCCGAGCTCGACGCGCTCGCGGCGCGGCGGGGCGGACGCGCCCTGGGCGCCATCGCGAGCGCCACCCGCGGCCGGGTGCTCGTCGCGCGCGGGGAGGCCGTGACAGGTGCGGCCGCGCTGCGCGAGGCAGCCGCGGCGTGGGAAGCGCTGGGCGCCGAGCTCGAGGCGGCCCGTGCCACCGATCTCGCCGCCCGGGCGCTGCGCGCCGGCGGGGGCCCCCAGCGGCAGGAGGAGGCGGAGGCGCTCGCGCGCGCGGCGCAGGCCGTCTTCGCCATGGCGGGCGCTCTCCCGGAACGTCCCTGAACGTCCCTGATCGGCCGCGTTCGAGCTATCCTCGCGCCGGTATGGATCCCTACGGCCTGCGGCGCGTGGTCGCCCCGAAGGGCGTGCTCCCGCAGCGCGCCGACGTGCTCGACCCCACCCTGCCGCTCGGCGAGGACGAGCTCGCCATCGAGGTCGAGGCGCTCAACGTCGACGCGGCCAGCTTCCGCCAGCTGGAGGGCGCGGTGGGCCGCGACCCGGTCCGGCTCGCCGCCGAGGTGGAGCGCATCGTCCGCGCGCGCGGGAAGCTCCACAACCCGGTCACCGGCTCGGGCGGCATGCTCATCGGGCGGGTGGCGGAGGTCGGGCCGCGCCACCCCGCCGCCGGCGCGCTCCGGCCCGGCGACCGCCTCGCGACGCTCGTCTCGCTCACCCTCACCCCGATCGCGCTGCGCCGCATCACCGCCGTCCGGCCGGAGGTCGACCGGATCGAGTGCGAGGCGCGCGCCTACCTGTTCGCGACCGGACTGTGGGCGCGGCTACCGGACGACCTCCCGGAGCAGGTGGCGCTGGCGGCCCTCGACGTCTGTGGCGCGCCTGCCTTGGTGGCACGGCACGTCCGCCCGGGCCAGCGCGTGCTCGTGATCGGGGCGGGGAAGTCGGGCCTGCTCGTCTGCGCCGAGGCGCGGGAGCGGCTGGGCGGCCGGGGCGAGCTCGTCGCCGCGGACCGCTCGGAGGCGGCCCTCGCCACGGTGGAGGCGCTCGGCCTGTGCGACCGCACCCACGCGCTCGACGCCACTGACGCCGTAGGGTCGCTCGCGCGCGTCACGGCCACGGGCGGACCCTTCGACCTCGTCGTGAACTGCGCCAGCGTCGCCGGCACCGAAATGACCTCCATCCTGTGCGTCCGCGACGGCGGCACGGTCCTCTTCTTCTCCATGGCGACGAGCTTCACCGCCGCCGCGCTCGGCGCCGAGGGGGTGGGCAGGGACGCGCTGCTCGTGGTCGGAAACGGCTACGTGCCGGGCCACGCCGACCTCGCGCTCGACCTCCTGCGCCGCCACCCGCCGCTACGCGCCCACTTCGAGGAGCGCTACGCCCGATGATGCTCGAGACCCCGCTCACCACCGTCGCCCACACCATCCAGCTCTCGGTCGCGCCGGTGTTCCTCCTCACCGCGCTCGGCACCTTTCTCGCTGTCCTCAGCACGCGCCTCGGCCGCATCGTCGATCGCGCGCGGGTGCTCGGCGAGCGGGCGGGCAAGATCGAGCCGGCGCAGCAGGGCGCGCTGCACGCCGAGCTGCACCTGCTCGCCCGGCGGCGGCACCTCGTCAACATGGCCATCACCTGCGGCGTCACGGCCGCGCTGCTCGTGTGCACCATCATCTCGTCGCTCTTCCTGGGCTCCATCCTGGGGGCGAACGTATCCTGGCTGACGGCGCTGCTCTTCGTGGCCGCCATGCTCGCCTTCACCGCCGCGCTGCTGCTCTTCCTGCGCGAGATCGTGGTGGCGGTGGCGAGCGTCCGCATCGACGCCTGACGAAATCGCCTCCGGTCAGCTCGCACCCAGTCTCGCGGATGGCACCGCGCCCGAGCACCGGGCCCTGACCCATGCCGCCGTACGCGCGCCCCGGCCGGCAGCGCGGCGACGGCGAACAGCCCGGCGGCGCGGCTGGATGGTTCTGCACGGGGGCCTCCGGAAGTGCGCGGCCTGCTCATCGAACGCCTGTTCCAGCGCGCGATCGTGCGATTCCGTGGAGGACGTGCAGGAGGCCGGTCCGGCCGGCGCCATGGTGCGAGGTGTCGGCGAGCGGTCTCCTCACCTGCGACAGCGGTGTCGTCTGTGAGTGAACCCTGACGGGATGGGTGGACGCTTTCGGCCGCCCGGTGTCGCCTGAGGCTGGTACACTATTGGTGAGAGGAGGGCGCTCATGCACTCACATCGTGGGATGTACGCCGCGCTGGGGACGATCATCGCCGTAGGCGTGGTGGCCGTTGCGTGTGGAGGCTCGCAGCAAGGCAGCACCGCCGGGGGACGGCTGCCCGACGGGACGCAGCTCGCGAGCGGTCAGGCCGCGCTGTCGGTCTCGCTCTGTCAGCGGGCCAGCAAGAGCCCGGACGAGATCTGGGTCCGGGTGGAGCGCGTGGTGGCCCACGTGCGCCCCGGCGGCTGGATAACGCTCAGCAGCACGCCGACCGACGTGAACCTCCTCCAGCTCCAGGACAAGGAGGCTCAGCTCGGGCTGCGCGCGATGCCAGCCGGGACCGTCACCCAGCTCCGCCTCGTCGTGGCGCGGAGCGGGAACTACGTGGTGAAGTCCGGCAAGAAGCTGGCGCTCGCGGTCCCCGGCGGCACCGAGTCGGGCATCATGATCGTCGGGCCGTGGCAGGTCGCCGCATGCGCCATCACCGACGTGACCCTCGACTTCGACGGCAACCGGTCGCTCTTCTATGTGTCCGGCAGCTGGTACCTTTCGCCGGTCATCCTGGTCAACAAGCACGGCATGACCCAGGTCTCCTGCGCCAGCACGCCTCCACCCGTCGTTCCTGACGCGGGCACCACGGATCCCGTCGTAACTGACGCCGGCACCACGGACCCCGTCCCCGTCCCCGACGCCGGCACCACGGACCCCGCGCCTGCGCCTGCGCCTCCCCCGCCGGCCACCGGGTCAGTCGGCATGGTCTGCACCAGCGGCTCCCAGTGCATGTCGGGCACCTGCGACGCGACCAAGCACTGCGGCCTGGGCAGCCTCGAAGCCGACTGCCTCGCCCCGACCGACTGCCTCTCGGGCGTGTGCACCGCGCTGCTCTGCCAGGCTGGGGGCGCCGGCGTGCCTTGCCGGGTCGACGTGGACTGCGTGAGCGGCACCTGCGGTATCGACGGCCGCTGCGCCGCCGGCAGCGCGGGCGGCGCCGGTGCGGCCTGCACGGACGCCACTCAGTGCCTCTCGAACGACTGCGTCTCCGGCGCGTGCCAGCCCGGCGCGCAGGGCTCGCTCTGCAACGCGGCGACGGACTGTGCGAGCGCTCTCGCCTGCACCGCCGGCAGCTGTACGCCGTGAAACACCGCGGCCGCCGCGCCCGGAGCTCCCGGGTGCGGTGAGCCGCCACGTTCCGTGAAGACCGCGGCGCCGGAGCGAGCTTGCTCGCCCGGCGCCGCGCGCATACGCTCCGCCCGGCGGCCGCGGAGATCCCCCAGCGGGCACCTATGCCCGAACGGGGTGGCTGGCGTGCTAGCCTGCGTCGCCTACTTGGGCGGTCCACCCCCGGCAGGTCGTCTACTCCGCTCCTGGGAGTCTCTGGCCATGTCGCCCTCCACAGGACGCGAAGAGGAACACGCGAGATGGCGAGCGAATCTGCTCGACCTCGCTCACGACGCTATCCTCGTCTGGTCCCCGGAAGGTGGCATCGAGAGCTGGAATCGCGGGGCCGAGGAACTGTACGGCTTCAGCGCGCTGGAGGCCGTCGGGCGTACCGCGGACGCGCTCCTTGGGTCGGTGTTCCCACGCCCATGGCGGGACATCGAGGCGGTGCTGGAGCGCACGGGACGCTGGGAGGGCGAGCTTCGACACCGGACCAAGGCAGGAGAACACGTCACGGTCTCCGCGAAGCTCCAGGTATTCCGAGACGGCGCAGCCGGCAACTACCACGTGCTGGAGACGAACCGCGACATCACTGAGCACAAGCGCGCCGAGGTGGCGCTGCGCGAGAGCGAGCAGAGGTACTCCGCCATCTTTGACAAGTCGCCCTTTGCCATCGCGCTGACGAAGATGCCGGAAGGCATCACCGTGAGCGTCAACGACGCTTTCCTGAAGCTGTTCGATTACACGCGGGAGGCGGTGGTCGGCAAGAGCAGCGTGGATTTGGGGATCTCGGACACGGAGTCCCAGGCGCGCGTGCGCGCGGAACTGGAACAGCACGGCTCGGTTCGCGACTTCGAGGTCACCCGCAGGACAATCTCCGGCAAACAACACGTCCTCTCGATCAACGTCGATCGGATGAGCATCCAAGGTCAGAAGTTCGTCGTCACCACCGTCCAAGACATCACCGAGCGGAAGCGGGCACAGGATCAACTCGGCTCGGAGAAGGAGCGGCTCGCGGTGACGCTGCGCAGCATCGGGGATGGAGTGATCGCGACCGACCTGGCGGCTCGGGTGACGGTCTTCAACAGCGTGGCCGAAGAAATCACGGGCTGGAAAGGCGAGGATGCCGTGGGGAGGCCGCTCCATGAGGTATTCGAGATCGTCAACGAGGAAACCCGGCGACCAGCCCCCAACCCGGTGGACCGAGTGCTTCGTGATGGCGTCGTCGTCGGACTCGCGAACCACACGGCCCTCCTTGCGCGAGATGGGACCGAGCGGCCCATCGCTGACAGTGCTGCCCCGATCCGCGACGCATCCGGGCGCATGTCCGGTGTGGTGCTCGTCTTCCGGGACCAGACGGAGCAGCGCCGAGCGGAGCACGCGGTCCGCGAGAGCGAGAAGCGGTTCCGTACGCTCTTCGAGACGATGAGCGAAGGGTTCTCGCTCAATGAGATCATCTGTGACGAGGCCGGCAAGCCGCGCGATCTTCGCTACCTGGAGGTCAACCCCGCGTTCGAGCGCCACACCGGGCTGAAAGCCGCGGACATCATCGGCCGGACCACTCTCGAGTTGTTCCCCGACGCGGAGCCCTCATGGTTCGAGCGATACGGGAAGGTGGCCCTCACCGGGGAGCCAGCGCATTTCGAGGCTTCTTTCGGACCGCTCGGGCGGTGGTTCGAAGTTAGCGCTTATCAGACCGAGCCCGGCCGCTTCGCCGTGGTCTTCTTCGACATCTCCGATCGGAAGAAGGCCGCTGAGGCGCTGCGGGAAGCAGGCCGCGTCAAGGATGATTTCTTGTCGATGGCTTCGCACGAGCTGCGGACGCCACTCACGACGCTGCGCTTGCATGCCGAGACGTTGGGACGGAGCCTACGCAGGGCCCCAGTGGCCGACGAGCACGTCGAGGGGAAGCTGTCCCGGATGGAGTCGCAGATCGACCGCATGGAAGCGCTCGCCCACTCCCTCCTCGACGTCTCACGCATCACTGCCGGGCGGCTCGTACTCGACCTGGCAGAGTTCGATCTCGCGGATCTGACCGAGGAGATAATCGAGCGGTTCGAGTCGCACGCCGAGAGCGCTGGGACGGAGCTGCGCCTTCGCACCCGCGCCGTCGTGGGTCGCTGGGATCGCATGCGGCTCGATCAGGTCATCACGAACCTCGTCAGCAACGCCATCAAGTACGGTAACGGTCAGCCCGTCGAGGTGATGCTGGACGAGCGCGACGATGCAGCGGTGCTCGTGGTCCGCGATCGTGGGATCGGCATCTCGCCAGAGAGCCAGGAGCGGATCTTCGAGCGGTTCGAGCGCGCCGCAGGCGTGAGCATCACGAGCGGCCTCGGCCTCGGCCTCTGGATCGCGCGACAGATGGCCGAGGCCCACGGGGGCAAGATCGCTGTCGAGAGCGCACCCGGCGCAGGTGCGACGTTCACCGTCACGCTCCCGAGGGTCACTCCGTGATCGAGTCGGTCCTCATCGTTGACGATGACGAGGCGCTGCGCGCGGTGATTGCCGAGGCGCTCAGCGACGAGGGCCTCACCGTGTCGTGCAGCGCCAACGGGCTCGAAGCCTTGAAGGTGCTCCGCTCCGGGCTCCGGCCAGATGTCATCCTGCTCGATCTCATGATGCCGGTCATGGATGGCTGGAGCTTCCGCGAGGAGCAGTCGCGCGACGCGGCGCTGGCAGCGATCCCGGTCGTGGTGGTGACAGCAGCTCAGTGGCTGCACAAGCCGATTGATGCCCGGGCCATCTTGCGCAAGCCCTTCAGGCTCGATGAGCTGCTCGGCGTCATGCGACGCTCGGGATAGACGAAGAGCCGACCTGCCGTGGAGCGAGGAAACTATCGAGTAGCAGCGTTGAGGGGCCGTGGCGAAACTGGCAAACGCGGCAGACTTAAAATCTGCTTCCGCGCGAGCGGAGTCCCGGTTCGAGTCCGGGCGGCCCCATCACACGCGGTCAGGCCGCGGGGCTCGCGCACTCCCGTGCCTTTCACAGGGCGATCGAGCTGGAAGGTGCCCACCATCGCGGCGAGCTCCTCGGCCTGCCCGGAGAGCTCCTCTGCCGAGGATGAGGCCTCCTCGGAGCTGGCCGCGTTCTGCTGGGTGACCTGGTCCATCTGGCCGATCGCCTGGGTGACCTGGTCGATGCCGGCCGCCTGTTCCTTCGCCGAGGCCGCGATCTCGGCCACGATCTCCGTGACCCTCCCGATCGCGCCCACGATCTCTCCCAACTTCCCGGAGACCTGACGCGAGGTGGTCTCGCCCTCACTGGCCTGCTTCACCGACTCGCGGATGCGCGCCTCCGTCTTGTTGGCCGCCTCCTTGGAGCGGAGCGCCAGCGAGCGCACCTCCTCGGCCACGACTGCGAAGCCGCGGCCCGCCTCGCCAGCGCGGGCAGCCTCCACGGCGGCATTCAACGCGAGCAGGTTCGTCTGAAACGCGATCTCGTTGATGTCCTTGATGATCTGCGAGGTGCTCTCCGCGGACACTTTGATCTTCCCCATGGCCCCGCTCATCTGCTCCATGGTGGCCGCTCCGTCGGTGGCCGCGGCACGTGCCGTCGTGGCGAGCGCGCTCGCCTGCTGAGCGTTGTCCGAGGCGTGCTTCGTCATGCAGGCCATCGACTCGAGCGCGGCGGAGGTCTCCTCGAGCGCGGCCGCCTGCTCGCTCGCGCCCTGGGCCACCGATTGGCTGGTGGAAGCGATCTGCCCGGAGGCGGAGGTGACCTGCTCCGCGCCGGTGGCGACTTGCTCCATCGCGTCGTGCAGCGCGCCGGCGGTGGCGTTGAGCGACTCCTTGATGCGGGCGTGCTGGCCACGGTAATCGCCCGTCATGCGGGCGCGCAGGTCGCGCTTTGCGAGGTGGTCGAGCACGGCGGCAGCCTCCTGGATGGGCGCCAGCACCGCATCGAGCGTCTTGTTCACCCCGTCCACGATCTTCCGGAAGTCGCCTTCGTGCCGAGCGGCGTCGGCGCGCGCGTCGAGCTTGCCGGCCACCGCTCCCACCACGAGGCCGTTCGTGTCCTGGATGAGCCCTGACACCGCGCCGATGCAGCGGTTGAGGCTCTGTTTGATGAGGTCGAAGTCTCCCTGGTAGGGCTCGGTGATCTCCTCCGGGACATCGCCCTTCGAGATGCGTTCGACGCACTCGGCGGTCGCGCGGATGGGCTTCACGAAGGCTTCCACGATCTCGTTCATTCCCGCGACGATGTGACGGAATTCGGGACACACGCCAGCCGTCGCTGCACGCGTATCGAGTCGACCGTCGCGAACCGCGGCCGTCAGCCGTGACGACTCGTCCGCGAGCCCGCCGACGGTCCGCCGCACTGCGCGTGCGAGGAGGAGCGTGGACGAGGCAAGGATCGCGATGGCGAGGGCACCCGCCCCAGCCATGGCGATGCTGGCGTCGCGCTGCGCCCGGACGACGTCCTGGGCCTGCTGCGCGACCATGGCGCGCACGGCTTCCAGGGCAGCTTGGAAAGGCTTCACGGACGCGACGTAGGCCGCGCGCTGCGTCTTCCAGGCCTGGAGGAGATCGGGTGTGACCGCGTAGGCGCCACCGGCGGCGATCTGGCGCCGCGCGATCTCCTCCAGTCTACGGATCCCCTCTCGATACGGATCGAGCGTTCCACGCAGGTCCCGCCACAGCTTCTTCGCCTCCTCGTCCACCGGCAGCCTCTCGTAGGCTGCCTCGGCCTTCTCGACCTTGGCGAGCCCGTCAGCGACGAGCCCGAGCACGGCCTCGCGAGTCTGTGCGTCAGCCATGAGACCATCGGAGACGAGACCGTTCGCGCCCCGCCCGGCGGTCATGACGCCGCTCTCCAGCTCGCTCAGGGTGAGCGCGGCCGGGAAATCGACCGCCGACACGTCATTGAACTGCTTGCCGATGCCGTTGATCGCAAACCAGGCGACAGCCACGACGAGAAGCGTGATGGCGGCGGCGATGACCGAGGCGATCGTGATTCTCTTACCCAACGTGAAGTCGACGCTCATGTCGCGTCCCCGTGCACCGGGCGCGCCAGAGCATGGGTTCAATGCAGGCTCAGTGAATTCACGCCTGTGGCGCGATACCGCGCGCTCGGGTCGCGTGTCGCGGCTGCGGGTCGTGTCGCACCCTCGGGTTCCGCTGAGCGCCCCCGACCCGCGTGGAGCGCATGCCGTTGGGACCCCATGAGTCCTGGCGCGGCTCGCCGGGGCGCTCTCGCGGGGATCCTGAGGGCACCCCTCGCGCAGGTTGCCCCCACCATGAGACAGCCACCGAGTCGCCGGGTGCCTACCTCGATGACGACCCTGTCGCGAGGATCTCTTGGCGGCGCACGGACCACGCGGACCATCTCGCCTCGCCTTCCTGCTCACGGCCTCGGCCGTGACGTGGACAGCCGGTTTCGTGGAGCCCGCCGCCGCGAGCGAGGCTGCGCTCCTGGCTGCGCGCGCCACCGGCGCGATCCAGGTGGACGGCCGTCCAGACGAAGCGGCCTGGGGCGCGGCCCCCCCATTCGATGCGTTCACCGAGATCTACCCGCGGGAGGGCGCCACCCCGCTGCGGCGAACGGAGGTCCGCATCCTCTATGACGACGAACGGCTCTACGTCGCGTTCCGCTGCAAGGACGAGCGGCCCGAGGACGTCTCGCGACCGCTCGGCCGGCGTGACTACATCCCATCCGGGAGCGACAGCGTCTCCATCGCGATCGACGCCGCGCACGACGGGCGCACGGCCTATCGCTTCACCATCAGCGCAGGCGGGATCCTCGAGGATCGGCTGCACTACGACGACGTACAGGAGACGTTCGACTGGGACGCGGTCTGGGACGCAGCCGTCGCGCCCTCCCCCTCCGGCTGGACCGCAGAGCTCGCGATCC
>DASPZP010000008.1:0-7027 GCA_035636195.1 Anaeromyxobacteraceae bacterium
GCGGTGACGAGGAACGTCACCAGCGCCGGCTCGCGGTGGTCCGGGTCCGCGACCGCCGCCGCGAGCCCGCCGCCGATGGTGTTGAAGAGCGCCAGCCCTGCGACGCTCCAGACGAGCTCGCGCGGGAAGGCGGCGAGGAGCGCGCCGACGGTGGCGGCGAAGAGCCCGAGCAGGATGTAGAACCCGCCCGCCGCGATGGCCGCGACATACCGGCGGGCAGGGTCCTCGTGCGCCTCGTGGCCCATGCAGATGGCGGCGGTGATGGCGGCGAGGTTGAGCGCGTAGCCGCCGAAGGGCGCCGCCACCACCGTGGCGAGGCCGGTCCACGTGACGAGCGGCGAGATGGGCGTCCCGCCGTAGCCGGAGGCCCGCAGCACCGCCACGCCCGGCACGTTCTGCGAGGCCATGGTGACGACGAAGAGCGGGATGGCGACGCCGAAGAGCGCGCTCACGCTGAAGGTCGGCGCCGTGAAGATGGGCCGGGCCAGCTCGAGCCGGACGGCGTCGAGGTGCAAGAGCCCGCGCGCCTGGGCGATGGCGACGCCGAGCGCGAGGACACCGACCACCGCGTAACGCGGCCAGCGGCGACGGCCGACGAGGTAGATCGCGAACATGGCGAGCCCCAGCCCGAGCTGGGTCTTCATCGCGACGAACGCGTCGAGCCCGAAGCGGAGCAGGACGCCCGCCAGCATGCCGGAGGCGAGCGGCACCGGGATGCGCGACATGCCGCGCTCGAACCAGCCGGTCGCGCCGGCGATCACCATCAGCACCGCCGAGACCAGGAAGGCGCCGATCATGGCCGGCATGGGCAGCCCGACCGCGCTGGTGGCGAGGAGCGCCGCGCCCGGGGTGGACCAGGCGGTGACGACCGGCACGCGGTAGCGGAGCGACAGCCCGATGCAGGTCACGCCCATGCCGAGGCCGAGCGCCCACATCCACGACGCGATCTCGGCCGGCCCGCCGCCGCTGGCCCGGGCCGCCTGGAAGACGATGACGGCCGAGCTGGTGTAGCCGACGAGCACGGTGACGAAGCCGGCCACGACGGCGGCGGGCGAGAGATCGCGGAGGAGGCGCAGGCGCATGGGGAGCGCATGCTACCCGCGGACGGCCTCCGCCGCGATCGATCCGCGCGACTCAGGGCTGGGGCAGCTGGGCCATCCTGCGCGCCATCTCGTCGGGGGAGACGTCCTCGACGTGGGTGCCGATGGTCCAGACATGGCCGAAGGGATCGGCGATCGTGCCGGACCGATCCCCGTAGAACTGGTCCTTCACGTCGTGCACGACGTGGGCGCCCGCCGCCAGGGCTTCGCGGAACGTCGTATCGACGTCCTTCACGTAGAGCATCATGGTGACCGGCGTGCCGCCCACCGACTGGGGCGAGCGCCACTTGCCGTCGGGCGACTCGTCGGCGAGCATCACGTGCGAGTCGCCGATGAGCAGCTCGGCGTGGCCGATCGTCCCGCCGGGCCCGTCCATCCGGAACAGCTCCTTCGCGCCGAGCGCCTTCTTGTAGAACTCGATCGCCTCTGCTGCGCCCTTGCAGATGAGGTAGGGCGTCACTGCGTGGTACCCCTCGGGGATCGGCTTGGCCATGGCAGCTCTCCTGTGTGAAGACGAGCGCCATCTCTAGATGGCCGGGAGGCGGACCGCACGCACCCGGCGGGCTGTAAGCGAGGAGACGAGCGCGGCGTGGCGGTCAGACCCACGCGAGGGCGCCGGCGATGGCGCCGACTGCCATGAGCCACAGGATGTGCACGCGGGTGCGCCACACCGCGACGGCGGCCGCCGCCGCGAGGAGGACGTGCCGCCACCCCGGCGCTTCGGCGACGATGATCCAGCTCGCCGCTGCGAGGAGCGCGATCGTCACCGGCGCCATGCCAGCCTTGAACGCGAGCAGGAACTTCAGATCAGGGCGAGCGCTGCCCCACCTGCCGACCGCGATCGCGATCATCGACGACGGCAGCAGCACCGCGGCCTGGGCCGCCAGCGCGCCGGCGACCCCGGCGGTCTGGAAGCCGATGGCCGCGACGTAGAGCGTGTTCGGGCCGGGGCAGGACTGCGCGATCGCGATGGACGCCGCGAACTGCGCGTCGGTCAGGAGCGCCAGGCGCTCGACCACGAGCCGGTGCAGATCGGGGGCGATCGTGAGCGCGCCACCGACCTGGAGGAGCGACAGGAAGAGGACCTGGCAGAGCAGCACCGCCCAGGCGAGCGCGCTCATCTCGGGCCCACGCCGCCGCCCACGCGGCGCCAGGCGAGACCGCACGCGGCGGGGCCGACCACGACGAGCGCCCAGGCGAGCGGGATGCGCAGGAGGCCCACCAGCACGAAGGCGGCCGCGCCGAGCGCCACGCACACCGGCACGCCCAGCGGGCTCGTGCGGAGCGACTGCGCCAGCTTCAGGGCGGTGCCGGCGATGAGCCCTGCCGACACGGCTCCCATACCCCGGAGCGCCCCGGCGATCGCGGGGCTCGCCGCAAAGCGCGCGTACACGGTCACGAGCGCGAGGACGATGCCGAAGGGGACCGTGAGCAGCCCACCCAGCGCGGCCAGGGCACCTCGCCAGCCGAAGAAGCGGTCGCCCAGCATGAGGGCGACGTTGCAGACGTTCGGTCCCGGGACGACCTGGCCTATCGAGAGCAGCTCGACGAACTCGGCCCGGCTCAACCAGCGCTTGTCCTCGCAGAGCACGCGCTGCGCGACGACGACCACGCCCCCGAAGCCCTGCAGCGCCAGGAGCGTGAACGCGACGAACAGCTCGCGAGGCGACCCGGGACGCCGCGAGCCGGTCGCGTCAGGCGCAGCGGGTGGGAGGGGAGGCGCGCTCATTGCGACCCGGGGCTGGCCATCCTACTAGACCTTGAGATCTCCTGGAGACAGCCAGCGGGCCCGGGTCCGACGTGAGTCGTGGGTGGCGGTGGCCCCGAGCAGTATTCGAGAGGCTGCGCGTCTGTCTTCCTCCGTACGTGCCGCGACTGAGAAGGCAAGGCCATGGCGCGACCCATGCACGAACGCCGGGACAAGGAGAGCCGCCGATGACGAAGCTGCTTCGCAGGATGAGCAATCCAACGATCGCCGCCCGCCTCTGGCACGTGGCGGCGGTCGCTGCGGTCGGTCTCGTCACGATCTCGGTCTCCTCGCTGCACGTGCTCGAGGAGAGGTTCACGACCGAGCGCAAGGCGAAGGTCCGCGCGGCGGTAGAGCTGGGGTACACGCAGGTGGCCCACTACGCGGCGCTCGCCGACGCGGGCAAGCTGACCCGCGACGAGGCTCGACGGGCCGCGCTCGAGGCCGTGCGAGCGATGCGCTACGAGGAGCGCGAGTACCTGTGGATCAACGATCTCAAACCCACGATGGTGATGCACCCCGTCAAGCCCGAGCTGGAGGGCAAGGATCTGACGGATGTCGCCGATCCGAAGGGGAACAAGCTGTTCGTCGGGTTCGTCCAGACCGTTCGCGCGGGGCCCGGTGGGGCCGGCTTCTACGAGTACCTCTGGCCCAAGGTCGGGGCGGCCATACCGGTCAGAAAGCTCTCGTACGTCAAGCTCTACGAGCCCTGGGGGTGGATCCTCGGAACGGGCGTCTACATCGACGACGTGGAGGCCGCCGTGGCGACGGAATCGAAGCGGCTCATCATCGCGACCGCGCTCATCGGGCTGATCCTCGCTGCGGCAGGTGCCTTCATCTCTCGTCCGGTGAAGCGCACGGTGTCAGCGCTCAGCCGCCAGGCGAGGCTGCTCGAAGAGGCAGTCTGCGAGGGGCGACTCGCGGAGCGCGCCGACCCGAGCGTGGTCGGCGACGAGTTCCGTTCCATCGTGGACGGCATGAACGCCACGATGGACGCCTTCGTCCGACCGATGCGGGTCACCGCCGGTTACGTCGACCGGATCTCCAGGGGGGACATCCCGCCGAAGATCACGGAGACGTACCGAGGAGACTTCAACGCCATCAAGGAGAGCCTGAACCGCTGCATCGAGACGATCGAGACGCTCGTCGCCGACGCGAACCTGCTCCTGAAGGCGGCCGTCGATGGCCAGCTCTCCACGCGCGCGGACGCGGCCAAGCTCCAGGGCCATTTTGCGACCATCGTGCAGGGCGTGAACGACACGCTCGATGCGGTGGTGGCGCCCATCCAGGAGTCGGCCCAGGTCCTGGAGCGCCTGGCCCATCGCGACTTGCGCGCCCGGGTCGAGGGCGAGTACCGCGGCGATCACGCCAGGATGAAGAACTCGCTGAACGAGACCGCCGAGGCGCTGCACCAGGCCATGGCGCAGGTGGCGGACGCGGCGGAGCAGGTGTCGGGCGCGGCGGGCCAGATCGCGTCCAAGAGTCAGCAGGTCGCCGAGGGAGCGTCGCGGCAGGCGAGCGCCATGGAGGAGACAGGAGCCGCACTCGAGTCCATGACCGTGATGAGCAAGCACGCCGCAGCCAGCGCGGAGCAGGCCAGGGTGCTGGGTCAGTCGACGCGCTCCGCTGCTCAGGACGGCACGGTCGCGATGAAGCAGATGACGGGGGCGATGGTGAAGATCAGGACCTCCGCGGACGCGACGTCGCAGATCATGAAGGACATCAACGAGATCGCGTTCCAAACGAACCTCCTCGCGCTGAATGCCGCCGTCGAGGCTGCTCGCGCGGGAGAAGCCGGCCGCGGCTTCGCGGTCGTCGCCGAAGAAGTGCGCACGCTCGCCCTGCGCTCGAAGCAAGCAGCGGGGAAGACCGAGGAGCTCATTCGCCAGGCGGTCAGTCAGGCGAGCGATGGCGAGGTCACGAGCCAGCAGGTGTCGAGGAAGCTCGCAGACATCGCGCAGATGGTCGGGAAGACGTCCGAGATCGTCGCCGACATGGCTGCTGCGGCCAAGGAGCAGGTCTCGGGCATCGAGCAGGTCTCGAAGGCGGTGACCGACATCGGCAGCGTGACGCAGCAGAACGCGGCCAGCTCGGAGGAGACCAGCTCCGCGGCGGCTGAGCTCTCCAGCCACTCCGAGGAGCTCGCCAGCATGGTCGGCTCCTTCCACCTCGAACGGGCGACGACCGCCCCGCAGAGGACCGTGGCTCCTCGAACTCCTCGACGGCGATCCGGACCGCAAGGACTCTCGACTCCTGGCGGGCACGCCTAGGGAGTCGCCCCATCAGGCGGCGGCCATCCCGGCGCGGCACGGTATCGCCGTCGCATGCGCGCGACGTCGCTCGGCCCCGAACCTTTTCCGGCATCGACCCCTTGGTCCGGGGAAGCGCGGACCTTGCTCGAGCGTGCGATCCAGCGCCACGGCGGCTGGCCTGCCTGGCAGGGAGCGAAGGGGATCTCGCTCGCGCTCCGGTCGTTGAGTGGGCTGCTCCCGTCTGCGAAGGGCGCGGGGAAGAGGTTTCCGCTGCCGAGCCGCGCGGAGCTCTGGCCGCGGGAGTGGGTCGCGGTGCTGCACGACTTCCCGAGCCGCGGTGCGCGCGGCGTGTTCTCGTCCGGCCGTGTGCGGTTGCTGGACGCTCGCGGGCAGGTCAGGGAAGAGGCCACCCACCACCGCGATTCCTTTCGGGGCTGGCGGAAGTACCGTCGATGGACCCCGCTCGACGCGCTGTACTTCTTCGGCTACGCGCTGACGCACTACCACACGCTGCCGTTCACGCTCGTCGACGCCGTCCCGCTCCGGTTGCGGACCGGCCGCGTGGGCGGCCTTCGCCTGCGAGGCGTCGAGGTCCGCATCCCGCCGCTCGTCCACACGCACTCCTCGATCCAGACGTTCTACTTCACCGAGGACGGACTCCTCCGCCGGCACGACTACGTCGCCGAGGTCGTGGGCACGTGGGCGCGCGGCGCGCATTTCTGGGACGACTTCGTGCTCGTCGGCGGGTTCCCGGTCGCACGCCGCCGGCACGTCCGCGCGCGCCTCGGCTCGATCGCCACGCCGGTCGTCGTGTTGCGCGCCGAGTTCGGGGACGTCTGCGCCGTTCGCTGCGACTAGCGCCCGGACCGGCGGCGTGGCTTCCGCACGGCGCGGACCCGGCCGCTCTCGCCACCGCCAGCGTAGAAGACGTCGCCCTGGTCCGACTCCAGCCCGCTCACCGCCGTCCCCTCGGGCATCGTCAGGCGAGTCAGCACCTCGCCGGTCTCCGGGTCGACCTGGCGGATGTCGGCGTCATCGCCTTCCCAGGTCCCGTGCCAGAGCTCGTCGTCCACCCAGGTGACTCCGGTGACGAAGCGGTTCGACTCGATCGTACGCAGGATCGCGCCAGTGTCGGGATCGATCTGGTGGATCTTACGGTCGCGGTATTGCCCGACCCAGAGCGTACCCTCGCCCCAGGCCAGCCCCGAGTCACGCCCGCCGCCGGGGGCCGGGATCGTCGACAGGACCTCGCCGGTCGCCGGATCGATCTTGTGGATGCGGTCGCCCGCGATCTGGAAGAGGTGCCGGCCGTCGAAGGCCGTCCCGGCATCGCAGGCGACGTCCAGGGCGCGCACGATCCTGCCAGTCGCCGGCTCGAAGGCCTGCAGCTTCTCGCCGCTGGCGAACCAGACCAGGCTGCCGTCGAAGCTGACGCCGTGCACGTGCCGCACGCCGGGGAAGGGCCCGTACTCGCGCACGATCTCGGCCGGCTGGTCCGTGTCGTTCTCCTTGCCCATCGCTGCTCCTTTCGCTTTCCCTAACCGAATCCGTCCGAGACCGGGAGCAACAAGGTCGTCGCGAATCCGGCCGCCGGCGCGGAGAGCCAGCGCTGGGACCGGCCGCGGCCCAGCGCGCGCGCCTGGCCGGCCTCCTCGAGGGCGACCAGGGCCCGCTGCACCGTCCGCTGGCTGGACCCCAGGGCCAGCGCCAGCGCCGAGGTCGACCAGGCCTCGCCGTCGGCGAGCAGCGCCAGGACGGCGGCGTCGGGGGTCTCGATCGGCGGCGCCAGGAGCCGTACCGTGCCCGCCCCGCGCGCCACCAGGCTGAAGCCACCGGCGGTGGCCCGGATCTCCGCGAGCGGCCGCAGCTCGCGGCGCAGGCGTCCCATCCCGACCCGCAGGCGCGCGCGGTGGGATGCGTTCGTCCGA
>DASPZP010000009.1:0-15486 GCA_035636195.1 Anaeromyxobacteraceae bacterium
TCGAGTACACCGCGACCATCACCGTGAACGACGACGGGACGTTCACCTACGAGCTCGACACGGTGTTGCAGGTGGCGGGGCGGCCGGAGCCGTTCCATCACACCGACCGCAACACGCTGCGCAAGGTGGCCGAGCCGGCGCCGAACCCGGCGGCGCGGATCGCCGAGCGCGGCTGAGCGCTTGGGCGCCGCGGCCTCTTCAGCGCCGGGCCTCGCGGCTTTCCCGAGAGCTTGCTGACGTGGAACCGGCGCAGCTCGGCGCTGACGGGCTCGACCTCGTCTCGGCGAGCTGGTGGACCGGCCGAGGAGGGCGGGCAGAGGCCGCCATGGCGAATGGAGCTGGTTCAACCGGTTGAACTGGTTGCTCGAAATCAAACGACGGCGAAGGGTCCGCGGCCGGGGCACGCCTCGACGGTGCGGATTCCGGGCTGGCGGAGGCTTCCCGCGCGCCGGGCCGACCAGAAGTGACGACGTCTCGACGCGGTGCTGCTTCGAGCGGCTGCAGCGCCGCCGAGATGGCCTTCGCCTCGCGCTTCGAGGCGTGGAAGAACCGCGGCAGCACCTCGCGCACGTTCTCGGGCGTGACGACCTTCGCCAGCTCGATCACGCTCGTGATGCAGATGCGGCCATCGCGAAGCGGCTCCACGACGTCGGGGAAGCGCTGGATGAGCTCGGCGGCGGTCTTCCGGTAGAAGGCGGCGCCCTTCGAGAGCCCCAGCTCCCGGTGCAGGAAATAGAAGAGGCTGGTGTGGCCGAGCTCGACCCAGCGGCGCTCTCGGTCGAATTGAGCCAGCGCGACGAGAAAGTCGGCCATCGCGCCGTGCTCACGGCGAAGGAGGTCTGCCAGGTGGCGGGTCAGCGCTCGGGTGTCGTCGTTCATGACGGAGAGTGTCTCACGCGTTTTCATGCCCTCGCTGGACGCACGCATTTGCGCGGTGCGGGCCGATCGGTGCCCGTGCCCCAAGAACAGGCCGGACGTCCGATTGCGCCCGGTACACGGCCAGCTGGCGCTCCAGGGGGCGTCTGTGACGCGATGCTCGCCGCGCCGTCTCGTTCTCGCGGCAATGCGGTCAAGCGCGATCTGCGGCTGGACCCAAATGGAAAGATCCTGAGCTGTATGTGAAGTTCACGGTACGGTAATTCACCCAGCGTCAAACGGCGCTGTGGGCTGCTGCAATGGGTCCAACCCGGAGTGAACCGATTGCTCGAAATCAAACGGCGGCAGCGGATCCGCGGGGGGTGGCCGCTACGCTGTGGGAGGCGGTCCAGTACGCGCCCGCCGGCGGGGCCGCACCCGGCGACCCGAACGGGTGAAAGTACTTCTCCTGGAGGAAGTGGAATGGGCGGCACTTCACTGAAGGTGCCACGGCCTGTTCCGTGACACGCGCCCCCCTGGCGAGCGAGCTTGCGGCCGCTGCCACGGCCAGGCGTCGTCCCCGTTCCTCGTCGGTCAAGCGGCCGCTCCGCGAGTGCGCCGCCCAGCCGGGGCTAGTACCGAGAGGGACCATGACTCGCTGTGCGTGACTGCGAAAGCGACGCCCCGCGAGGGGCATGGGACCCCGTCCCGAGCCGTCGACATTGGGCTGGCTCCGTCCTACACAATCCCCCGCTGACGGAGTGCCGCGCTGCGCCACGGGCTCCGGCGCTACACCCACAATGCGCGACATGGCCTCCACCTGGACGGAGAAGCTGCTGGAGGTCACCTCGGCCTTCTCGCGGGCGCGTACCCCGCGCGAGGTGGGTGAGGTCGCTGTCGCACTCGGGGTTGGCGCCCTGGGCGCGAGATCGGCCGTCCTGTCGCTCCTCTCCCGCGACGCACAGCACCTCGATCTCGTGGCGTCGGCCGGTCTCCCGCTCCCCCAGCGCGAGAAGCTCGCCCGGCTGGCGCTCGAGGCGCGACACCCCGGGTCGGACGCCGTGCGGGAGGGCCGCCCGGTCTTCCTCGAGAGCGCGCGCGACGTCCTCTCACGGTATGGAGGCGTTGTCCCTGATGGCTGGCGTGAGGGCTCGTGCGCCGGCATCCCCGTCCTGGCCGGTGAGCGCGCCGCCGGGTTCCTGGCGTTCAGCTTCGAGAGTTACGTCCCCATCTTGCCCGGCCCGCGCGACTTCGTGCAGGCGCTGGCGGCGCTGGTTGCGCAGGCGCTGGAGCGGGCGCGGCTGCTCGACGCCGAGCAGCAAGCGCGGCGGCGGCTCAAGGTGCTCATCGACGCGGCCGAGGCGTTCAGCGCCCCGACGCTCTCGATGGCGGCGGTGCTCGACGCCATCGTGCGCAAGGTGACTGCCGCGACGGGCGACCTGTGCGTGCTCCGGCTCCTCTCGCCGGACGGCGCCTGGCTCGAGCCCCGGGCCTGGTTCGCCGTCGATCCTGACTTGTGCAGGGAGCTCTCGAGCGCCATCGAGGATGACCGCCTGGCGTCCAGCGATGGCCAGGCAGCGCGCTTCCTGCGCGGCGGGCGGACGCTGCTCGTGCCCTCCGTCGCGAGGATGCCGCAGGACGGCATGCCGCTGGCCCTGCGCGAGCTCTTCGGCCGGCACGGGATCCACACGCTCATCGCGGCCCCGCTGCAGATCAAGGGGCGCTGCATCGGCACCCTGAAGGTCGGGCGCGCCCAGCCTCAGGAGCCGTACGGCGACGAGGACCGGCTGCTCGTGGAGGGCCTCGCGGCGCGCGCCGCCTCTGCCATCGAGAAGACGCGGCTCTACGACGAGGTGGTCCGGAGCCAGCGCCTCTTCGAAGGCATCGCCGACGCGAGCCCCGACGTGCTCTACCTCTTCGACGTGCGGCGAGGGCGGAACGTCTTCGTCAGCCGCAGCGTGGAGCAGGTGGTGGGCCGCACCCAGCGCGAGATCGCCAGCCTGGGCGAGGCGTTCCTGGAGACGATCGTCCACCCCGACGATCTGCATCGCCTGCGCGGGGGCGAGCGGCGCTTCACCGAGCTGCCGGACGGCGAGATGGTGGAGCACGAGTACCGGGTGCGGCACGCCGACGAGAGCTGGCGCTGGGTCCGCAGCCGAGATCGCATCTTCTCCCGCACGCCCTCGGGCGCGCCGGAGCTCGTGCTGGGGGTCGCCCGCGACGTGACCGAGCAGGTGCTGGCGGCGCGCGAGCGCGAGGACCTGCTCGCCAGCGAGCAGCGCGCGCGCCGGGAGGCCGAGACGGCCAGCCGCGCCAAGGACGAGTTCCTGGCCATGCTCGGGCACGAGCTCAGGAACCCGCTCTCCCCCATGATCACCGCCCTCGAGCTCATGCGCATGCGTGGAGGCGACGCCTACGAGCGCGAGCGCACCATCGTCGAGCGCCAGGTCCAGCACCTCGTCCGGCTGGTCGACGACCTGCTCGACATCTCGCGCATCACCCGCGGCAAGGTGGAGCTGAAGCGCCGCCCCGTCGAGCTGGGCGAGGTGGTGGCGGCCGCCATCGAGATGGCGAGCCCGCTCCTC
This sequence comes from Anaeromyxobacteraceae bacterium, assembly GCA_035636195.1. Lineage (GTDB taxonomy): Bacteria > Myxococcota > Myxococcia > Myxococcales > Anaeromyxobacteraceae > Anaeromyxobacter_A. Next base: position 3,441 of record DASPZP010000009.1, read on the forward strand.
GAGGCGCGGCGGCACCGGCTGGAGGCCGACCTGCCGCGGCGCGGGCTGGTGGTGGAGGGCGACCCCGACCGGCTCGGGCAGGTGGTGGCGAACCTCCTCACCAACGCCGCCAAGTACACCGAGCCGGGCGGGATCGTCTCCGTGCGCGCCGCCCGCGAGGGCGTGGAGGTGGTGGTGCGGGTGCGCGACTCGGGCATCGGGATCGCGGCCGAGCTCCTCCCGCGCGTCTTCGACCTCTTCGTGCAGGGCCAGCGTGCGCTGGACCGCTCGCAGGGGGGGCTCGGGCTCGGGCTCGCCATCGTGAAGAGCATGGTCGAGCTGCACGGGGGCAGCGTGAGCGCCGACAGCCGCGGGGCCGGGCTGGGCAGCGAGTTCACGGTGCGGCTGCCGTCGTTCGAGGCGGCGCTCACGCCGGCGCCGCTGGCGCGGTCGAGCATGGCGTTCCCTGCGCGAGGGCGGCGCCAGCGCGTGCTGGTGGTGGACGACAACCAGGATGCCGCCGACGCGCTGGTGGAGGCGCTGGTCGGGCACGGGCATGCGGCGATGGCGGCCTATGACGGGCCGACGGGCATCGAGGCGGCGCGGCGGCAGCGGCCCGAGGTGGCCTTTCTCGACATCGGCCTGCCGGCGATGGACGGCTACGAGCTGGCCCGGCGCCTGCGCGAGCTGCTCGGACCCACGGTCAAGCTGGTGGCGCTGACCGGGTACGGGCAGGACCGCGATCGGGCGCTCTCGCGCGCGGCCGGTTTCGACGATCACCTCGTGAAGCCGGTGGAGTTGGAGCAGATCATGAGTATGCTGGGCCAGGCCAGCCCAGAGGTGCAGGCCACCAGCCCGTGAATCGACCAGCGCGCGACGTTCCGCTCCTCTTCGCCTCGCGCACGGTCCGGCTCTTCGCCTACGGCTTCCTCTCCGTCGTGCTGGTGCTGTATCTCGCCGAGGCAGGGCTCTCCGAGGCACGCATCGGCCTCCTCCTCTCCCTCACCCTGGCCGGCGACACGCTCGTCTCGCTCGCGCTCACCACGCGCGCGGACCGGGTCGGCCGGCGCGCCATGCTGCTCGCGGGCGCGGCGCTGATGGTGCTCGCCGGCGCCGTCTTCGCCGCGACGAGGAGCTTCGCCCTGCTGCTCGTCGCAGCCACCGTCGGCGTCATCAGCCCGGCCGGCAACGAGGTCGGGCCGTTCCTCGCCATCGAGCAAGCGGCGCTCTCCGAAGCCGTCCCCGACGCCCGCCGCACGGAGGCCTTCGCCTGGTACACGCTGGCGGGGTCGTTCGCCACCGCGTTCGGCTCGCTCGCCGGCGGCGGCCTCGCGTCGGTGCTCCAGCGGGGCGGTGCGTCGCCGCTCGCGAGCTACCGGGCGGTGGTGCTCGGGTACGCGGCGCTGGGCGTCGTCCTGGCGCTCCTCTTCACGCGGCTCTCGCCGCGCGTCGAGGCGCCGACGGCGGGGCAAGCGGACGCCGGATCCCCGTCGCTCCTCCTGCACAGCCTCGGGCTCTCGCGCTCCCGGCGGACGGTGGCGAAGCTCGCGGCGCTCTTCTCGGTGGACGCCTTCGCCGGCGGCTTCGTCGTGCAGGCGTTCGTAGCCTACTGGTTTCACCGCCGCTTCGGGGCGGCCCCGGCGCTGCTCGGGGCCATCTTCTTCGGCGCGAACGTCCTGGCGGGCATCTCGGCGCTCTCCGCCGCCTGGGTGGCGCGCCGGATCGGGCTCGTGCGCACCATGGTCTTCACCCACCTCCCGTCGAACGTGCTGCTCTTGCTCGTCCCGCTCGCGCCCACGCTCCCGCTGGCGATGGCGCTCCTCTTCTTGCGCTTCTCCATCTCGCAGATGGACGTCCCGACCCGGCAGTCGTTCACGATGGCGGTGGTCGATCCCGGCGAGCGCTCCGCCGCGGCCGGGGTGACGGGTATCTCCCGCACCGTCGGCGCGGCGCTCTCGCCGCTGGCGGCGGGGCCGCTCTACGCGGCGCCGGCGCTGGCGAGCATCCCCTTCTTCATCGCCGGGACGCTGAAGATCGCGTACGACCTGGCGCTCTTCGTCGCGTTCCGCCGCGTGGCGCCGCCCGAGGAGCGCCCTTAGTGCTTGAGCCCGGCGGCGTGCGCGCCGTCGTCCTCGAAGGCGTGCGCCATGACCACGTGGTAGACGGCGTAGGGCTCCTCCTTCGAGCCGCCCACCAGCTCGAACAGGAAGTGGCCCGCCTCGCCCTCCTCGTCGGGAGTCGCCTCGACGTACAGCACGTCGCGCACGTCGAGGACGAGCTCGCCCACGAGCAGCTTGGCCCAGATGAGCTGGATGACGGGGTTGCGGTCCTCGTCCTCGTCGAGCCGCCAGTGGAAGGCCTCCTGGTCGTAGAGGAACGTGTCCACGGTGCCAGCGCGGACGATGCAGTTGGCGTGCTGCTTCAGGAACCGCCAGAAGCGGTCGAAGGCGAGGGTGGCGCCGGTCTCTACGGTGACGCTCATGCGGCGCATGATAGTCGCACTTCCCCTGCGATGGGCCACGTGCTCTCATCGGGGGATGGAGCTCACCGAACAGGCCGCCCGTGCGCTCGAGGCGGTGCGGCGGTGCGGAAGCGAGCTGCGCTTCGTCGTCGACGAGATCTGCCACTCCGAGCGGTACCGGCTCTCGGTGCGGTACCGGGGCGACAGCGGCGACGAGGTGCGGCTGGGGCTCCTCTACTCGAACGACCGCGACGCGCTCGTTGCGCTGGCGAAGCGGCTTCGCTAGCACTGGGGGGTGTTCGCGCGGACGGTTGGAGAGCTGGTGGCAGAGCCGCGCCACGCCGGCGCGCTCGACGGAGCAGCGTGCGTGGGTGAGGCCGCCGGTGGAGCGCTCCTCCTCGTCCGGATCGGGCTGTGGCTCGATGCGGGAGGGCGGGTGGTGCGGGCGCGCTACCGCGCCTCGACCTGCGCCGCGCTCATCGCCTACGCCGAGGCGGCCTGCGCCCTGGCCGAGGGCGGGGCCGCGCCCCCGCTCTCCGCCGGATCGCTGCGCGCCACGGTGCGCGGCGCCCACCCAGTTCACCACGACCGCGCCGACCTGGTCGCGCTCGCCCTGGCGCGAGCGCTTGCGGCGAGGTCGCCACGCCGCACGGAGCCCGCATGAACGTCGCCTACGTGTTCTCGACCCCGAACGCCTCCTTCATCCTGGAGAAGATGATCGCCCCGCAGCTCGAGGAAGGGCGACACGGCGCGAGCGTCGCCGGGATGTTCTTCTTCATGGACAACAACTACCTGCTCGTGCGCGGGAACCCGACGGGCGAGCGGCTGGCCCAGCTCGCCCGCAAGAGCGGCATGCTGCTCATGGGCTGCGATCAGTGCTGCTATCAGCGAAGCATCGCCGACAAGCTCATCGAGGGGATCCCGATCGGCTGCTTCCCCGACCTGTACAAGGCGCTCGCGGGGGCGAAGGTCGACCAGGTGATCACGTTGTAGCTGCCAGGCGCGCGCCGATGAACGCCAGCGATCGCGCGTACCGGTAGTCGATACCGCGGTGCCCGTCGTCGAACTCCTCGTGGACGACCTCCACGCCGCTTTGGCGGAGAGTTTCGACGACCATGCGCGCGCCCCAGCGCAGGTTGAACTCGTCCCTGGTGCCGCAGTCGAGGAAGACCGAGCGGAGCCGGCGGAACGCATCGAGGTGGCGTGGGACGAAGCGCACCGGATCGTGGGCGAGCCAGCGCGCCCAGACGTCCTCGCGGAGGCGCGCGGTCGCGAGGTCGAACGGGAGCTCGAGCCCGAGCGGCTCTCCTGCACCAGGCGAGTAGGCGGCTGCCATGGCGAGGACGTTCAGCACCGCATGATCATCCCCGCGCGGCTTCACCTCGCGCGCGCGCTGCAGGAACCCCTCGAACCACGCAGCGGAGTCGGTGCCTTGCAGCGCGGCGGCGGCGCGCGGGAAGTCCGGCAGGTAGCAGTACTCGAAGCCGGCGTCGCCGGCGTGCGAGGCGACGTGCCCGAAGACGTCCGGGTGGTGCGCGGCCATGACGAGCGCCCCGTACCCGCCGGAGCTCTTCCCCACCACGGCGCGCGCGGCGGCGTGCGGCGCGGTCCGGCAGCGCGCGTCGACGAAGGCCACCACGTCGCGCGAGAGGTAGTCGCGATAACGCCCGATCGCCTCGCTGTTCACCCACTGGCTGCCGCCGAGCGCGCTCCAGCCGTCGACGAACACGCCCACGACCGGCGGGAGGGCGCCCGACGCGACGAGCGCGTCGAGCCGCTCCGGAACGGAGGGCTGGAAGGCCGAGACGTTGGTCCAGCCGCGGGCGCTGCCGCTGAACCCGTGCAGGAAGTAGACGGAGGGGAAGCGGCCGGCGGCCGCGTCGTGGCCGGGCGGCAGGTACAGCAGCAGCGGCCGCTCCGCTGGATCGCCGAGCGGGTTGCCGCGCAGCGCCTCCGACGTCACCTCCGCCCATTCGAGCCGCCCGTGCATGCGCCCCCTCCTGTTACGATCGCGAAGCCGTGTCCGAATCCCTCGTCACCCGACTGCAGCGGCTCGCGTTCAACCTCATCCCGGCCTACTTCGGCACGGGCGGGCGCATCGTCTACATCGCGCGAGACTGGCGCGAGGTGCGCATCGAGCTGCCGCTCTCGGTCCGGACGCGGAACTACGTCGGCACGGTCTTCGGCGGGAGCATGTACGGAGCGGTCGACCCCGTCTACATGATCATGCTGATGAAGAACCTGGGGCGCGGCTACGTCGTGTGGGACAAGGCGGCGACCATCCGCTTTCGCCGTCCAGGGCGCGGCACGCTGTCCGCGCGCTTCACGCTGGACGAGGCGGAGCTCGGCGCCATCCGCGACGGGCTTCGCCATGCGCGCGCAGTGGAGCGCGTCTACACGGTCGAGCTCCTCGATCGCGACGGGAACGTCTGCGCGAGCGTGGAGAAGACGCTGCACGTGCGGCGCGCGTCCCCCCTCGCCGCGCCTCCCCCCGCGCGCGAGGGGAGGGCGGGGACGGGAGTCAGCGCGTCATCGTCTGGTGCCGACGGCGCGAGCTCATCGCCCACCAGATGATGGCGAGCACGACCAGCGCAGCGATGATCCAGAGCAAGCCGGAGCCGCCGCCGTCGCGGGGCATGTTCTCGGGCCCGATGGGCCTGGGTCCGGGCGTGGCGGGCTGCGGGCTCGCCTGCGCTAGCGCGAGGGCCGGCATCACCCAGAGCGAGAGGGCGGCCGCCTGGAGCGGCGCCAGCATTGCCTTCATTCGAGTCACGCGACACCTCCTGGTTCGATCCTGACGGTCGGCATCGAGGAGGCGGCACACAACCCCGCCCCGGAGAGCGGGCGGCGGTGGCGTTGCGCGGTCAGTGACCGAGGAAGGGAGCGATGCGGTAGACCTGCGCCAGCACCTCGGCCGGCACCATGGTCTCCCAGAAACCGGCAAAGCGAGCGACCCCGTAGAAGCCGAACATGGTGGCGAGCGCCGTCGCGGGCACGAGCCAGGGGGAGAGGCCCCGCTTGCCGCGCCGGGTCGAGGTGAGGCAGTCGGGCACCGTGCACGCAGCCACGCACGACATGCAGCCGGTGCACTCGGCGGTCCACACCGAGGCGCGCCGGTGCACCGGGATCTGCGCCGGACAGGCGCGCGAGCACGCCTGGCAGTCGTTGCAGGTGGCGGCGTCGCGCACCACCCGCTGCGCCGAGAAGAGGCTCGCGAGCCCGAGCAGCGCGCCGTACGGGCAGAGGTAGCGGCACCAGAAGTGCTTCACCACCACCGACAGCACGACGAGCAGGCCGAGGATCGCGCCGGCGAAGGCGCCGAGACCCTGGAAGAAGAGCAGCATCTTCGCATCGGCGGCGAGGTTGAAGGGCGCCCGCATGAAGCCGTCGATGGCCTCGAGCGGCATCTGCACGAGCACGATCCAGGCGAAGAACGCGAGCAGCGCGTACTTGATCGAGAGGAGCGGCAGGTCGAGCCAGCGCGGCATCGAGAGCTGCCGGCCGCGCCGCCAGAGCGTCTTCTTGCCGACCCATTCCAGCGCGCGCGAGAAGGTTCCGACCGGACACACCCAGGAGCAGAACGCCTTGCGGGCCACGAGGGCGGTCGCGAGCGCCGCGAGGAGGATGGTGAGGCCGGCGGGGTGGACGTCGTCCCAGTAGCCGGTCAACGCGAGGCGCTTCAGCCCGACGAGCGCGCTGATGGGGAGGAAGGCCTCCACGGCAGCGGGGCGGGTGGCGGTGAGCGCCGCGCCGCGCTGGGCCTGGTCGTAGAAGCGCCAGAACTCCCAGCCGACGAGCGCCATGAAGAGCGCGTAGGCGGACTGCACCACGGCGCGCGCGAGCGGGAGACGGCGGTACGGGTTCTTCCACCTCGGGTGGAGCGCGGCTGCTGGCGCGACCGGCGGCGGGGCGGCCCGGGCGCCAAGCTGCACGAGTTGATCTGGCACAAGGAGCTTCTACCGAACGAGGGCATGTAGGAGGAAGGGGGCGGCGCGAATGTGGAGGAAGTGAGGGCCCCCTCACCCCAGCCCTCTCCCCCGGCGGGGGAGAGGGGGAAATGCTCGACCCCGACCCCGACCCCGACACCGACCTCGACCTCGACCTCGACCTCGACGGCGACCCGCTCGCACGGACCTCCACGCGCGGCCCGCGTGCTAGAAGCGCGCGTGCGCGGCGCGTTCAGGCAGATGGTCCAGGGCTTCGCGGGCGGGCTGCCGCGCGCGTTCTGGTGGCTCTGGGCGGGCATGCTCGTGAATCGCCTGGGCGGCCTCGTCGTACCGTACCTCGCCATCTACCTCACCGAGCGACGCGGCGCGTCGGTGGCGCAGGCCGGGCTCATCGCGTCGCTTTGGGGACTGGGCTCCATCGCGTCTGGCCCGCTCGGCGGCCTGCTCGCCGACCGGGTAGGTAGGCGCTCCACGCTCGTCGCGGCGCTGGCGGCGTCGGGCCTCGGGATGATCGCGCTCGGCTTCGTCGAGCGGCTCGAGGTGATCGCGCCGGCGGCGGTCCTCCTCGGCTTCGCCTCCGACGTCTTCCGACCCGCCATGCAGGCCGCGGTGGCCGATCTCGTCACGGAGCCTGTGGCGCGCGTCCGCGCTTACGGGCTCGTCTACTGGGCAGTGAACCTGGGCTTCGCGGCGGCGCTGGCGGTGGCGGGACTCCTCGCCAGCGCCTCCTTCACGCTCCTCTTCCTGCTCGACGGCGTCACGACGCTCGCCTTCGCCGCCATCGTGCTGGCGAAGGTGCCGGAGACGCGGCCGGCCGGCGGCCGGCACGAACCGGCGCTGCGCGGCCTCGCCTCCGCCTTCCGCGATCCCTCGCTCTTGCCGCTCCTCGTCCTGAACTTCCTCTTCGCCGGCATCCTCTGGCAGAGCCACGCCGCCTTGCCGGTCGACATGCGCCACAACGGCCTCTCCGCGGCCACCTACGGCGCGCTCCTCTCCATGAACGGCCTCGCGGTGGTCGTCCTGCAGCCGCTCAGCATCCGCTTCCTCGCCGGGCGCGACCCGGGTCGCATCCTGGCGCTGGGGGCGCTCTTGGTGGGCGTCGGGTGGGGATGCAACGCGGTGGCCGCCAGCGCGGTCGCCTATGCGGCGAACATCCTGGTGTGGACGCTCGGCGAGGTGCTCGTCACGCCGGTCGCCTCCGCGGTGGTGGCGAACATCGCCCCGGAGCACCTCCGCGGCCGCTACCAGGGCGCCTGGAGCATGAGCTGGGCCTTCGCCGCCTGCGCCGGGCCGGGCACCGGCGCCTGGGTGCTGGGGCGGTTCGGGTCGGTGGCGCTGTGGGTCGGCTGCGGCGCCGTGGGGCTCGTCATGGCCGCCGGGCACCTCGCGGCGGGGCGGGCGAGGCGCGCCTCGTGTCCGAAGGGTCGCGGGCCAGCGTAGCGCGCAGGCACCCGTCGCGCACTTGTGACGCTGGCCGTGGTGGGGCGTACACTCGCCGTCGGTGGGAGAGCCCATGGCCCGAAACGACGTCGCCTTCCGCCCCGCCGAACCCTCCGACCTCCCGGCGCTCACGGCCTTGCTCGTCTCGGCTGGGCTACCGTCGGAGGACGTCGGGCACCCAGGGCAGGACTACCTCCTCGCCTTCCGCGAGGGCGCTCTCGTCGGCAGCGTCGGCCTGGAGAAGCGCGGCCCACTGGCGCTGCTCCGCTCGCTGGCGGTGGTCCCGGAGCTGCGCCGCCGCGGCCTCGGCGGGCAGCTCTACGACCGCATCCTCGCGCACGCGCTGGCGAGCGGCGTCCGGGAGGCCTACGTGCTCACGACCACCGCCGAGCGCTTCTGCGCCGCGCGCGGCTTCGAGCGGGTCGAGCGCTCGCGCGTGCCCGAGGCCCTGCGGATGACGGCGGAGTTCCGCTCGCTCTGCCCTGCCTCGGCGGTGTGCATGCGGCGCGGCCTCGCGCAGTGACGGCAGGCGCGGGCCGTCTGGCGGCGCGCCGCCGTCAGGGCGTGAGCGGGCTACGCACCTCGAGTGCGGCTGGCGCGAGCGACGCGAAGTGCGCCAGGTTGAGCGTGAGCAGGAGGTCGGCGGAGGCTTGCACGGCCGCGGCCACGATCTGCGCATCGTAGGTCCGCCCCCCCGCCACGCCGCGTTCCGAGAGATCGGACAGGAGCTTCCAGCAGCCCGCTCCGGAGAGGCCGGCGATGCGAGCCGGCGCGAAGTTGTCGCGTAGGAGCGCGTGCGCATCCGAAGGGCTGATCCGGTAGGGAGCGGGGAGCCGGGTCATCACCGCGTACGATTCGACGAGGACGGGAATCGGCAAGAACATCGGATGTTCCGCGCTCGCCTCTTCGAGCGCCAGGAGCGCGACCTCGTGGTGTTCGTGCCACGTGAGCAGCGATGCCACCAGGACGCTCGTGTCGGCCGCGAAGGGATGACGGGCCATCTCAGCGGTCGCGCTCGCGCAGCTGGCGGCGAACCGCGCGAACGATATCCTCGGTGAGCGGCGCGGAGGGCTCGGTCGGCACCGCCACCCGGAAACGGCCGCGCTGGACGAGCTTCACCGGGCGTGGCGCCGGCTCGATCTCGATCCTGCCGTCTCGCAAGGTGACGTCCAGCGGCACGCCCGGCTCCAGGTGCGCGCGTTCCCGGAGCTCCTTGGGGATGACGAGGCGACCGGCGGCATCCATGGTCACGGTCATGGTAATTTCAATGGTAGCGGCAGCGCCATCGGCTTGCAACATCCGCAAAAGCTATCGGATGAAGCTCTCCTGGTACCCCTCGTCCTCGATGGCGAGCGCAGCGGGGGCGGCGGAGAGCGGCCGGTAGCAGTCGAGCATGACCGCCAGCTCGCTGGTGGTGCGCGCGCCGATGGAGCCCTCGTAGGCGCCGGGGTGCGGACCGTGCATGACGCCGGCGGGGTGGTGCGAGATGGAGCCCGCGCCCACGCCCCGACGGCTCGTGAACTCGCCGCGGACGTAGAAGAGGATCTCATCCACGTCGACGCTGGCGTGCGGGTAGGGGCACGGGATCGCCTCCGGGTGGAAGTCGAGCACCCGCGGCACGAAGGAGCAGACGAGCACGCCCCGCGCGGCGAAGGTGCCGTGCCAGGTGGGCGGCAGGTGCACGAGCCCCGCCCGCGGCTGGAAGCTCAGGATGGGGAAGGCGACCGGGTAGACGGCGCCGTCCCAGCCCACCACGTCGAGCGGCGAGCCCTCGTACCGGAGGCCGTGGAAGGCGCCGTTGCGCTTCACCACGTGGTCGCGCAGCCGCTCGTCCAGCGGGCCCTGGAACTCGGGCAGGCGGAAGTCCCGCTCGCAGTAGGGCGCGTCCATGCGGAGCTGCCCCGCCTCGTTCTTCCACTGCTTCGGGATGCCCGCTCCCCCGAGGCACTCGAGCGAGAGCCAGCGCTGCGGGCGGTCGTCGGGGACCAGCCGGTGGAGAAGCCCGCGCGGCACGTACAGGTAGTCGTCCTGCTCGAAGCGCAGATCGCCCAGCGGCGAGCGCAGGATCCCGCCTCCCTGGAAGATGAAGTAGAGGTCGTCGCCGTCGCCGTTCGAGAAGTAGACCGGATCGGGCGCGTCGGGCGTGACGAGCCCGGCCACCACGTCCCCGTTGTAGAGGAGCGGCACGCGCGCATCGATGGGCGGGCCGCCCACCTGAGGCAGGTCCTGGGTGCGGTAGTGGCGCTTCGCGATGGGCCGGGGCGGGGCGGAGGGCGGCACCTTCCAGCCGTGCTCGGGCTTCACCAGGTGCTGCGCGTGCGGCCGATGCTGGTGGTAGGCGATGGTGTAGGGGCCATCGAAGCCCGCCCGCGTCAGGCACTCCTCGTGGCGCAGCCGGCCCTCCGCGTCGCGGAAGGCGATGTGGTGCTTCTTCGGGACCTCTCCCCTGACCAGCCGCTCGATCACGCTCGCCCCGACTTCTGCTGCTCGCGCTCGATCGACTCGAAGAGCGCGCGGAAGTTGCCGGCGCCGAAGCCGAGGTCGCCCTTGCGCTGGATGATCTCGTAGAAGAACGGCCCCGCGTCCGGGTCGCCGTAGAGGCCGGCCGAGTCCTTGAGGAAGATCTGGAGCAGGTAGCTGCCGGGGGCTCCGCCGTCGACCAGGATGGCGAGCTCGCGCAGCTTCTCCACGTCCTCGTCGATCTTCCCGACGCCGATCTCCTTCAGGCGCGCCGGGAGCATGTCGTAGTAGGTGCCAGGAGTCGGCATGAATTCGACCCCCGCGGCGCGCATCTCCCGCACCGCGCCGAGGATGTCCTCCACCGTCAGCGCCGCGTGCTGGATGCCATCACCGCGCTGGTCCTCGTGGAAGATGTTGATCTGGGAGCTCTTGAAGGCGGGCCGCCACGGCTCGTTGTTCGCGAACTTCACCCCGCTCTTCGGATCGCGCATCACGATGGAGCGCAGCCCGGACCCCTTCGCCTGCATCGCCTTCTTGCGCTGCTCGCTCGCGGCCTCGGCGGTGTGGAACTCCACCTCCCAGAACTCCTCGAAGCCGAGCACGTGCTCCATCCACAGGAGCGCCGGCTTCATCGTCTCGAAGTTGGCGGTGACGTGGTCGATCATCCCGAAGCGGAAGCGGTTGTGGCCGCCCTCCGGCCGCGCGTGGACGGCCATGCCGGGGTAGAACGAGCGGTATCCCTGGCGTTGCACGAAGCGGAAGGTCGTGTCCCCGAAGGGCGTCGTGACGTTGAACGTGCGGTAGGTGCCGCCCTCGTCGGCGAAGGACTCGACGTCGGTCACCGGCGTGCCGCCGCGCTCCTCCAGCAGCCGGAAGGCCCGGCCGATGTCCTCCACCTCGAAGACGAGGGTGCCCACTCCATCCGGATGCTTCTTCAGCCAGCGCCAGGCGCGCCCTCCCTCGCCGGTCGGCTGCGAGCAGACGACGCGCACACCCCCAGCCTCGAACACGGCCGAGCGCTGGCGACCCTCGCGCTCGAGCTCCGGCGACGAGGTCGCGACCTCCGCGAAGTCGAGCTTCTCGGTGTAGAAGCGGCGGCTCCGCGCCAGGTCGTGCACGTAGTAGTGCATCGCCTCCAGGCGGATGATGCCGAGCGGCTCCAGGGCCATGGTCAGCTCCTCTTCTCGGGCGGCGGCGCGTCGGGCTGGACGTCGGGCTCGGCGCGGCGGAAGGCGTCGAGCTCGCGGCAGGCGTCCTCGATGCGGACGAGGGTGGGGTAGGGGGCGAGGTCGATGCCGAAGCGGCGGCAGCCGTAGAGCTGCGGCACGAGGAAGAGATCGGCCAGGGTGGGCGCGTCGCCGTGGCAGAAGCGGCCGGCGCCGTCCTGCACCGCGCGCTCGAGCCCCTCCATCCCGTGGGCGATCCAGTGCTTCGCCCAGCGCTTCTCGAGCCCAGCCTCGTGCTCGCGCAGCCACTTCAGCGGCGAGGAGTTCTGGTACGGCTGGATGCTCGAGTTCACGTGCTCGGCCAGCGCGCGCACGCGGGCGCGGCCGAGGGGGTCGGCGGGGAGGAGCGGCGGCGCCGGGAAGCGCTCGTCGAGCCACTCGAGGATCGCCATCGACTGGACGAGGTGACGGACCCGGCCGTCCTCCTCCACCGCCAGCGAAGGGACCGCGCCGAGCGGGCTCACGGCGCGGTGCTCGGGCGAGAACTGCGCGCCTTGCAGGAGATCGACCGGCCGGTAGGTGTAGTCGAGGTT
>DASPZP010000010.1:0-2328 GCA_035636195.1 Anaeromyxobacteraceae bacterium
GCTGTGGGGCGTGCTCTCCCCGCGCGGGGACGGTTCACCTGTGCCATGCTCGATCCCTGCGAGGTGACGAGCGATGATCGGTTCACTCATAGTTCTGGCGCTGGTGGTGGCCCTCGGGGTGGCCGTGGCCGCCCTCTACAACGGGCTCGTGGCGCGGCGGAACGCCTACCGCAACGGCTTCAGCCAGATCGACGTCCAGCTCCGGCGGCGGCACGACCTCATCCCGAACCTGGTCGAGACCGCCCGAGCCTACCTGAAGCACGAGCGCGAGACGCTCGACGCCGTCATCCGCGCCCGCAACCAGGCGGCGGCGGCGGTGCAGGGCGCGGCGGCGGCGCCGGGCGAACGCTCCGCGATGCAGGCGCTGTCGGGCGCGGAGGGGGCGCTCAGCTCGGCCCTGTCGCGCCTGGTGATGGTGGCCGAGGCGTATCCCGACCTGAAGGCGAACGGCACCATCGCGCAGCTCAACGAGGAGCTCTCCTCGACCGAGAACCGGGTCGCGTTCGCGCGGCAGGCCTACAACGACGCGGTGATGGACTACAACGTCGCGCGCGAGTCGTTCCCCGGGAACCTGTTGGCTGGCACGTTCGGCTTCGTCGAGGCCGCGCCGTACGAGGTCGCCGCCGAGGCCGAGCGGGCACCGGTGCGGGTGGCGCTGTAGTCCCGGATGGCGCCCGGCCGCGCGACCATCGACTTCTTCGCCGGGCAAGCCGAGGCGCGCCGGCGCACCGCCCTCCTGGTGGCCGGCTTCGCGGCCGCAGTCGGGCTGGTGGTCGCGCTCGTCTATCTGGCGCTGCTCCTGCCGGTGGGCATGAAGCTGGGCGTCGCGAGCTGGTGGAACGCTCGCCTGCTGGCGTGGGTGGCGGCGGGGGTGGGGGCGGTCACCGCCGTCGGCGCCACCTACCACGCGGCGGTGCTCGGCGCGGACGGTGGCGACGCGGTGGCGCGGAGGCTGGGCGCCGTGCCGCTCGGCCGGCTCGCCGCCGATCCCGGGCAGCGCCGCTTCCTGGACGTGCTCGAGGAGATGTCGATCGCGGCCGGGCTTCCCGTCCCACGCGCTTACCTCCTGCCGCTCGAGGCGGGGGTGAACGCCTTCGCCGCCGGCGCCTCGCCCTCGCGGGCGGTGGTGGTGGTGACCCAGGGCGCGCTCGACGCGCTCACCCGGGACGAGCTGCAGGGGGTCGTCGCGCACGAGCTCTCGCACGTGCTGAACCACGACATGCGGCTCAATGGGAGGCTCCTGGCCGTGGTGGGTGGCCTCACCGCGCTCTCCGAGGCCGGCGGGCTCCTCCTGCGCGTATCGGGCCGCGGGCGTCGGACGCCCGCGCCGCTGGCGTTGATCGCCTTCGCCGGCTTCTCGGTGGCGGTGGCGGGCGCCATCGGCCGGCTGTGCGGCGAGCTCCTCCGCTTCGCGGTGGCGCGCGAGCGCGAGTACCTGGCCGACGCCGCCGCCGCGCAGTTCACGCGCAATCCCGCCGGCCTGGCGAGCGCGCTGCGCAAGGCGTCCGAGCGCGGCTCGCTCCTCGTCACGCCGGCGGCGGCGCAGGTGAGCCACTTCCTGTTCGCGAACGGCGTGGACGGCGTGCTCGAGACCTGGTTCGCGACGCATCCACCCATCGAGGAGCGGGTGCGGCGGCTCGAGGCGGGCGCAGGCGCCGCGCGCCCCATCGCCCGCGCCCCGGGCGGCGAGCGGGCGCAGGGGCGGGTGGGCAGCGCTCCGGGCACGGAGTCCGCGGCGCTGATGGCGGCCGCCGGCGCGCCAGGGCCTGCCCACGTCGCGGCGGCGGGCGCGCTCCTCGCAGCGCTGCCGGCGCCGCTCGTCGCCGCCGCCCGCGAGCCGTACGCCGCCCGGGCGCTCGCGTGCGGTCTCCTCCTCGCCAAAGCGGGGCCGCTCCGCGACCGGCAGCTCGCGCGGCTGGCCGAGCGCGACGCGGGTGCGGCCGGCGAGCTGCGGTCGATGGTGCCGCTCCTCGAGCGGCAGAGCGGCGATGCGCGGGTGGCGCTCCTCGACCTGCTCCTCCCCGCCCTCGACGCACTCTCGCCCGCGCAGGCGGAGGCGCTCCGCGACGACCTCGCCGCCGTGGCGGCCGAAGCGAGGCAGGGCGCCGTGCTGTCCTGGGCTTGTCACCGCACCATGACGCGCCGGCTGGAGCGTCGGCTCGCGGGAAACGCCCTCGGCAAGGTGAAGTTCCGCGCCGTGGAGGACGTCGAGGTGGAGTGCCACCTCGTCCTGTCGCTCCTCGCCTGGGTCGGCGCGCGCGAGCCCGGCCCGGCCCAGGACGCGCTCGATGCAGCCACCCGCGACCTGCGCGGCCGGGCCAGCTGGCG
>DASPZP010000011.1:0-13159 GCA_035636195.1 Anaeromyxobacteraceae bacterium
CGGTGCCGCAGAGCGCGGACGACGGTGGCAGCGACGGGGGCGGCGGAGGCGAAGGGGCTCCAGGCTGGTGACCACCGCCGAGCACGTGCGGCGCATCGCGGGCTCGGCCTGGCGCTTCCGCTGCGGCGTCGAGCGCGATGCCTCGGCGCGGTTCGCGCGCCTCGCCGGGCGCCTGGTCGAGGTCGGCGCGGCCGAGCCCGTGGTGGAGCTGGCGCAGCGCGCTTCGCGAGACGAGCGCCGGCACGCGATGCTGTGTGCGGACCTGGCGGCGGGTTACGGCGCGCCGGCCCCGGCGGTCGCCGCGGAGAGCCCGAGCGAGATCGCGCCCGCGCGCCTCTCCCGGCAGCAACGGGTCCTCTACGAGGTGGTGGCGGTGTGCTGCGTCACGGAGACGGAGAGCATGGGGGTGCTCACGCAGCTGCTCTCGAGCGCGCGCGACGCCCGGCTGCGCCAGGTGCTGCGCCAGCTCGCGCGCGACGAGGTCCACCACAGCCGGCTGGGCTGGGCGCACCTCGCGGGCGAGTGCGCCCGCGCCGACGTCTCCTTCCTGGGGCCGCTCGTGCCGGCGATGTTGAGGGGCGCGGTCGACCCGGAGCTCTTCGCGCCGGTCCCCGCGGAGCGCGACGATGCGGCGCTGATCGAGCATGGGGTCCTGCCCCACGCCCTGAAGCGGCAGGTCTTCACCTCGACGCTGGAGGAGGTCGTCTTCCCCGGGCTCGAGACGTACGGGGTCGACACCGTCCCGGCGCGGCGCTGGCTGGACGCGCAGGCAGCGCGCGGGTAGGAGTCACGAACCCGGAGTGAGGACACAGGCGCTGTTGTGCGGGTGGGTCGGCATGCGACGCCCCTGGCGCGACGCCACCGGCGCGGCCGGGTAACATGCGGCCGGTGCAGCTCTGGAAGCGCAAGGCGAAGACCCGGGCTGAGCTCGTCGCCGCCGCCGATCGCGCGAGGGCGAAGGGGCGCCTCAAGGCAGCGGTGCAGGGCTACCGCAAGGTCCTCGCCGAGCACGGCCCCGACGATCCGCACGTGAACGGCAAGCTCGCGCCGCTGCTCGCGCGCCTCGCGGATGCCACCGGAGCGCTGTCGAGCTTCCGCCTCGCCGCCGAGGGACACCTCCGCGCCGGCTTCCACGACCGCGCGCTGGCGGTCTATTCCCAGGCGCGCGAGGCGTTCCCCCTCGAGCCCGAGTTCCACAGCGAGCTGGCACGCATCCACCTCGTCCGCGGCCGCCGGGCCGACGCCGCCATCGTGCTCGCGCGCGGTGGTCGCGCGCTCGGTCGCACACAGCGCGCCAGGGCCATCGAGATGCTGCGCGGCGCACTGGGCCTGCAGCCCGGCCACCTGGACGCCACGCTCTTCCTCGCGCCGCTGCTCCGCCGGGAGGACCAGCACGGCGAGGCGCTCGAGCTGCTCCGGAGCATCGAGCCCGAGCTATACGGCGCGCCGCTGCGGCGCGTGCGCTGGCAGATCTTCCGCACCGCTCCTGGGCTGCGGACCGCCTGGAGCTGGGCGGCGGCGCTCACCTCGCGACGCTGAGCCGAGGCGAGGCCAGCCGCTCGGGTCAGCCCACCGTCACCTGTCGAGCGCTTCGCGCACCGTCAGGAGCAGGGCGATGGGCGTGAACGGCTTCGGTAGGAACGGAGCGGTGGAGGGGAACTCGGCGCCGAGCGCCTCACCGGTGTAACCGGACATGAAGGCGACCCGCAGCCCGGGCCGTACCGCCGCCACCCTGCGCGACAGGGAGAGGCCGTTCTCCTCCGGCAACAACACGTCGGTCAGGAGGAGGTCGATGGGCCGCGGGTGCTTCTCGGCGAACGCCATGGCGCTACCCGGCCCGGGGGCGTCGAGGACGGTATACCCGCCCTGCTGCAGGGCGCGGCGGGCGATGGTCCGCACCGCGTCGTCGTCCTCGACGAGCAAGATGGTCTCGCGCCCGCCCGAGGCCCGGAGGCGCGGCGGCGGCGACGGCGCGGCGCGCGGGCCGTCGTGGCGCGGCAGGTAGATGACGAACTCGGCCCCGGCGCCAGGGGAGGAGCGCACGCGAATGGCGCCGCCACTCTGCGTGACGATGCCGTAGACGGTCGGGAGGCCGAGGCCGGTCCCCTTCCCCGGTCCCTTCGTGGTGAAGAAGGGCTCGAAGATGTGCGACTGGGTCTCGGCGTTCATGCCCTCGCCGGCGTCCGCCACCGAGAGGACCGAGAGCGGCCCGGCTGGCAGCCCCGGGTCGGGGGCGCTCGCCCGGTCGGCGGCGCCAAGCTCGCTGACGGTGATGGTGAGCCGCCCGCCGGCGGGCATGGCGTCCCGAGCGTTCACGGCCAGGTTGACGATCACCTGCTCGAGCTGGCCGGGATCGGCCCACACCCCGCCCCGGTCGTCGGTCACCACCTCGAGCGCCACGGCCTCGCCGAGGAGCCGCTTGAGCATCTTCTCGACGTCCCGCACGACGTCGGCGAGGGCGATGGCCTGCGGGGCGAGGCGCTGGCGGCGGCTGAAGGCGAGGAGCTGCCGGGTCAGGGCCGCTGCACGCTCGCCGGCGGCGACGATCTCGGCGGCGTCCTGGCGCGCGGCGTGGCCGTCCGGCAGCTCGTTCTCGATCATCCGGGCGCAGGAGAGGATGGCGGTCAGCAGGTTGTTGAAGTCGTGGGCGACGCCGCCGGCGAGCTGGCCGACCGCCTCCATCTTCTGCGCCTGGCGGAGCTGCTCCTCGAGTCGGCTGCGCTCGGCCACCTGCCGCTCGAGCGACGCCGCCATCTCGTCGAAGGCGCGGATCAGCTCGCCGAGCTCCTCGCGTCCGGCCTCGAGGCCGGTGCGCGCCCCCGCCTCGCCGGCCGAGAGGCGGCGGGCGGCGCCGATGAGCACCTTGAGCTTGCGCACGAGGAGGAGCTCGCCGGCCCAGGCGGCCGCGGCGAGCGCCAGCGCGGCCACCAGCGCGAACGCGAGCAGGCTCAGGGTCGTGATCCGGTTCACCGGCCCGAGCACGGCGGCGGTCGGGAGCCCCGCGACGACCTGGATGACCGGCTCGCCGCCACGGTCGAGGACCGTGTGGAGCGCGTGGATCCGCTGGACCCCGTCGGCCCCGGGAAAGTCGATGGGCGCCCCCGCGCCGACCAGGGCCTGGAGACGCGCCGGGGCGTAAGGCTGACCCGACTGCTCCGGGTGACCGCGCGCGGTGATGACGACGCCGCGCCGGTCGAGCACCAGGACGTCGGCCCCGGCCGGCAAGTCGAGGGCGTCGAGCCGCTTCTGCAAGTAGGCGACGTCGAGCGAAGCGAAGACCACCGCCCGGAGCGAGCCGTCGGCGGCGACCGCGGGCTGGCCGAAGCCGACCGAGGCCGCCCCGACGATGCGCGACACGACATACTCCCCCACGCCGAAGGCGCGGCTCGCGACGGCCCGCCGGAAGAAGCGGCGATCGATGAGGTTGACCGGCCCCCGGGATTGCGCCGCGCTGCAGAAGACGTTTCCGTCCGGATCGAGGGCGCCGATGTTGAGGTAGCCAGGGTCGAGCGCCAGCAGCGGCGCCACCTGCTCGCTGCAGGTCGGGTCGCGGTCGATGATCCCCTGCATGTGGGAGAGGGCGAGGAGCAGGCCCCGGGCGCCGTCGACGGGGCGCTGATGAAGCTCGGCGACGAGCCTGGCGAGCTGATCGGCCTCGGAGCGCGCGTCGCTCACGAGGAGGCGCCGGTGGGCCAGCGTGGCGTAGCCGAGCACGCCCAGCGCCGGCACCAGCGCGACCAGGACGAGCGCGAGCAGCCTGAGGCGAAGGCTGGACAGCACAATCCGGGGGTTCATGCCGCTCAAGCCGGTCGGCGCTCGACCCGGAGGATGCGGCCACTCTCGTCGTGGTGCACCACGGACACGGAGGTGCCCCGGCCGGCCAGGATCTCGTCCTCGGACAGCTCGAAGTACCGGGCGTAATCGGTCAGCGATTGCACCTCGGGGCTGTGCACCTTGGACGCCGGCAGCTGGTTCCAGAGCAGCAGCGTCCCGGAGGTGCCGGCCAGCGCCACCGCGTACCGCTGGACGTCGACGGCCGAGCCGGACAGGGCCCCGACGTCGGCCACCCAGTCGAAGGAGCGCAGCACCGGGTACCACAGCTTGAGCCAGGCTCCCCACATGAGGATGGTGGAGGCATCGGAGCACAGGCGTTGGTGCCAGCGCAGGCGATGGCGCGCGTTGATGATCAGTGAACGGCTCATGTCCTTCGACTCTTGGTGTTCAGCGCGTCGACATCAGGGGCGAAACCCGCGGTCCGGGCTGATCCAGCGGGCGCGTTTGCCCTGGCTGCGCAGGAGGACCTTTGGGTACGCCACCACCATCGACGCGGTGTTGATGATCCAGAACGCGAAAGGATACCAGATCATCCAGAACAGGTTGCGAAGAAGTCCACGTTCGTGGCGGCTGTCGAGCCAGGTGCTGAACGCGAACTGCAGGAGGCAGGTGGTGCCCAGGATCAAGCCGCTGCCCTGCGGGCTCAGCGGCGAACCTACCAACGGCAGCGCGGCAAGCGGAAACACGAGTCCCTGCAGCCACATCGCCGTCAGCAGCAGCATCGAGTAACACCAGAACACACTGACGCACATCTCCACCAGCAGCGGCCACAGGAAGCTCTGGCTCGGCCGGCGCATCACGTCGAGGTTCTTCAGCAGCACCTGGGCGCCGCCCATGGCCCAGCGTAGACGCTGCTTCCAGAGGCCCCGGAGCGTCTCCGGCATCAGGATCCAGATCAGCGCGTTCGGCTCGAAGTGCACGTCCCAGCCGGCGCGTTGCAGCTTCCAGGTGATGTCGATGTCCTCCGTGAGCATGTCGGCGCTCCAGTAGCCGACCTGGTGCACCGCGGACTTCCGGAACGCCGTGATGACGCCGCTGACGGTGAAGATCCGCCCGAAGCTCCGCTGCGCGCGCTTGATCATGCCGACCATCGAGGAGAACTCGCCTACCTGTAGCCGCCCGAGCAGCGTCGAGCGGTTGCGGATCCGCGGATTTCCCGTCACCGCCCCCACCCACGGGTCCTCGACGAAGTGGCGCACGAGCCAGTGCGCGGCCTGCTTGTCGAGCAGCGCATCGCCATCGATGCAGATCAGGATCTCGTGCTTCGCGAGCAAGCTGCCGGCCTGCAGCGCGATGGCCTTGCCCTGGTTCGACGCCAGGTGCACGACCCGCAAGCGCGGGTGCCGCGTCGCCATGCGCTCCAGCACGTCGCCCGTGTCGTCCTTGCTGCCATCGTTGATGGCGATGACCTCGAACTCCGGGTAGTCGAGCGCGAGCGCATGGCTCAGCGTCTCCTCCGCGTTGTCCCCCTCGTTGTACGAGGGGATGAGGATGCTCACCGGCGGCGTGTCGGGAAGGAGCCGAGGCGGGGCTCCGGCCCCGTCCGCGCGCTCGAAGCGCCAGTAGAACAACGCCGCCCCGATCATCCACAGGAACGACATGAACAGCGGGTAATAGAAGACGAAGGCGAGCAGCCCGTGCCACAGCGTCTCGAGGCGGACCGTCACCTGGCGGGCCTCTCAGCGCGTCTCGGGTGCATTCGGCTTGCCGTCCAGCACCGGCTTCATGACCCCGGCATCCGGATGATCGCTGACCAGCGCGTCGGGGTAGTAGCCGACGTGCTGCACCCCCATGGCGTACAGGCTCCGAATGGACTCGGCCAGCTCGCGGCTGGCGATCGGATGGTTCTCCTCGCGCCAATTCACCGACTGGAGCTCGAAGACGACCTTCTTCATGCCATCGGGGCGGCCGCTCACCGCGTTGACCAGGTCGTGGAAGAACGCAGCCGGATCGGCGGCCTTCTCCATGTAAGGCATGGCCATGATGGCGGTGAAGTCATAGCGCGCGATGGAGTTGTCGAGCGACTGCGAGTACCAGACCTCGGCCTTCGGGTTCAGCACCACGCGGGCATAGAGGTTCCTGGCGACCTTCAGCGCGGGCTGCTGCTCACGCACCACCTCGGCCAGCTCCATGGCGAGGTCGTCGAGCGCGTTGATCTTGAGGATGGTCCAGCGGCCGAGCAGATCGTCGCTCTTGCGGATCTCCTGGACCGACGGCGGCAGCCCCCACCCCGCGTAGGCCCTGAGCGCGGCGGGGCTGGCGTCCTCGTAGTCGGACAGCGTCACGTCATCGTGGAACAGGAGGCCGTCGAAGGGGGCCGACCGCGCGAGGTCCTGGTAGATCTCCCGGATGACCTGCCGCGCCCGGGCCGAGAACGGCGAGAGCCGGACATAGCCCATGTCGAGGCGCCCGGATCTTTCGCCGGGCAGCGTCACGACCTTGTCCCCGGCGGCCGGATTGCTCGCCGGAAGCTCCCAGGAGAGCATCGGCATCCAGGCGTAGAGCCGCTTCACGGGCGTGCGCGTGCGGATCTGCCAGGCCACGCGGTTGAGCAGGTCGGCGCGCATGGGGACGTGGCGGCTGGGAAAGTACACGGCATCCGCGGAGCCGTTGCCGTCGGGATCGGCGAAGGCCTGCAGGTAGACCGCGTTCACGCCCATCGCCGCGATCCGGTCGAGCAGGTGCCCGAGGTTCTTCTCCTGCTGCGCCGGATCCGGGTCGTACACGTAGTCCAGATCCACGTGCATGATCTTCTGCGGGCGATCGTTGTCGGAGAGGTTCCGGTTGCGGATGGTGATCTCACGCTCGAGATCCCACAGCGCCATCCCTCGGCCGACCAGGATGCGGCGCAGCCCCCACAGCGGCGTGTCGCGCATGTTGGCGCCGTCGTCGAGGGTGAACCCGATGGGCATCCCGAGCTGCGCGGCGAGCTCGCGCGTGGTCTTGTTGTAGCGGCCGTACGGCCACGCGATCACGCGCGGCGACTTGCCGGTGTGACGGCGGATGAGCTCGCCATTTCGCTCGAGATCGGCCCGCACGCGCCGGCGATAGCCTGCCTCATCTTCGTAACGCCCTTCCTCGGCCAGATAACGGCGGGTCGTGGTCGCCGGCTGCAGGTTTCCCTGTGGGTTGCCGAGGATGCCGCGGTGCAGATCGAAGGTGTGGCTCCCGAGCTCCACCAGCCCGCTCTGGCTCATCTCGCGCAACTCTTCCCATGACAGCAGCTGCCCGCGCGGGAGCTCCTTCCCGTCGAAGTCCACCGTCCGCTTCTCTTCGAGCCAGCTGCCGACCACGTTGATGACGGCGGGGATGCGGAACATCTTCAGGACGGGCCAGGCGTGCTCGTGGACGGAGTGGTAGCCGTCGTCGAACGTGATGAGCACGGCCTTGTCCGGGAGCGGCGTCTTTCCTGCGCGGGCTGCCAGCACCTCGCCGACGCTGACGAAGTGGTACCCATGGTTTCGCAGCCAGTCCATCTGCCGGACGAAATCGGTCGGCGTGACGGCATATTGCGGCACCAGCGCCCGGGAGGGATCCGCGATCTCGTGGTAGCTGAGCACGGTGAGCTCTTCTCCCGTGTCGGCCACGGATCGCGTGGCCGGCAGGAGCAGCAGCGCCCAGAGCAGGGCCAGGAGTCGCTTCGTCATCGGCGTCCAGACGTCGGTCGGGTGGGGAAATGGCGGCGAACGTGCGCAGGCGACGCCACGGCCAGCCTGGCGCCTGAAGAGGCGCCCGGCGAGGGCATGATCGGCAGTTTGCGGGTGAGACGTCAAGGCTGGGGGGATGCTCTCGCCAGTGACTATCCTTTCGTGGGGTCCAAGGAGGAGGTCCTTCATGCAGCGTCTCATGGCATTCCCGGCGTGGTGCGCCGCGCTGCTCGCCGGCGTCGCCGCGGCCCAGCAGCCACCCGCGCCAGCGGCGCAGCAGCACGTGCGTGGCGACGTCGTCGCGTTCAGGGGCGACACCCTCGAGGTCCAGCCGCGGAGCGGCAATGTCTTGAAGCTGAAGGTGGCCACCGGCGCCAAGGTGAGCCTGGTGGGAAAGGCCGACCTGAGCAGCGTCGGCGAGGGGGCCTTCATCGGGACGACGGCGGTACCGCAGTCCGACGGCACGCTGCGCGCCGTCGAGGTGCACGTCTTCCCCGACTCGATGCGCGGGACGGGTGAGGGCCACCGGCCGTGGGATCTGCAGCCGGGCAGCACGATGACCAACGCGACCGTGGCCAAGGTCGACGAGGGTGGCGCTGCGGCACAGGCGGGCGGCACGGGGAGCACGATGACCAACGCGACGGTGGCCAAGGTCGACGAGAGCGGCGGCGCCCGCAAGCTCACGCTCCACTACAAGGACGGCGAGAAGACGGTGGTCGTGCCGCCCGGTACGCCCGTGGTCAAGATGGAGCCGGGCGAGCGCTCGAACCTCGTGCCCGGCACACACGTGTTCGCCATCGTCTCGCGCCAACCGGACGGCACGCTGCTGGCCGACCGCCTGAACGTGGGGAAGGATGGACTGGTGCCGCCGATGTAGACCGCGGCGGCGGGGGACAAGCCCCCGCCCTACGAAAGCTCTGGAGTAGGGCGGGGGTTCATCCCCCGCCGAGGGCGGTCCTCAGGACTGCACGATGCCCGGCGGAAGTGGGCCCCCGCCGGCCTCGAGCCAATGCGGAACGGGCAACCCCTTCGACCGGAGGAACGTGGGGTTGAAGAGCCGCGACGCGTAGCGCGTGCCGGAGTCGGCCAGCACCGTCACGATGGTGTGCCCCGGGCCGAGCTCGCGCGCCAGGCGCACCGCGCCGGCCACGTTGATGCCGCTCGAGCTGCCCAGGACGAGCCCCTCGTCCTGCACCAGCTCGAACACGGTCTGCACTGTCTCCGCGTCCGGCACCTGGCAGGCGAAGTCGACCTTCAGCCCCTCCAGGTTCCTGGTGACGCGGCCCTGCCCGATGCCCTCGGTGATGGAGGAGCCCTCCATCTTCAATTCGCCCGTCGTGAAGTAGCTGTACAGGGCGGCGCCCGGGGGATCGGCGAGCCCAATCTTCGCCTCTGCTCGCCGCTCCCGCAGCGCTTGCGCGACGCCGGCGAGCGTACCGCCCGTGCCCACCGCGCAGATGAACCCGTCGATCTTGCCGCCGGTCTGGCGCCAGATCTCCGGGCCCGTGGTCTCGTAGTGCCCCTGCCGGTTGGCGACGTTGTCGAACTGATTGGCCCAGATCGCCCCGCGGGGATCCGTGCGGGCGAGGTGCTCCGCCAGCCGGCCGGCGACATGGACGTAGTGGTTCGGGTTCTTGTAGGGCAGCGCGGGCACCTCGTACAGGGTCGCGCCGCACAGCCGCAGCATGTCCTTCTTCTCCTGCGACTGCGTCTCGGGAATGACGATGACAGTGCGATAGCCGCGGGCGTTTCCCACCAGCGCCAGGCCGATACCGGTGTTGCCAGCCGTCGCCTCGACGATGATCCCGCCGGGCCGCAAGGCGCCCCGCCGCTCGGCGTCCTGGACGATCGCGAGCGCGGCGCGATCCTTGACCGAGCCGCCGGGGTTCGTGAACTCGGCCTTGCCCAGGATCTCGCACCCGGTCCCCTCCGACGCTCGACGCAAGCGGATGAGCGGCGTGTCGCCGATCGCCGCGGTCAGCCCGTCTCGGATGTCCATCACGCAGTCCTCGTACGAGACATGCCGAGAACCTTGTCCGCCGCACGACAGATTCAACGGCGATGCGAGCGAGCGCCCCACCGGGACGTCGCGACCCTCACGGGGGAGGCGCCCGCGAGGCCCGCGCGCTTGCCATCTGGGGCCAACTGCTTAGAATCGTAGGGAGCAGCGCCCGGGAGCCCCGAACTGTCGGGACTCGGAATGACCGGCGCTCCCACCTTCACAGCCGAACGTCGACCCGCCGCCGCCCCGCGCGCGCGCCGGGACAGGAGTTACACCTTGGGCAAACCGCATCACCAGAACGGCTCGTCGGACCGCAACGGCCGCCGCCGCCATCGTTCTTTCACGCCGGACGGCGAGCGTCGCCACCACGGCGGCCTCACCCTGACCGCAGAGGGCTTCCCCGCCGCCGCACCCGACGCCGTCAAGCCTTCCCCCATCGTCACCGTCGCCGAGGAGAGCCGCGCGCGTTTCCCGTGGCTGCCGGCCCGTGTCATCGCTGGCAGCGTCTGGCGGGGTCCCCGCCACGAGCGCGTCCGCGTGGACGAATCGGGGCGCGCGGCGCTCTGGCGCTGCAGCACGGTCGCAGCCTGATCGCAGGGAGGCTCAGCGCTCGACGGCCTGCCGCTCCTCGGCCAGGAGCTCGTCCACCTCGAAGGTGAAGCGCACGTCGTAGGTCCCGTAGTTGCGGGGGTGGAACTCGGTCTTGCCCTCACCGCGACACTCGCCGATGTGAAGGGCGAGGTGGATCTGGTGTCGCAGGGCGGCCCGCACCTGGGCCTCGCTGGCGATCCCGAGGCGGATCAGCGTCTCTCCGATGGGACTCCGCGTCGTGCGGCACTGGAGGACGGCCTCCTCGATGGCGGTCGCGTCGACCCCGGCCTGCTCCCGGAGCTGCGCCGTGAAGGCGCGCTGGTGCTTGCAGTCGTTGGCCCAGGCCACCCGCCCGCACTGAAGGAAGACATGCGCGTCACTACCCTCGCAGCGGCAAGTGAGCTCGCCCGTCGCGCCCACCGAGGCGAGCGTGAGGAGCGCTGCGGAGGTCACCGAGTCGAGAGTCTCGACGTCATCGAGGTTGACGATCTCGCAGCGGGTTTGATCGGCGTCGCTCATCGGCTCTCCCATTCCGGGATCAACTTACCAGCCGTGACGCGCACCCGACCAGCGGGACCGCCATGACTCCGGGTGATTCGCGACCTGTCACACCGCGCCCTACTTGTCTGCTTGGTAGATGAGGGGCAGCCCGGACTTCGAGCTGCCGACCACGATCACCTTGGAGTTGGGGCTCGAGGCGAGCCGCTCCGTCGCCTCGATGCCCTTGTACGCGAGGAAGTCGGCGGTGAGGCCCTGCCGCACGATGTTCTGGTACTTGGCGATGCCCTCCGCCTCGATCTGCTTGCGCAGCGCCTCCTGCCGCTCCTTGTCGAGCGTGAAGCGCATCTTCTGCGAGCGCTGCTCCTCCGCCAGCTTGTCGGCGATGGCGATCTTGATCGCGTCCGGCAGCTCCACGTCGCGGATGAGGATCGCCTCGACGATGACGTGCTTGCCGGTGAGCGCCTTCTGGACCTCCTCGAAGATCTGCCGCTCGATCTCCTCGCGCTTCGTCGAGTAGATCTCCTCGGGGCTGTAACGGCCGAAGACCTTGCGCGCCTCCGAGCGCACCACCGGCGCGATCAAGATCTCGGCGTAGGATTGCCCGATCTGCGTCTGGAGCTCGAACAGCTCCTCCGGGCGAGGCCGGAAGCGCACGCTCGCGTCCACCCGGAGCGCGAGGCCGTTGTTCGACATCGTCGACAAGGACTCCTTGAACTCGTGCACACGCAGGTCGTAAGGAATGACGCTGTTCCAGATCGGCATGAGGTGCATCCCCTCGCCGAGCACGGTCTTGCTCGTGCCCTTGCCGAGGCTCTCGAAGACGATTCCGGCGTGGCCGGAGTCCACCACCGGGCAGCGGCACCCGGGCACGAACGGCACGATGGCGAGGGCGGCGTAGAAGAGGGGCTGCAGGCGCATGGACGTCCCTTTCGTGCGGGTGGACCGGCGCAGTCTACCGCCAACACGGGCGGCGGCCGCGGTCAGGCGAGGTTGTGGAAGACGCGCTGCACGTCCTCGTCCTGCTCCAGCGCGTCGACGAGCTTCAACACCTCCTGCGCCTGCTCCTCGGGCAGCTGGACCGGCGTCTGCGCCACGTACTCCGATTCGGCCGAGATGACGGGCTGCTTCCGTTCCTCGAGCGCCGCCTGCACCTCGCCGAAGTGAGAGAAGCCGCAGCGGAGGACGAGCTGCTTCTCGCCCTTCTCACCGGTGCCCTCGCCCATCTCCTCGAGGCCTTGGTCGATGAGGTCGAGCTCGAGCGCGTCCTGGTCGATGCCCTCGGGGGCGAGCCGGAACACCCCCATCTTCTGGAACTGGAAGGCGACGCTGCCGGCGGTCGCGAGGTTCCCGCCGTGGGTCTTGAAGGCCAGTCGCACGTTGGCCACGGTGCGCACCACGTTGTCGGTGGCGGTCTCCACCACCATCGCCACGCCGTGCGGCCCGTAGCCCTCGTAGAGCACGATCTCGTACGCCTGCTGGTCCTGGCCACTGGCGCGCTTGATGGCTCCTTCGACCTTGTCCTTCGGCATGTTGGCGGCGCGGGCGTTCTGGAGCGCCCGCCGCAGGGCCGCGTTGTGGGCCGGGTCCGGCCCGCCCGCCTTCACCGAGATGGCGATGTCCTTGCTGATGCGGGTGAAGACCTTGGCCATCTTGTTCCAGCGGGCGAACATGGTCGCCTTGCGCGTCTCGAAGATGCGTCCCATGGCACCCATTCTACCCGGCCCGCCCACCGGGACGCGGACGCTTTTCAATGCCGGGCGCGCAGGAAAAAGACGGCGGTGATGGCGATGTTGAAGGAGGAGGAGCGCGCCGGCGAGACCTCCCGCGGTGCTCACGGGAAGGAGCGCCCGCACCGGCACCCCGTGCAGCATCCGGAAGTCCTCCCGGAAGGCCCAGGCGCTGGAGAAGGCGTCCGGGAAGAGCGCCTCGCGCGGTCGTTCCTGTCCGTGAATGAGTCACCCCCTCGGGGGGCACGGTCGAGTTCTGGAGAACACGCCGGGCGGGCGCTAAGTTAGCTGGCCGGTGGGGAATGTCTCCCTTCCGGTCACTCTTTGAGAGGAGTCGAACGATGCGTAGAGCTCTCGTGGCGGCGGTCGCGATCATGGCGCTTGGAGCGGGGATCGCGAGCGCAGCGGACAAGTCGACGGAGTCCGCGATCCGAGGGACGAAGGGTCGCTATGGCGATGCCGGCTGTGGCCTCGGCTCGATGGCGTTCGGCGATCAGCAGGGCATCATCCAGGTCCTGGCGGCCACCACCAACGGCTCCTTCGGTACCCAGACCTTCGGGATCACCTCCGGCACCTCGAACTGCCAGGGTACGTCGGGGGCGCAGGCGACCCGCATCTTCATCGAGGCGAACCGCGAGGCGCTGGCGAAGGACGTGTCGCGCGGCTCGGGCGAGACCATCGGGACCCTCACCTGGATCCTGGGCTGCAACGACTCGAAGGCGGTCGGCGCCACCCTGCAGAAGAACTTCAGCGCCGTCTTCCCGAGCGAGACCGTCTCGAACGACGCCGTGACGGCCACGATCCTGAAGACGCTCAAGGATGAGAAGATGCTGGCGTGCCAGAACGTCGGCTAGCCC
>DASPZP010000012.1:0-4090 GCA_035636195.1 Anaeromyxobacteraceae bacterium
TGATGGCCCGCGCCTCCGTGCCCGTGTAGAGGTCGGGGCGATACGAGAAGAAGGCGTAGGTCGACCCCGAGAGGATGAACGCCTGCTGGGAGGTGTCTGGCCCGGCGACTCCGACCGTCACGCCGGCGTCGTTGATGCCGAGCGCGGCCACGTCCGATGGGGCGAAGCCGCTGCCGGCGGGCAAAGGCGGCAACGGGAGCCACCCGCCGCCAGAGTATACCCGGCCGCCGAGGTCGGACCCGGCGGCCACGGCGCCCGCGCTGTTGAGCTGCCAGACCTGGGTCCAGGCGGCACCTGGGACATCGAGCGGCTGGCAGACGTCATCAGCCCGGACGTGCCCGGGAGACGCCGCCAGCAGCAGCGCGGTGACGAAGGCGGCGGGGAAGCGCTGCGAGTGCGCCATGACTCCACCCATCTCCTGCGGTAGGTGCTGATCAGCGGCTGAGGACGACGCGAGTCCGCTACCCTAGCGGACCCATCACCCTCAGTCATGTGCCATCGTCGATGGACGCGGGCGAGCTCGCGTTGGCCGGCCCGACGGCGAGGGTCCCGCGGAACCCGGGACGGCCGGCGCTTCGCCCTGCCCGTTCGGCGGCGATCCCTACTTCGGCGACGGGACGCCGGTCGCCGAGCTCCCCAGCACGGACTGGAGCTCCTCGAGGCTGACCGGCTTCGAGAGGTGGTGGTCGAAACCAGCCCGGAGCGCCTGCTCGCGATCCTCAGGGAGGGCGTATCCCGTGAGCGCCACGAGCAAGGTCGCGGCGAGCGACGGCTCGGCGCGCATGGCGCGCGCCACGTCGTAGCCGCTCATGCCGGGCAGGCCGATGTCGCACACGACGATGTGCGGTCTCGAGGACAGCGCCTTCTCGATGCCGGCAGGACCGTCGTGAGCGATCTCGACCTCGTGCCCGGCGAGGCTCAAGAGCTCGCAGAGCGTCTCGGCCGAGTCCGGGTTGTCCTCGATGACCAGCACCCGCCGCGCGGCGGGCGGCGCGGCGCGCGCGGGCGCCTCCGGGGCGGCCTGATGGGACGGGCCGGCGAGCGGCAGGCGCACGGTGAACTCGGCTCCGCAGCCCAGGCCTTCGCTGTGCGCCTGCACGCTGCCCCCGTGCAGCTCCACCAGGCCCTTGATCAGCGCGAGCCCGAGCCCGAGGCCGCCCTGGCTCCGGTGCAGGCTCTCGTCCGCCTGCATGAACGGCTCGAACAGCTTGGGCAAGAGCTCCGGCTCGATGCCTACCCCGTCGTCGGTGATCCGGACGACCGCGTGCTCGCCGTCGTCGCGCTCGATGGCGACGGTCACCCGCCCGTGGGCGTCCGTGAACTTGGCCGCGTTCTGCAGCAGGTTCCCGAGCACCTGCGCGATGCGCGTCGGATCCGCGTCGAGCCAGAGCGGCGCGGCCTCGACCCGGAGCTCGAGCGCGATCTCTCTCGCGGCCAGCTCGGGCGCGTGGTCCTCGATGGCCCGGCGCACACACTCCGTCAGCTCGATGCGGGAGCGCGCGAGCTGGATCTTGCCCCGGGAGATGCGGGTGACGTCGAGCAGGTCCTCGACCAGGTTGGACAGATGGTCGACCTGCCGCGTGATGACGGCCTTGGCGCGCGTGGCCTGCTCGCCGCCCGGCTCGGCCAGGTCGAGGAGGCGCGCGGCGTTGCGGATGGGCGCGAGCGGGTTCCGCAGCTCGTGTGAAAGCACGGCCAGGAACTCGTTCTTGTGGCGGTCGGCCTCCTCCAGGCGCTCCTTGCCCTCCCGGAGCGACTTCATCAGGAGCTCGCGCTCCGCGACCGATCGTGCCAGCTGGATGTTGCTGTAGCTCATGCGGGACAGCAGATCGGCGAACCTCAGGAAGAACGTCATCACCGCCGTGACCGCCGCCCGGCTGGGCCGCGGCACGGCCGCGATCGCCGCGAGATACGCGCGCTCATCGAAGCCGTAGCGTCGGGCCTGCGAGCGGAAGCGGTCCTGGTCGACCGGCTCGTCGTCGAAGAAGAACTGCCCCGAGAAGATGTTGCCCACGTGATGGCCGGCGACCGAGAGCGGCGTCGCGATGTCCCACATGTCGTTCTTGCACTTGTAGAGCCTGAACTCTCCAGGGGGGACGCCCGCCGAGAGCTGGGTGTCGCTCTCGATGCAGTTCCGGCAGGTGTCGGGATGGACGCGGTGGAACTTCGTGCAGACGTCCTGCCAGCCCACGCCCACGAGCACCTTGCCCCGGAGGTCGATCACCCCCAGCGGCAGGCGAGCGATCTCGTGGAAGTCCTCCATGAGCTGCTGGATCGCCGAGGCGTCGATGATGTCGGCGAGCTCGAGCTGCCCGATGTCTCCTTGGGGAGAGAGGAGGCTGTCCAGCTTCAGCCGGATGCGCTGCTCGCTCTCGCGCAGCGCCTGCTCGGCCTGGCGCTCCTCGGTCCGATCGCGGAAGACGAGCACGACGCCGCGCGTGCGCCCGCTCGCGTCGCGGATCGGAGCGGCGCTGTCGGCGATGGGCCGCTCCGTCCCGTCTCGCGCGATGAGCGCAGTGTGGTTGGCGAGCCCGACCACCACCCCTTCGCGCAGCACGCGGTCGACGGGGCTCAGCGCGGGTTGGCGCGTCTCCTCGTTGACGATGTTGAAGACCTCGCGCAGCGCCTTGCCGGCGGCCTCTTCGGACTTCCAGCCGGTGAGCTCCTCTGCCGCCCGGTTGAGTATCGTGACGCGGGTCCATTCGTCGGTGGCGATGACCGCGTCACCGATGCTGCGCAGCGTCACCGCGAGCCGCTCCTTCTCGGCCGCGAGGGCCTCCATGACACGGTTCCGCTCGGTGTTCTCGAGCTGACCCGGCGTCGTGGAGCGGGGTTCGACCATCCCTGGAGTTTACCACCGCGCACGCGGCCCAGGAACGCTCCGGCCCGCTTCAGCGCCGCTGCGCCCTCTCCCTTCGCTGCTGCTCCCAGACCGGTCGGTAGTCGTAGGTCGCATAGAACTCGGTGCGGTAGGCGCCCCAGGCGCCGTTCTCGACGGCGAGGTTCACCTCGCGGAGCTTGGCCGGCGGCACGCGCAGGGTGACCACCTGTCCGATGCCCATCACGATGTACCAGCTCACCACCTCGACGCTCGGCGGGGGAAAGCGATCGTGGAAGCCGGTCTTGTCGAGCTGGGCGTTGAGCTCGGGCAGCGGCCGCGACTGATCGTGGCGGAAGAAGATCGTGAGGAGGATGGCCTCCTGGACCGGAGCTGCGGCGCTCGCGGGCGGGGCGGCGCCCGGAACCGTCGAGGGCAGCACGGCGGCGGGAGGGTGGCTCGGTGTCGCCGGCGCTCCCTGGCCGAAGGCAGGGGTTGCGGCGAGCGCGGCGGCGACGGAGAGCGCGAGGCGCGGCAGGGCGGCGCGGAGGGCGTGGTGGGTCGGCAGGCTCATCACCTTGCGATAATGGGCGTTCGCGTGAGCGGCCCGCGACGTGGTGGAGTCCCTCGCGGGCGCCTGGTAGAAGGAACCCATGCGCGTCGGCTATCTCGGTCCACCCGGTACCTTCAGCGAGGAGGCGCTCTCGCGCTGCGACCTCGTGGCAGGCGCCGAGCGCCGCGACTACCCCACCATCGCGGAGGCGTTCGAGGCGGTGGTGAAGGGCGAGGTGGACTGCGGGCTCCTCCCCATCGAGAACTCGCTCGAGGGGAGCGTCACCGCCACCCTCGACCTGCTCGTCCACCGGCCCGGGCTGCGCATCCGGCGCGAGGTGCTCCTGCCGGTGCGTCAGAACCTGCTCGCGCGGCCCGGGGTGGCCCTCGCGGACGTGAAGCGCGTCCTCTCCATCCCCATCGCGCTCGCGCAGTGCCAGGCCTTCCTGCGCGGCCGGCTGCCGGGCGTGCCCCACGAGCCGGCGCTCTCGACCGCCGAGGCGGCCCGCCAGGCGGCGGAGCGTCCCGACACCGCCGCGGTCGCGTCGCGCGCGGCAGCGGAGCGCTACGGGCTCGCGCTCCTCGCAGAGGACATCCAGGACGGGGAGGGGAACACCACCCGCTTCGTGCTGGTCGCCCGGGAGGACGAGAAGCCCACCGGGCGCGACCGCACCAGCATCGCCTTCACCCTCGATCGCGATCGTCCGGGGGGGCTGTACG
>DASPZP010000013.1:0-8964 GCA_035636195.1 Anaeromyxobacteraceae bacterium
CGGACAAGGCTCCGCCCTACGCTTGCACGGACGTAGACGGGGGCTCGTCCCTCGGGCTTGGTCACAGGTCGAGTGCGGCTGTGCGGCCACCGGAGGGCCCGGCGCGGAGATCGGTCGTGGGGCGGACCACGCGCAGAGAAGCGGCCGCCGCGTAGGCGGCGCAGTGCTGGTCGGCGGAGCGCGGCGGCGGCCGGTCGTCTATGAGGCGTCGCGGCGCGTCCGCGGCGTCTCCAGGTGATCGGCTCGCACACGCCGCCTACGACCGCCGTCGCGAGCACGCGGCGGACGCGCGGGCGCGCGTGGCCGTCCTGACGATGGGCGTCATGAGTGACTTACCGTGACATTCCGCCGTGATGCTCACGCCCTCTTGGGTAGGAGCGTCAGATTCGCCTTGACGCGTACCGCCGCGGAATCGCTTGCGCGACAGCGGGTTGCGCGAGAAGGCCTCTCTCGCTGCGCCAGGCGCGCACCGGAGCACGCGGGCGCCGGCTCGGGCCGGACGCGACCCCTTGTCTCGCGGCGGCGCTCCATGAGCCCGCCAGGCGCCTCCGGCGAGGCTCCGGAATCGCATGAGAGGATCTCCTCATGCACGACACGCGCGACCTCACGACCCGCCTCGCCGAGCTGCTCCACCGCGAGCACGCGGCGCTGGCCGATTTCCTCATCGCCCTGGCCGACTTCGACCGCGAGAGGCGGTGGCTCGAGCTCGGCCACACCAGCCTCTTCTACTTCTTGCACCGCGAGCTGGGACTCTCCAAGGGCGCCGCCTTCTACCGGAAGACCGCCGCGGAACTCGTCCAGCGCTACCCGGAGGTCATCGAGCCGCTCCGACAGGGCAAGCTCTGCATCACGAGCGTTGTGGAGCTCGCGAAGGTCATCACCCCCGAGAACCGGGGCGAGGTCGTCCCCCGCTTCTTCCACGCTTCGAAGCGGGAGGCCAAGGCGGTTGCGGCGGAGCTGCGGCCTGTGGTGGTTGCGCCGCACCGGGACGTCGTCACGGTCCCGCACCTGGCAGAACCGGCCAAGGCTGTGGCTCGTCTGGAGTTGGCGACCAGTTCTCCCGACGTCGTGGTTCAACCGGACGAACTACGCGGTGAGGTCCCGGCCGGCCCACCGCTGCGTTCGCCTCTCCCGGCCGCCAGTCCTGACGAGGTCGAGCCGCTCACCGGCGACCTGCGCCGGTTCCACACCACCGTCTCCAAGCGCTTTCTCGCCAAGCTGGCAGCGGCGCGCGATGCACTGTCGCACAGCCATCCCGGGGCCGACACCGAGGCGGTTCTCGAAGCCGCCCTCGACCTCCTCCTAGCGGCGAACGCCAAGAAGAAGGGGCTCGTGACGAAGCCCCGGGCCGCTCCGACACGCCCCTCCGCCAGCCCGCGGCACATCCCCGCCGAGGTGAAGCGGGCGGTCTGGACCCACGACGGCGACCGGTGCCAATGGCCGGTTGCGTCCGGCGGAGTCTGCGGCTCGACCCGGCGGCTCGAGCTCGACCACATCGTTCCGGTCGCGCGCGGGGGAGCCTCGACGATTGCCAACCTCCGGGTGACTTGCAGGGTTCACAATCAGTATGCGGCGAGGCAGGCGTTCGGGGATGCGTGGATGGACCAGTTCACCGCGAGACCGTTGACCTGCCCAGCACACGAACCTGCTGCCCCGGTTGCGGAGCTGCGAAGTGACGAACCATGAGGGTCCCCGCCGCCGCGAGACCGTCACTTCGGCTGGGTAGGCCGCACCACCACCGCCGTGCCCCTACTGACGGCCCAGGCGGGACATTTCTCGCGGGCGGGTTGCCATCACTTCGCCTGGCTCGGCCGCAGCACCACCGCCGTGCCGTACGCGACGATCTCGTTCGTGTTCTGCATGAGCTCGGAGCTGTCGAAGCGCATGCCGAGGACCGCGTTCGCGCCCATGAGCTTCGCCTGGTGCTCGAGCCGGGTCATGGCCTCGTTCCGGCTGTCGTTGGCGAGCTCGGTGAACATCGTGATCTCGCCGCCGAAGAAGGTCTGGCAACCGGCGCAGGTGGTGCCGACGACGCTGCGGCTCCGCACCGTGATGCCCCAGCACGGGCCGACGACCCGCTCCACGTCCCAGCCCGTGGGCGGGTCGAAGGTGGTCAGGATGGGGATGTCGTGGCGCTGGATCCCTTGCATGCGGCCTCCCGGGCGTGCGGTGCTCACGTTAGCAGAAGGGTCCCCAGGTGGCGCGTTGCCGTGGCAGGCGAGCCGGGGGAAGGTGCGGCATGCCCAACGAGAAGCTCCAGTCCGACATCGAGCG
Source organism: Anaeromyxobacteraceae bacterium (assembly GCA_035636195.1). Classification (GTDB taxonomy): domain Bacteria; phylum Myxococcota; class Myxococcia; order Myxococcales; family Anaeromyxobacteraceae; genus Anaeromyxobacter_A. The sequence goes on from DASPZP010000013.1 coordinate 2,275, forward strand.
AATCGCCCGCGAGTTCGCGGCCGAGGTGACCCGGCTCGTGGCGCGCGCCATCGTGGACGAGGTCGAAGGGGCGCTGGCGGGGTCAAGTGAATCCCGGCGCAGCGCGCGGCGCGAGCACGACGCGCCGGCGCGGGTCTCCGCGGGCCGGCCCCGCCGGGTGCAGGCGACGCTCGTCGAGCGGTGGGTGCCCGATCGGCGCGCGCGGCGCGTCCCCAAGTTCGTCATCGAGGCCACCGGCATCGGGACGAAGCGCGAGATCGTCCTGCGCTTCGGCGAGCACGCCATCTTCGAGAAGGGGCAGCCGGCGCCTCCGCCGCTGCGGAGCTCCGCGCGGAGCGAAGGGGAGGGGTGACCGCCGGCGGCGGCGTTATGAAGGGCGGGGTGGAGCCCGAGATCCTCGCCTTCCGCGACGTCACCAAGCGTTACGTGCTCCCGGGCGGCGCCGCCTTCGAGGCGCTGCGCGGCGTCTCCATCGAGGTGCGGGCCGGCCGGGTGGTGGCGCTCATCGGGCGGAGCGGCTCGGGGAAGTCGACCTTCCTCCACCTGGCGGCGGGCCTCGACGCGCCGACGGGCGGGGCGATCCGGCTGCTCGGCCGTGAGCTCGCGGCGCTCTCCGACCGGGAGCGAACGTTGTGCCGCCGCGACGGCGTGGGGCTCGTCTTCCAGTTCTTCCACCTCCTGCCGCACCTCTCGGTGACGGACAACGTGCTCGTGCCGGCGCTCATCGCCGGCGGCGACCTCCAGGCCCTGCGCAGGCGGGCGGAGGACCTCCTCGCCCGGGTTGGCCTCGCCGACCGGGCCGCCCAGCACGTGCAGAAGCTCTCCGGCGGCGAGATGCAGCGGGTGGCGCTGTGCCGGGCCATCCTGCGCCGCCCGCGGCTGCTACTCGCCGACGAGCCCACCGGCAACCTCGACGAGGCGACCGGTCAGCTCGTCATGGAGCTCCTCCTCGGGCTGGCGCGCGAGGAGGGGAGCGCCCTCGTCTACGTCACCCACAGCCGCGAGCTGGCGGCGCTCGCCGACGAGACCTGGCGCCTCCACAGCGGCGTGCTGGAAGCGGCGTGAGGCGCTACTTCGCGCAGGCCCTGCGGGCGCAGCTGCGCGGCGGGCGCGTCCTCTTCCTCCTGGCGGTGGCGGGGGTGGCGCTCGGCGTCGGCTCCGTCCTGTCCATCCAGATCTTGAACGAGAGTGCGCTCGGCGCCTTCGCCGGCAGCGTGCGCGCGCTCTCCGGCGACGCGCAGCTCTCGCTCGTCGGGCGGGGGCCGACGCTCCCCGACGCGCTCCTGCCGCGCGTGCTCTCGGAGCATGGGGTCCGGGCGGCGCACCCGCTCTACCGCCTGGAGGCGGCGCTCGCCGGCGAGCGCGGCGCCGCACTCGAGATCGTCGGCGCGGACCTCTTCGCGCCGGCGCGCCTGCCGCTCGACCTGGCGCGCGGGGATATCGCCGCCGTACTGCGCACCCCGGGCTGGGTGGCGGTGACGCCGTCGCTCGCGGCCGAGCGCGGCTGGGCGCGCGGGGCGCGCATCCCCGTCTCGATCGGCTCGCGCCGGACGGTGCTGGAGGTGGGAGCGCTCATCGACTTCCGGCAGGTGGCGCCGCTCGCCAGCCGCCGCCTGGCGGTGATGGACCTCGCCCAGGCGCAGGCGCTCCTCGGCGAGGCAGGACGGGTGAGCCAGATCGACGTGGTGGCGGCCGAGGGGGTCGACGTGGCCGAGCTGGCGCGGCGGCTCGAGGCGCGCCTCGGGGGCGACGTGCGGGCGGTGACGCCCGAGCAGCGGGTGGCGGAGGCAGGGGCGCTCCTCGCCGCCTTCCGGCTGAACCTCACCGCGCTCTCCCTGGTGAGCCTGTTCGTGGGCGGCTTCCTCGTCCATGCCTCCACCCAGGCGGCCCTTTCGCGCCGCCGCGAGGAGCTCGGGGTGCTGCGCTGCCTGGGCGCGACGCGCGGGCAGGTGCTGGCGCTCGTCCTCGGCGACGCGCTCCTCCTCGGCACGCTCGGCACCGCCGCCGGCATCCCGCTCGGCTGGCTCGTCGCGCGCGCCAACGTGCGGGCGGTGAGCGGCACCCTGCGGAACCTGTATCTGCTGGAGGGCGTGGAGCGCGTCACGCTCACCCCCGCCCTGGCCGGGCTGGGGGCCGCGCTCGGGCTCGCCGGCGCGCTCCTGGGGGCGCTCCTCCCCGCCCTCGACGTGGCGCGCGAGGATCCGCGGGCGCTCCTCGCGCGCCGCGGCGACAGCGCCGCCGCGAGCCGCGCGCCGCGCCAGCTCGCCCTCGGCGCGGCGCTCCTGCTCGCCCTCGCCGGCGCGCTCGCGCAGGGCCCGCTGCGCGGCTGGCCGTACGCGGGGTTTGCGCTCGCGCTGGCGCTCCTCGCGGCGGTGCCGCTCTGCGCGCCGCTCCTCCTCCGCGCCGTCGGCGGCCTCCCGGCGCCGCGCCGGCTAGGGGCCGCGTGGGGAGCGCGCGACCTCTCCGCCCACCTGCGGGCGACCGCGGCGGCGGCGGGGGCGCTGGCGGTGGCGGTGAGCATGTTGTGTGGGATCACCGTCATGATCGCGAGCTTCCGGGAGACCGTGGTGGACTGGCTCGAGGCGACCCTGCGCGCCGACGTCTACGTGACCACCCCCTCCTGGCGGCGCGGGCAGGGGGAGGCGACGCTCGCGCCCGAGGTCGTCGAGCGGCTCGCCCGCGCGGAGGGCGTGCGCGCCATCGACCGGCTGCGCCAGCTCTCGGGCGAGGTGAACGGCCGCCGGGTGGCGATCTCGGGGTTCGACGCCGGACCGGCGCTGGCGGGCGGCCGCGTCCAGCTCGCCGGCGGGGATCGGGCCGCCGCGCTGCGCAGCGTCGCCCGGGAGGGCGCGGTGCTCGTGTCGGAGCCGCTGGCGAGGAAGGCCGGCATCTCGGTCGGGGACAGGGTCGAGATCGACGCAGGAGGGCTGGGCGGGCGGTCGCCTCGGTTCGAGGTGGCCGGCATCTACCGCGACTACGGCACCGAGCGCGGCGCCGTGCTCATGGATCTCGGCACCCTCGAGGCGCGCTTCGGCAAGGGACCCCTCACCAACGTCGCGCTCTACCTCGCGCCGGGCGTCGACCCCGAGGTGGCGGTGGCGCGGCTGCGGGGGGCGTTCGCCGGCGACGCGCTCGTCGTGCGCTCGAACCGCACGCTGCGCCACGAGGTGCTCGCCATCTTCGAGCAGACCTTCGCGGTGACGCGCCTCTTGCAGGCGATGAGCCTGGTGGTGGCGGTGGCGGGCATCACGCTCGCGCTGCTCGTCCTCGCCCGCGAGCGCGCGGCCGAGGTCGCGCTGCTCCGCTCCCTCGGCGCCACCCGCCTTCAGGTCTTCCTCGTCTTCCTGGGCCGGGCGGCCGGTATCGCGCTCTGCGGGCTCATCCTGGGCGCCGCCGGCGGGGCGGGGTTGGCGGTTGCGCTCGTCGAGATCATCAACCCGGCCTGGTTCGGCTGGAGCATCACGCTGCACTGGCCGCTCGCGACGCTGGCCCGACAGGCGCTCCTCCTCGTCGCTGCGGCGGTGCTGGCCGGCTTCTACCCCGCCGCCCGCGCCAGCGGCACGCCGGCCACGGAGCTCGCGCGCGATGCGCTCTAGGGGCATCTGTCTTGGCCTGCTCCTGCTCGCCGGAGGGACGCTCGCCTCCGACGGCTTCCGCCCCGCCGCACCCGGCTACCGCTGGGCCTTCCCGCGGGACCACTGGAAGCACGACGGCTACCGCACCGAGTGGTGGTACTTCACCGGGCAGCTCTCCTCGACGGCGCCGCCGGGCCGCGAGCTCGGCTATCAGCTCACCTTCTTCCGGGTCGGGTTGCTCCCGGAGCTGCCGCCGCTCGCCTCGCCCTGGGCGGCGCGAAACCTGGTCATGGCGCACGCGGCGGTGACGGACCTCACGGGTGGCGCGCACCGCTTCAGCGAGGTGCTGTGGAGGGAGATGCCGTACCTGGGCGGCTTCGCGGCGTACCCGGAGCGGCCCATCGCATGGGCGCAGGCGCCGCCCGGCACCGCTGGCCACTGGGCCCTCGACCTCGACGGCGACGCCTGGAGTCTCGCGGTGGAGGACCGCGCCCGCGGCGTCGGCTTCCAGCTCACGGCGCGCCCGGAGCGGCCGCTCGTCTTCCAGGGTCCTGGAGGCCTGTCGCGCAAGTCGGGCGCGGAGGCGTTCGCGAGCCTCTACTACAGCTTCACCCGCCTCGCGACCGAAGGGACGGTCACGCTCGCCGGCGAGACCTGGCGGGTGCGCGGCACGAGCTGGATGGACCGCGAGATCGGCTCGTCCCAGCTCGCGCCGTCGCAGGTGGGGTGGGACTGGTTCGCGCTCCGCCTCGCGGACGGCCGCGACCTCATGGTCTACCTGCTGCGCCGCCAGGACGGGAGCACCGACTTCGCCCGCGGCACGCTCGTCCTGCCGGGCGGCGCGGTCCGCTGGCTCTCGGCGGACGAGCTCACGGTCCGCTCCGATCGCACCTGGACGAGCGCTTCCACCCGGGCGACCTACCCGGCGCGCTGGCGGATCGAGGTGCCGTCGGCGGGCCTCGCGCTCGAGGTCGAGCCGGCGCTCGCGGATCAGGAGGACCGGGCCGAGCTCGCGGGCGGCGTGTTCTACTGGGAAGGCGCGGTGCGGGTGCGCACGGCGGCTGGCGCGCCGGCGGGGGAGGGCTACGTCGAGCTCACCGGGTACGGACCGCGGAGCCGTCCGCCCATCTGACGGGGACCGGCACGCGCTCTGCGGTGCGGGCCCATGCGAAGAGCCACAGCGCGGGGGCGAGCAGCGCGGCCGCGAAGCCCAGCCGGCCCCAGCCCGGCCGCGCGATGCTCCAGTCTCCGAACCCGTGCAGCGCCGCGGCGAGGAGCAGCGCCCCGCCGATCCGGAGCAAGAGCTGGCGACGTGAGACGCCGCTCGCCTCGGCCAGCACCACGACGAACGGGGCCGCGAGCAGCGCGTGCGCCACCGGCCCCAGCGCGGCGCGCCCGAGCGCGAGGGACCAGCTCGCCCCCTGCATCGCCAGCGCCGCCTCGGCCACCGCGAAGACCGCCGCCACGGCCGCGGCCGTGCGCAGCACGTTCGAGCGGCGGTGCCCGCGCCGCGGCGGCGAGACCGCCAGCGCGATGCCGGCGAGCTTGGCGCTCTCCTCGATGAGCCCGATGCCGGCCGCCGCGCCGACCGCCGTCCAGGATCCACCCGAGAGCCAACCCCAGCTGAGATCCGCCCCCGCCGCCTGTACCAGCGCATAAGCGCCGAAGGCTGTGGCGAGCGCTGCCAGCCCGCCCAGCACGCCCCGCAGCGCGGTGGCGCCGCCGCCCCGTTCGGGGTTCCAGGAGGCGGCCATCACCCAGAGAGCACCGAGCACGGAGCAGGCAGCGAGCCAGGGTAGGCCGGTGGTCAACATCGAATTACACGGTAGGCACTTCGCCTACATTCCTGCGTCGGTCCAGATGGGATGGGTCTGTTTCGCACCCGTCCGCGTACCCGCACCAAGAGTAGGGTGGCTGTTCATCCGTGGGTTCATCCCCCGCCACAGCCCTCAGCGCCGCAGGAACTCGAGCAGCGCCTCGTGGAAGCGCGGCGCGGCCTCGACGTGCGGGATGTGCCCGACACCTGGCAGCTCGACCAGCTTCGACCCCGGGATGGCCGAGGCGGCCCTGCGGCCCAGCTCCGGATACTGTCCCAGCGTGTCGAGCACCTGCTTCGGCAGGCTGCCGCGGCCGAGGGTGGTCCGGTCGGACTGGCCGATGACGAGCAGGGTCGGGGCGCGCAGCCGCGGCAGATCGTGGACCACCGGCTGCGTGTAGATCATGTCGTAGGTGAGCGCCGAGGCGAGCGCGTAGCGCGGGTACTCGGCCGAGAGCGTCCAGCGGTACGGCACCATGACGTACGGCTCGTATTCCGGTCGCCAGGTGACGAAGTAGCTGCCGATGAACTTGCGCAGGCTCGGCTCGGTCTGGCCGAGCGTGCTGCGATACTGCTGCTCGACCGTCTGGTACGGCACCTTCTCGCGATAGTCCTCGAGGCCGATCGGGTTCTCGAGCACGAGGTGCGTCGTGGCGCCGGGGAAGAGCAGCGCGAAGCGGACCGCCAGCATGCCGCCCATGGAGTGGCCCACCACGGCCACCCGCTCGATCTTCAGCTCCTCGAGGAGCTGCTTCGTCGTGGTGGCGAGCAGCTCGAACGTGTAGTGGAGAGCGGGCTTGGACGACTTGCCGAAGCCGAGCTGATCCGGGACCACGACGCGGAAGCCGGCGGCGGCGAGCGTCCTCGCCGTGCCCTCCCAGTACGCGCCGAAGAAGTTCTTCCCGTGGAGGAGGAGCACGGTGTGGCCGTTGGAGGGGGCGGTCGGCGCCACGTCCATGTACGCCATCCGCAGGTCCTGCCCCTCGAGCGTGAGGGCGAGGAGCTTGACCGGGAACGGGTACGGGTACCCCTCGAGGGCGATGCCGAGCGGCTCTGGCGCCGCGGCCGCCTGGGGAGCGGCGGCGGCGGGACCAGCGGCGAGCAGGGCCAGGGCGACGAGGCGAGGAAGCGCGAGCGCCCGGACCGCTCTCCCGCCGGCCGTCACGCGGTGACCCACTCGCGGAGGACCTTGTCGATCTGCTCCTCCGAGAGGTTCCCCTGGTCGGCCATCTCCTTGATGCGCTGGGTGATCGCCCTGAGCTCGCCCTCGCCGAAGGTGATCCCGATCTCGCGGGCGCG
>DASPZP010000014.1:0-7316 GCA_035636195.1 Anaeromyxobacteraceae bacterium
GCCGGCCGTCTCGTCGAGCTCGATCGCGCGCGCGACGTGGCCGAAGGGCATCGTCGCGACCTCGTGGCGGACACCGCGCGCCCGCGCCTCGCGCTCGTTGAGTCCCACGCCGGCCACCTGCGGATCCGTGAAGACGACGTAAGGAATGACGCGCCCGGAGCGCCCACGGACCGGCCGGCCCTCCAGGACGTCGAAGAGGATGCGATGGTCGTCCCACGACGTGTGCGTGAACTGCGGTCCGCCGATCACGTCGCCGACCGCATAGACGCCCGCCACGCTCGTCCGGTAGTGATCGTCGACGGCGACGAATCCCTTCCCGTCCAGCCGAATGCCGGCCGCCTCGCAACCGAGGTCGTCCGTGTTGGGCCGTCGCCCGACCGCGGCCAGGAGGTGGGAGCCGACGACCTCGCGCCCGCCCTCGAGCCCGACGCCGACGGCGCCCCCGCCTCCCGTGAAGGCTCGGGCGACGCGCGAACCGAGCAAGAGGTCGATTCCCTCCGCGCGGAATACCGCCTCGAGCGCCTCCGACGCGTCCGGATCCTCGCGGTCGAGCAGGTGCGCTCCGCGCTGCACGACGGTCACCGAGGACCCGAAGCGGCGGAACATCTGTGCGAACTCGCACCCGATGTAGCCGCCGCCGAGGACGACGAGATGTGAGGGGAGCTGCTTCAGCTCCATGACGCGATGGTTGTCGAGCCAGGGGACGGACGCGATGCCTTCGACAGGCGGCTGCGCGGGACGCCCGCCGACGTTGATGATGACGATGTCGCCCTGGTAGCGCTCGCCCGAGACCTCGATCTCGCGCTCACCCACGAACCGGGCGTGGCCGGAGACCAGGCGAAGCCGTTCGCCCGCGGAGGCGAGCCCCCGATCGAGGCCCTCGCGCCACCGCCTGACGACGGCGTCCTTGCGTGCGATGACGGCGGGGAAGTCCACTCGGACGCCCTCGACCTGTACGCCCAGCCTGGCAGACGAGCGCGCCACGTGCGCTGCGCGGGCGCTCGCGACGAGCGTCTTCGTCGGGGTGCAGCCGTAATTGACGCACGTCCCGCCCAGCCGCGAGCGCTCGACGAGGAGCACGCTGCGGCCCGAGGACGCGAGGCGCCGGGCGAGCGGCACGCCGGCTTGGCCGGCGCCGATGATGATGGCGTCCACGCGCATGAGGCGCCTCCGCCCCCCTCACCCCGTCCTCTCCCCCGCAGGGGAAGAGGGCGCTGGTTCCGGCCGCTTCACGCGCGGATGGTGCGGCGCGGGGCACGACAGCGCACCGTGCTTCTCGTCCCACTGCTGGTGGTAGTCCTCCGCCACCCAGAACGGTCCGGCCGCCGCGATCTCGGTGGTGATCGGATCCGGGAGACGCTTCTGCTCCTCCGCCCGCGATGCGAGCGCGGCCGCGAGCTGCTCTGGCCCGAAGGTGAAGATGGCCGACCGGTACTGGCTCCCGCGGTCAGGGCCTTGCCGGTCGCCGCTCGTCGGATCGTGCGTCTGCCAGAAGAACTTCAGCAGCTCGGCGTAGCTGACCTGGCTCGGGTCGAACTCGACGAGGACCGCCTCCGCCTGCCCCGTTCCGTGGGAGCAGACGTCCTCGTAGCTCGGATTCTGCGTGTGGCCACCCGTGTAGCCGACCGCCGTGGCGACGACGCCTCGCACCTTCCGGAAGCGCTCCTCCACGCCCCAGAAGCAGCCCTGCGCGAAGACGGCGAGCCGATTGTTGCCGGATGGGGTGAGCGCCGTGCCGTGGCCGACGTTCCCGGGGCGCGTCCCGCACGACGGATTGCCGATCATGACCTTCTCTCCATGCCGCGTCTGCGCGGACGCTCTGAGGATCGCGCCCGCGGCGACGATCGCGACCACCGCCGCGCCCGCGATCAGGTTCGCCTTCACGGGCTGCCTCCGCCGTGGGCGGTCTTCTCACCAGCCGACTGGAACAGCGAGAGGTACTGGCCGTACCCCTCTTGCGCGAGTCGCTCGACGGGGACGAAGCGCATGGCCGCCGAGTTCATGCAGTAGCGCAGGCCGGTCGGACGAGGCCCGTCGTCGAACACGTGGCCCAGGTGCGAGCCGGCGAGCTTGGAGCGGACCTCCGTGCGCGCCATCAGGAGGCGGCGGTCGGTCCGCGTCAGCACGTTGCCGGGCTCGAGCGGCCGCGTGAAGCTGGGCCAGCCCGTGCCCGAGTCGAACTTGTCGAGTGAGCTGAAGAGCGGCTCGCCCGAGACGACGTCGACGTAGATCCCGGGCCGGTGATTGTCCCAGTATTCGTTGCGGAAGGGCCGCTCGGTGCCCTCGTGCTGGGTGACGTCGTACTGCTCGCCGGTGAGCCGCTTGCGCAGCTCCTCGTCCGTCGGCTTCTGGAAGATCGCCATGTTCGATGCCTCCTTCGGAGGAGTCGGTGCTGGAGAGCTCGGCGCCGTCTGCAAGGCCAGGAACAATAAATATGGGGCGTAGGTCATGGGTTGTCCGGTGCTGGGTTGGTCGCTGAGGACTTTGGCTCCGAATACGCCACGTGGCCGCGGCTGGTTACTGTCCCGATCGGGCGCACGCCCTGTAGGGGCATCATCCCGAGGCGAGCGTTCGCGCAACGACCTGCGTAACCAGCCAACGGCCCGATGCGTATACGTCCGAGAGAGAGCGAGGAGGCGCTCATGCAGGCGTACGTCGAGGGTGACGTCGAGGCGTTCGAGCGCCTGTTTGCATCGCTCGCGCCCTCGCTCCACGGGTTCTTCATGCGATCGGTCGGCGACGCGAGCGCGGCCGAGGATCTGATGCAGACCACGTTCCTCAAGCTGCACGGTGCGCGCCGCCGCTGGAGGCGCGGCGAGCGCCTCCGGCCGTGGGTCTTCGCCATCGCCGCGCACGTGCGCGTCGATTGGCTGCGGCGGCAGGGGCGGCTCGCGACCGGGACCCTCGACGACGAGGGCCTCTCGGCCGCCGATCCGTCGAGCGATCCCGGCGCCGGGCTCCGGGACCGCGAGCGCAGCGAACGCGTGCACCTCGCGCTCGAGTCGCTCACCGAGCCGCAGCGCGTCGTCGTTCACCTCCATCGGTTCGAAGGCCTCGGCTTCGCCGAGATCGGTACCATCCTCGGCATCTCGGAGGGCGCGGCCAAGCTGCGGGCGTTCAGGGCGTACGCTGAGCTGCGCAAGCGCCTCGGCGACCTGGTCGAGGAGGGATCCCCGTGACCTCGTGCGAGCGCATTCGCGCGGATGCCGCCGGCCTCGCCGCCCTGCCCGCCTCCGATCCCGAGCGGAGGGAGGCGTTTGCCCACGCGCGCGAGTGCCCCGGCTGCGCGCGCGTGCTCGAGGAGGCAGAGCGCCTGCAGCTGGTCGTCGGGGACCTCGCGCCGTCGAGGCTCGACGCCGCCGCGCTGGCCCGCGCTTCCAGTCCGATCGTCTCCGAGCTCCGGCGCGAGGCGGGAGAGCGGATGCTCGCGTCCGCCGTGGCCGTCTGCGTGGCGTTCGCGGCGTCCGTCACGCTCGCACAGCATCGTTCACCGTCGCGGCGCGACTGGGTGGTCGCGCTCGTGCTGGCGGCGGCGGCCGCGGGCCTCGCCGCGGCGGAGCGACGCTTCAGGGTGGCCGTCGTCCCCCTCGCCGTGCTGGCGGCGTTCATCGCCGCCGCGGCGACCGGCGTGACCGATGGCCTGCAGGCCGGGATGGGCGTCCACTGCCTGGGGACCGAGCTCGCCTGTGCAGCCGCCGCGGTGCTCGGAGCCTGGCTCGCGATTCGCCGGGGGACGAGCTCGCTCGCTCCCGGCGCCGTCGCGGCGGGAGCCGCCGCGGGCGCGGTCGCAGGAGCCGCGGCGCTGCAGCTGACCTGCCTGGCGCACACCTCGCTCCCGCACATCCTCACGTTCCACGTCGGAGGCGTGCTGCTGGCCGCGGCCTTCGCGGGCGTGGCCTGGGCGCTCGTCCGGCCGACCTCTCGGGCGTGAGCCCGAGCGGCGGCGCTGAACGTCCGCGAGCCGGTGCCTAGCTTTGCCCCACAGAGAGAGGTGCCACATGGACGCTGGAGAGGTGGCGCTGCGCGCGTCGAACCTGCTGCTCGGCACCGCCGTCGGAGCGGGCATCAATCAATCCATGTTCGTCTTTCCCAGGTGGTTCGAGTCGCCTCCCGAGTCGCTCGCGGAGGTGCGCGCTCGATCCCCCGCGAAGTTCTGGGTCCCGCTGCAGCTGTCCTCGGCGGTCGCGCTCGCGAGCGCGCTCGCGCTCAACCGCGGCGACCCGGGCCGTCGGAAGCTCCTCACGGTCGCGCTGGGCTTCTACGTCGCGACCTGGGCCGTGACGGCGGCCTACTTCGCCCCGGAGATCATCCGGCTCAGCAAGGCCGACGGCACGCTCCCGCCATCCGAGATCGCGAAGCGGGGCAAGCGGTGGTCGAACCTCTCGTGGGGCAGGCAGCTCACGATGGTCGCTGCCTGGCTGGCAGCCGGCGCAGCGCTGGGCCGGAGACGGCGCACGTTCTCGCTGCGCCGCTCCGGGTGGTGAGGACCGGACGGCCGACTCGCCCCGCTGCTCGACCTCCGACCGTAGGCTCGAGCGCCGCCCGGCTCGGCCGGGAGCGCCCATGCAGGATACTTGCGTCGGGCCGATTCGTGCCCACAACAAGACTTGCCGAGTCGCCACACTCTTCACCTCTGCCGGTTGTGTGGAGTCGTTACCGACGGCCCGGCCACCGCGTCCGGTTGTCGCTCTCCAAAAGGGGCGGTGAGCGGCACGGCGGACAGCCGACCGCGACGGGCTCTGGGGCGACACTCCAGAGCCCTTCGTGTATTCCGGCTCCGGATCCGCGGTTCCGAGCTGAGCGGATGCTCTGGGACACCATCGCGCTCCTCACGTTGTTCCTGTTGATGACGACGGGCCGGTACCTCAGCGTCCACCGTTCGGCGCCCGCGCGCCTGCATGTCCCGCTGACCAGCGGCCGGCTCCTCCTGCGGCAGCCTCGTCGCAAGTGCTTCATGCTGGGTCTGGCAGCGCTGTTCCCCGCGCTCGTGCTCGGCGGGGTTGGCGCGAGCGCTTGGAGGGCGGGGGCCGGGAAGGCCGGGCTCCTCGCGACGGCAGTTGCGATGCTCGTCCCGCTCGCGGCGAGCGTGCATCAATTTCTCTCGGCGTTCCTCCACCGCATCGTCGTGCACGGCTTCGGCATCGAGCGCATCGGCGTCCTGACGCGGCGGATGGTTCGCTGGGATGACGTCGCGAGCTTCGCCTACAACCCCTTCCATCGCTGGTTCTTCGTGACGACCTCCCACGGCTCGCACCTGTGGCTCCCGGAGGACCTCCGCGGGATCGGCGACTTCGCCGCCGTCGCCCTGCACAGGCTTCCGGCCGCCGCGCTCCGCGGGGATCCAGCAGCGCGGGAAGCGCTCGAGGATCTGGCTGCCTACGCCGCCGCAGCCAGTCACGCGAGCTGACGACCGCCAAAGCCCGAGCCGGTCGATGTCCCGAGAAGCCAACCGGGGCGTCGCCCCTCCGTGGGATGAGGCAAATAATTTCGAACATTGACATGTGCGTAATCCCGCGGAGGACGCGATGGCTACCGATGTAGGGCACGTTGCGCCGGGCGAACGAATCATCAGCAGGGCTGAGGAGCGCAGGGTCATCCTCGCGTCGTCGGTCGGCACGGTCTTCGAATGGTACGACTTTTACCTGTACGCCATCCTCGCGCCGTTCTTCGCGGGTTTGTTCTTTCCTCCCGGTAATCAAACGGCCGCCCTCCTCGGCGCGTTCGGCGCCTACGCGGCCGGCTTCCTGGTGCGGCCGTTCGGAGCGCTCATCTTCGGACGGATCGGCGACCTGGTTGGACGGAAGTACACCTTCCTCGTCACCATCGTGGTGATGGGCACGTCCACGGTACTCGTCGGGTTCATGCCCACGTACGGGAGGATCGGATTCGTCGCGCCCGTGATACTGGTGGTGCTGCGGCTGGCGCAGGGCCTGGCGCTCGGCGGCGAGTACGGTGGGGCCGCGACGTACGTCGCGGAGCACGCGGCGGACTCCAAGCGCGGCTACGCCACGAGCTGGATCCAGACGACGGCCACGCTCGGCATGTTCATGGCCCTCATCGTCATAGGCGTGACCCGCTCCAGCATGAGCGCGGCCACCTTCGGCTCCTGGGGTTGGCGCATCGCCTTCTGGGTCTCGATCCCGCTGCTGGCGATCTCGATCTACATCCGGCTCAAGCTGAATGAGTCGCCGATCTTCCAGCGTATGAAGGCGGAGGGCAAGCGCTCGAAGGCACCGCTCACCGAGAGCTTCTTGAAGTACCCCAACGTCAAGTACGTGGCGCTGGCGCTCTTCGGAGCCACGGCCGGCCAGGGCGTCGTGTGGTACACGGGGCAGTTTTACGCGCTGTTCTTCCTCCTCATCTACTTGAAGCTCGATTTCATTCCCACGTACGCTCTGATCGGTCTCTCGCTCGCGATCGGAACGCCGTTCTTCCTCGTCTTCGGCGCGCTCTCCGACCGCATCGGCCGCAAGGCGATCATCATGGCGGGCTGCCTCATCGCCGCTGTCACCTACTTCCCTCTGTTCAAAGGCCTCACACATTATGTGAACCCGGGGCTCGAGAAGTACCAGGAGAGCACGCCGATCTCGGTGGCCGCGAGCGACTGCAGCTTCCACATCTTCATCGGGCCATGGTCCCGTCAGTCGCCATGCGACCGGGCCAAGGACTTTCTCGGAAAGGCCGGGCTCACGTTCACTTCACTGCCAGCGGTTCAGGGCGAGGCGGTGGTGACGAGGATCGGAGACATGGAGCTCCGGGGCTGGGACGAGGCGAAGTACAAGCAGGCACTCGCGACGACGGGCTATCCACCGAAGGCGAACCTCGCCCAGGTCAACTGGGTGATGGCCGAGCTGATCCTGGTCCTCATGGTCATCTACGTGACGATGGTGTACGGCCCGATCGCAGCCTTCTTGGTCGAGCTGTTCCCGGCGAAGATCCGGTACACCTCGATGTCCCTGCCGTACCACATCGGAAACGGGTGGTTCGGGGGCATGCTGCCGCTGCTCGCGACTGCCATGGTGGCCAAGGCCGGAGACATCTACTACGGCCTCTGGTATCCGATCGTCGTCTCGGTGTTGACGTTCGTCATCGGAATGCTGTTCGTCCACGAGACCAGGCACGTGAAGATCCACGAAGAGCGCATGCTCGCAGACGCGCCCGCGCCCGCTTAGTGGCCCTACTCCCCGAGGTACGCGCGCCGCACGGCGGGATTCTCGGCCAGCTCGGCCGCCGTCCCGGTCAGCGCGATCGTCCCGGTCTCGAGGACGTAGCCGCGGTGGGCGACCGCCAGCGCCATCGCCGCGTTCTGCTCGACG
>DASPZP010000015.1:0-2973 GCA_035636195.1 Anaeromyxobacteraceae bacterium
ACCATCCGTGGCGACTTCGCCCTCCGCGCTTGCTTCGTGAATCACCGCACGACCGACGCCGACGTCCGCGCCATCGTCGAGGAGGTCCTCGCAGGGGGCAGCTGACGGGAGGACAGGGAATCGGTGAGGTACCGGGCCAGCGAGGCCTCGCCCTGGGCCGCGACCCTGCGCCCGCGCGGGCTGGGGTCTCGCCCTCGTGGCGCTAGCGCTCGATCGTCTCCACCTTGTTCGAGAGATCGATGGATCTTCTGCGCGCCGCGACCGACCTGTTCCGGAGCCCCTCCCGGACCTTCGCCGTCGAGCTGTGGGACGGGTCGATCCTGCCGCCCGACCTCGACGCGGGGGTCTCCGGGCGGGTCGCGCTGCGCCGCCCGGAGGCGCTGTCGGCGCTCCTCCCGCCCTCGTCGGAGCTTCGCACGGCCGAGGCCATCCTCGACGGAGACATCGAGCTGGAGGGAGACCCCATCGCGCTCCTCGAGGCCGCCGCGCGCTGGGCCGGGCCGCGCCTGTCCGCACCGAAGCTCGCGACGCTCCTGCCCGTCCTCATCCGGCGTGCGATCTCGGCCGGGCTCGCCGCGCCGGGCCCCGGCGCGACGCGCCTCGAGGGCCGCGTCCACTCCCCGCGGCGGGATCGCCAGGCCGTCCGGCACCACTACGATCTCTCGGAGGACTTCTACCGGCTCTTCCTCGATCCGGCCCTCGTGTACTCGTGCGCGTACTTCACCGAGGAGGACACTTCGCTGGAGGACGCGCAGCGGGCGAAGCTCGAGCTCGTCTGCCGCAAGCTCGCGCTCGCGCCGGGGGACAGGCTGCTCGACGTGGGCTGCGGCTGGGGCGCGCTCCTCGAGCACGCGGTGGCGCGCCATGGCGTCGAGGCCGTCGGGATCACGCTCTCGCCGAACCAGCTCGCGGAGGCGAGGCGGCGGTTGGCAGCGCGCGGGGGGCCGACGGGCGCGTCCGCGATCGCCGCCGACTACCGGCTCTTCCGGCCAGACCGGCCCTTCACGAAGGTCGCGAGCGTGGGGATGATGGAGCATGTCGGCCGCGCTCGCCTGGACGAATACTTCCACGCGGTCGACCGCCTGCTCGAGCCCGGTGGGCTCTTCCTCAACCACGCCATCGCCGAGCTCACCACCGACCTGGCCACCTTCCCCTGGTTGAACCGTCGCCAGGGCGGGTTCATCCAGCAGTACATCTTCCCGGACTATGATCTGATCCCCCTTGCCGAGGTGATCGCCGCCGCCGAGCGCGCCTGCTTCGAGGTGCGTGACGTCGAGAGCCTCCGGGAGCACTACGCGGAGACCCTGCGCCGCTGGTCCGTGCGGCTGGAGGCGCGCTTCGGCGAGGCGGTGGCGCTCGTCGGAATGCGCCGGGCCCGGGCCTACCGCCTCTACCTCGCCTCCTCGGCCGTCGCCTTCCGCCTCGCTCGCATCAGCGTGTTCCAGCTGCTCCTCCGCCGCCGCGGCGAGGCGCGGCGCGGGGTGGGCTGGTCGGGCTCCCGCGCCGATTGGTACCGCGACGGCCTGGGGAGGAGCGGGTAGGTGCCAGCGAACCTCACGCCTGGGTACAAGGATGCGGAGCTGCGCCTCCGCCGCGCCGAGACGCGCGAGGAGAAGGAGGACGCGCTACGCGAGATGATCGCGCTCCTCCCGAAGCACAAGGGTACGGAGAAGCTTCACGGGGATCTACGGAAGCGGCTCTCCAAGCTCGAGGAGGAGGCGCTGCACGCCCGGCGGCCCGGACATCGTGCCGAGGTCGGGCACGTGGCGCGCGAGGGCGCCGGGCAGTGGATCCTCGTCGGCCCGCCGAACTCGGGCAAGTCGTCGCTCCTCAAGGCGCTCACCCACGCGCACCCCGACATCGCGGACTATCCGTTCACGACGCACGAGCCGCAGCCCGGGATGGCCGCGTTCGAGGATGTCCAGGTGCAGCTCGTGGACACGCCGGCCGCGGCCGCCGGCCACCTCGACCCGTGGATGCCGAACCTGGTGCGCGAAGCCGACGGCGTGCTGCTGGTCATCGACGTGGCGGCCGACGACCCCGAGGAGGGCGCCCGCGCCGTGGCCGAACTGCTCGAGCGCGCGCGGGTCTGGCCGGCGGCGCGGCCGCGGCCGCCGACGGCCTCACCGCTCCTGGCCTCCCGCCCCGTGCTCCTCCTCGGGAACAAGAGCGACCTCGACGACGACGGCACGTTCGCCGAGCTGGCACGCGAGGCGTTTGGAACCGACCTGCCCTTCCTCGCCGTTTCGGCCGAGCGCGGAGACGGGCTCGACCGGCTCCGGACGCTCCTCTTCCACGAGCTGCACCGCATCCGCGTCCACACGAAGGAGCCCGGGCACAAGCCCGACCTCGCCAGACCTTTCGTCCTGCCCGAGGGCGCCACGGTCGAGGACCTCGCCGCCCGTGTCCATGCCGACCTGGCGGCGCGCCTCAAGTTCGCCCGGCTCTGGGGGCCACACGCTCGCTTCGACGGGCAGCAAGTCGACCGCCACCATGCGCTCGGCGAGGGTGACGTGGTCGAGCTGCACGTGTGAGCATGAGAGCCCCGGCCATCCTCGCGGCGCTCTCGCTCGCAGTCTCGGCGTGCGCAGGCGCGCGCAAGCCCGACGTCCCGTTCGAGCCGACGCCCGCAGCCGTCGTCGACGCCATGCTGCAGCTCGCCGAGCTCCGGCCCGGCGACCTCGTCTACGATCTCGGCTGCGGGGACGGTCGCATCGTGGTGCGCGCCGCACAGCTCGGAGCGCGTGGCGTCGGGATCGACCTGGACCCTGCCCGCATCGCCGAGTCGCGCGCGCGGGCTCGCGCCAACCACGTCGAGGATCGCGTCGTGTTCCGCGAGGGCGACCTCTTCGAGGCGGACGTGACCCCCGCCACCGTCGTGACGCTCTTCCTCTGGCCGGAGGTGAACCTGCGGCTTCGCCCGAGACTCCTCGCGCAGCTCAGGCCCGGGACGCGGGTCGTCTCGTACATGCA
>DASPZP010000016.1:0-6126 GCA_035636195.1 Anaeromyxobacteraceae bacterium
CTTGCGACCGCCAAGCGCGTCGGGCCTCGCTTGACTCTCGATCCTCGGTGGTTACAGTACGCGGCGTCGTTGGCAGTCCATCGACCGGACTGCTAACGACGCTTCCTTTTCCCCGAACCCGGTGCCCCGGTCCGGGTCACCGATAGCCCCCGAAGGAGTCATATATGAAGATTCGTCCGCTCCAGGACCGCATCATCGTGAAGCGCGTCGCCGAGGAGGAGAAGACCAAGGGCGGGATCATCATCCCCGACACGGCCAAGGAGAAGCCGATCGAGGGTGAAGTCCTCGCGGTCGGCAACGGCAAGGTGCTGGAGGACGGGAAGGTCCGCCCGCTCGACATCAAGGCCGGCGACCGCGTGCTCTTCTCGAAGTACGCCGGCACCGAGGTCAAGCTCGACGGCGAGGAACACCTCATCATGCGCGAGGAGGACATCCTCGGCGTCATCGAGGGCAAGTAGTCCCCCGCTATCCCCGAAGCGCCGGGCTCACCCCCGGGCGCTCGCTGAGGGTGGGGCCGTTCCAATCCCACCGAGACCACCGTAGGGCCGGGGGCTCGTCCCCCGCCGACCAAGGAGATTCACACATGGCAGCCAAGGACATTCTGTTCGACCAGCGCGCGCGCGAGGCGATCCTGAAGGGGGTCAACACCCTCGCCGACGCCGTGAAGGTCACGCTCGGCCCGAAGGGCCGCAACGTCGTCATCGAGAAGAGCTTCGGCTCGCCCACGATCACCAAGGACGGCGTCACCGTCGCCAAGGAGATCGAGCTCGAGAACAAGTTCGAGAACATGGGCGCGCAGATGGTGAAGGAGGTCGCCTCGAAGACCTCCGACGTCGCCGGCGACGGCACCACCACCGCCACCGTGCTGGCGCAGGCCATCTACCGCGAGGGGGCCAAGCTCGTCGCGGCCGGCCACAACCCGATGGACATCAAGCGCGGCATCGACAAGGCGGTCGAGGCGGTCGTGGCCGAGCTGAAGAAGCTGTCGAAGCCCACCAAGGACCACAAGGAGATCGCGCAGGTCGGCATCATCTCGGCCAACGGCGATCCCACCATCGGCAACATCATCGCCGAGGCGATGGAGAAGGTCGGCAAGGAGGGCGTCATCACCGTCGAGGAGGCGAAGGGCCTCGAGACGACGCTCGACGTGGTCGAGGGCATGCAGTTCGACCGCGGCTACCTCTCCCCCTACTTCGTGACCGACCCCGAGCGGATGGAGGCCGTCCTCGAGGACTGCTACGTCCTCATCAACGAGAAGAAGATCTCCAACATGAAGGACCTGCTCCCGCTCCTGGAGCAGATCGCCCGCGCGGGCAAGCCGCTCCTCATCGTGGCCGAAGAGGTCGAGGGTGAGGCGCTGGCGACGCTCGTCGTCAACAAGCTCCGCGGCACGCTGCACGTCTGCTCGGTCAAGGCGCCCGGCTTCGGCGACCGCCGCAAGGCCATGCTGGAGGACATCGCGACCCTCACCGGCGGCAAGATGATCGCCGAGGAGCTCGGCCTCAAGCTCGAGCAGGTGACGCTGAAGGAGCTCGGCCGCGCGAAGCGCATCACGATCGACAAGGACAACACGACCATCGTCGACGGCGCGGGCAAGAAGTCCGACATCGAGGCCCGGGTGAAGACCATCCGCGCCCAGATCGAGGACACCACCAGCGACTACGACAAGGAGAAGCTGCAGGAGCGGCTCGCCAAGATCGTGGGCGGCGTCGCGGTCATCAACGTCGGCGCGGCGACCGAGACCGAGATGAAGGAGAAGAAGGCCCGGGTCGAGGACGCGCTCCACGCCACCCGCGCCGCGGTCGAGGAGGGCATCGTCCCCGGCGGCGGGGTCGCGTACCTGCGCTGCCTCAAGACGCTCGAGAGCATCAAGGTCGTCGCCGACGGCGAGAAGTCGGGCGTCGAGCTCGTGCGCCGCGCGCTCGAGGAGCCCATCCGCCAGATCAGCGAGAACGGCGGGCTCGAGGGCTCGATCGTGGTGAACAAGGTGAAGGAGTCGAAGGAGACGAACTACGGCTTCAACGCCGCCACGGGCGAGTACGAGGACCTGGTCAAGGCCGGCGTCATCGACCCGACCAAGGTGAGCCGGACGGCGCTGCAGAACGCCGCCTCGGTCGCCTCGCTCATGCTCACCACCATGGCCATGATCGCCGAGAGGCCGAAGGAGGAGTCGGCCGGCGGGATGGGCGGCGGCGGCGGAATGGGCGGCATGGGCGGGATGGGCGGCATGGGCATGTAGCCCTCGCCTCACCGCGAGCTTTCCAAAGGGACCGCCTCCGGGCGGTCCCTTTTCATTTCACCCGGCGAGCGGGAACAGCCAGGCCGCGGCCCGCCCCAGCAGCTCGAGCAGCGGCGTCGCGAAGAACAGCACGGGCACGGCGAACGCGAGCCCCGCCACGAGCGCCCAGGCGCGCTGCCGGACGAGGTGGTCGCGCCGCTCCATGAACACCGCCGTCCCGAAGAGCGCGAGCGTCAGGCTCGCCCCCGTGAAGAGCGCCGCCGGGAGGGGAAACCCGTAGCCTCGCAGCGCCGCGGTGACGGCCGCGAAGCCCACCGCATTGAGGAAGTCCCGCCCGTTGCCGGCCCACCAGGCGCGCCGCTCCTCGTGCCGGAGCCAGACCCCGATCTCCTGCAGGAGGACGAGTAGCGCCACCGCCACCAGATAGGCGGCGGCCGCGCCAGTGCGCGCGAGCGCGCTCCTCGTCTCCAGCGTCCACATCGGTCCGGCATGCTAGCCGTCCGCCGGCGAGCGCGCCACGCGGCGCGAAGGTCAGTGGCAGTAGAAGCAGTGCGGCTCCCACTTCGGGCTCACCTCCACCGTGCCGTTGATGTGGAGCGACAGGTCGGTGATGGTATTGCCGCTCGGGGTCGTCGCCGCGTCCGGGTGGCACAGCTCGCACTCGCTGCCGCCGCCGTGGGTGCTGGCGTGCCAGTTGCCGGTGCCAGCTGGAGGATTGCCGTGGCACGAGTCGCACCTCATCGGGGCACCGGTCCAGACGGGCGCGGCCCGGGCTCCCGCGTAGCTCACGGTCATCGGGACGGGCTGGTCGAGCGCGTAGTCCCACATGTTGTAGTTGAACGTGCCGCTGTAACCGCCGTGGCAGTACGTCGAGGCGCAGCTCGCGTTCGACCGGTTCCACTGCGGAGCCGTCCCGCCGCTCACCGCCATCCCGCTCCAGGTCAGGGTCGCGGTCGGCCCGTTGATGTGGCCTGGCGACAGCGCGTCCGTCGGCACCAGGTGGCAGGTCTGGCACGCGATCGGCTGCGTGATGCCGCCACCGGTGAGGTGCGCGGTGTGGGCCCCGACGCGCGTCAGGTCACCCGAGTTCCCCCACGTCGCCCGCGGCGGCGCGCCGGTCTGGTTGTCCACCCCGCCGTGGCAGTTCGTGCAGGTGGTCCGCCAGTTCGCCTGGTGGCAGCTCGTGCAGGAGACCCCCGCCGTCCCGCCCAAGAGATCGGGCCCGTGGCAGCTCGTACACGCGGACAGGTTCGTATTGGCCGAGAAGGCGTGGAAGTTCGGGCTCGCCTGGTCCGTCCACGACGGCGCGTGCCCTCCGGTCGACTCGGACAGTCCGTCGAGGTGCTTCCCTCCCGCGCTCGGTGGGATGAGCGCGCCCGTGGCGTCGATGGACATGGCGTGGCAGGCCACGCAGGCGGTCAGGTCCGGCGCGACGACCGGGTGCGGCGCCGGCGGCGGCAGGCCGTGACACGTCCCGCAGGCCGCCTCGCCCGCGCCCGCCGTCCACACCGGGACGGTCTTCGTGCCGCCCGCCAGGGTGGCGCCGTGGCAGTAGACGTTGCTGCACGTCGCGCTGGTGCGGTCCCAGCTCGCACCGCCCGTGACGTGCGTGATGGCCGTCCCCGAGAACGCCATCCTCGCCGTGGGCAGGCCGATGTGATTCGCCGACAGCGCGTCTGCCGGCTTCGGGTGGCAGACGCCGCAGTCGAAGGGCGGCGCGACCGCGCTGCCGGTCACGTGCTTCGTGTGGGCGCCGACGCGCACCGCGTCGGCGTCACGTCCCCAGGTCACGCGCGGCGGGGCGCCCGTCGCGTTGTCCGTCCCGCCGTGGCACATCACGCAGTTCGTCTTCCAGCTCGTCACGCCTGACGGCAGGTTCTGGTCGTGGCACTGGCCGCAGGCGACGTTGGCGGCGCCGGTGGCGAGATCCAGCCCGTGGCACTGCTGGCACTTCGCGAGCCCCTGCTCCGCCGCGACGGCGTGGAAGGTGGAGCTGGCTTGATCCATCCAGGCGGGGTCGTGTCCCACCAGCGCCACCGCGCCCGACAGGTGCTGGCCGGTGGTGTGGCAACCGAGGCAGTCCGACGCCGTCGCCAGGGGATCGATCGCGGGGTGCGTCGTAGGCAGGGCCGTCGGGGCGTGACAGTCCGTGCACAGGAGCGGGCCCGGCGTCGTCCACGTGATGGAGCGGGCGGTCTGGCCCAGCGGGTAATGGCACGCCACCGTGCAGGTCGTCGGCGCGGTCGCCGTCTTCAGGGTGAGGGTCCCGCCGTTCGTCGTCGTCGCCCGCGCGAACGTGTACGGCTTGGTGAAGCCGTAGGTCGCACCGGTCGGGTGGCAGGTGTCACAGGAGAACTTCGAGAGGTGCTTCTGGTGCACGTCGGTCCCGCTGCACGACGCGTCGCCGGTGAGTGCGGCCGCGTGCGGCGCCCGGCCTGCGGCGCCGGTGCCCGCCGGAGCTGCCGCCGGGGGGGCGGTCGGCCCCGACCCGCGCCTGCCGCAGCCAGCGGTGGCGAGGACGAGGGCGGCGCACAGCGCCACCGTCAGCGAGCGTGTCGAGAGGCGCGGCGTCATCGTGTCACCCCGCTGCTGCGACCCGGGAAGCTCGGTGGTCAGGTGGTTCATGGCGGCAGTTCCCCTCGCGTCCTGGGTCGTCACCATGTCTGGCTCCCGTGACAGCTCGGCGAGCAGCTCCGGCTCGAGGCGGTCCAGGAGTTGATCTTCGTCCCCGTCCCGCCCACGTCGCGCACGCCGTTGATGTGCGTGGTCAGGTTGACCGTCGTCCCGGGCGTGACCGTGCTGTGCCCCGCGTGGCAGTTGCTGCAGCCGATGCGGTGGTTCGAGACCGAGGTGTGGTGGCCAGTGGACGGCGGGTTGCCGTGGCAGGCGGTGCACGCGGTGACGCTGCCGTTCCAGGCCGGGGTCTGCAGGGTGCCGCCCGAGCTCGTGCCGGTGCTGTTCTTCACCGCGTGGCACCACGTCGAGGCGCAGCTCGCGGCGACCGTGCCGTTGCGGGCCGTGAACGTGCCCACCTGCATGCTGGCCGTCGCCGCGCCGGTGAACCCGACGTCGTTCGTGCCGTTCGCGTGGGTCGTGGTGTAGGTGCCGACGCTCGCGTGGCAGGTCTTGCAGGCCATCCCGCTCGAGTAGGTCCCTCCACCCGACAGGTGCTTGGCGTGGGCGCCGACGCGCAGGCCCGTCGCGGCGCCGGTCGTATCCACCGGAGGTGCCGCCGTCAGCGGCGACGCGGCGGTCGCCGTCCCGCCGGCGGTACCGTGACACGAGTTGCACGTCATCGCGTTCACGTCGAGCGCGCCGTTCAGGTGCAGCGCCTTGTTCACGCTCGTCTGCGTGTAGCCCGTGTGGCAGCTCCCGCAGTTCGTGCTGGCCGGATGGCCGCCGGCGGGGGGTATGGCGTGGCACGAGCCGCACGCGACTCCGCCGCTCTGCGCCCACGTCACGGTCGCGGTCGCGCCGTTCTTGAACGCACCGTGGCAGTAGGTGTTCGCGCAGGTAGTGCCGCTCCAGGCCGGCGCCGGTGTCACCCCGCCCCAGCTCGCGTTCTTCGCCAGCGTCCCGAAGGCGAACTGCACCGTCCCGTCGGAGTGGCTCGTCGAGATCGGCACCGCGTTGAAGTGGCACTCCGAGCAGGCGATGGGCGCCGTCCGGTAGGTGGCCTGGTTCACGTGCGCCACGTGGACACCCACGCCCCGCGCCGTCACCGCCGTGTTCCCCTTCGAGTCCGCCGGCGGCGCCGCCGTCTCGTTCGCGTCCGCGCCGGCGAGCGCCGTGCGCGTCACGTCACCGTGGCACGACGCGCAGGTCATCACGTTCACGTCGAGCGCACCGTTCAGGTGCAGCGCCTTGTTCACGCTCGTCTGCGTGTA
>DASPZP010000017.1:0-8228 GCA_035636195.1 Anaeromyxobacteraceae bacterium
TCGCGCCGCCGAGTCTCAGTCCCAGCCACGGCAGCCGAGCACCGCTCTCGCGCGAGGGATCCTGGCGACCGGTCACGCGGCCGTAATCCGACGCGGCGGCGGTGGACTCGGCGCAGAGGAGGAGGGCGAGGGTGATGAGGATGCGCATGGGCGACGATGATACGCGCTGCGCGCGCGCTGCCTATTTTGCGGCCGACCGCAACCTCGACCCCGACCGCATCTCCTTACGGCAACAGGCAGCGCGGGCGGTGCCGGTACCGCTGCTCGAAGCGCACGTAGACCATGCAGGCACGGGCTGCGCCGCCGCCGAAGCAGACCTCTTCGCACGTCGCGTAAACTCGCTTGTGCTCGCGCCTCACCGCCGCTCCGGTGGCGGTGTCCACCACCCGGTCGTACGCGCTGCCGCGCGCGCTCTCGGCCGCGGAGTGGAGGCTGGTCGGGATGGCGGGCGGCACCCCCTTCGCCCACATGCCTTCGCGGCGGCGCTGCGCCTCGCGCTGGTGTGCGAGCAGCCGCGCGTCGGCGGGCGCGTCGACCGCGTAGACCATCGCGAGGCCGCGGCTGACGAGGGCGGTCGCCGCATCCGGGCACGAGACGAGGAGGCGTTTGTAGCGGTCCACCCCGCCTGCGTTTGCGCAGGTCCAGCTGCCGGACGCGGCGACCAGCGTCGCGGCGCGCGCGAGGCGGAGCAGCTCCTCGCGCGACCAGCCGCCCCAGCGGTGGACCGGACCATAGCTCTCGAGGGTGTTGTAGCCGGCGAGGCGCGCGCTGAGGCCGCGCAGCGCGCCATCGAGGAAGCGGAACGTGTCGCCATCCAACCACCGCACCGCGCTCGGCGTGCCGTCGACCACCACCGTCGAGCTCGGCCGATGACGCTGGCCGTGGCGCGCCCAGGCCGGCCCTGCGGCGATGAGGAGGAGCAGCGAAAGGGCGAGCCGGGTGCGCACGCCGCAATCCTACGCCAGGGGCCGGACCCTGGCCGCTCCCGGCGCGCGATCGGGGCTATACTGATCGCGTGCACCTCGGCGGTCGCCTCTCACCCGCGCTCGTGACGCTGCTCGTCGCCACGCCAGGCGGGATGGGTGCGACCCCTGCCCTCGCGCCGCGCCCTGGGGCGTCGCCACAGGCGGCGACCGCTGGCTTCAGCACGCTCGAGTCGGGCCTCGAGCTCGGCGTCTTTGCCGGACCGGGCGAGGCGCCCGGCGACGGCAAGATCTGGATCGCCCGCATCGATCTCGCCCGGTTCGAGCTGAAGCTGGTCAACGCGTCGGCCGGGGACGCCCGCCCGCACACGATCAAGCAGTGGGCGCTCGGCGCCGGCGCCTCGGCCGCCATCAACGCCGCGATGTTCCGCGAGGACGGCCTCACCAGCGTCGGCCTCATGAAGACGCGCCTGCACGAGAACAACCCGCGCCGGGTGAAGAGCTACAAGGCGCTCCTGGTCTTCGATCCCTTCCACGCCGCGCTCCCGGCCGTGCGCATCCTCGATGCGGCCTGCGGCGATCTCGACCCGTACCCGCCGCCGTACGGCACCCTCGTCCAGTCGATCCGGCTCGTCTCCTGCGATCGCAAGAACGTGTGGGCACCCGAAGAGAAGCGCTGGAGCTCGGCGGTGGTCGGCGTCGACGGCGCGGGCCGGGTGCTCTTCATCCACGCCCGCTCCCCCTGGCCGGTGCACGACCTCGTGGACGCGCTGCTGGCGCTCCCCATCGACCTGCGGCGCGCCATGTACCTCGAGGGCGGCAAGGAGGCGCAGCTCTTCGTGCGCGGCGGCGGCAGGGAGGTGGAGCGACTCGGCGCCCTCGAGGGGACGTCCCGCGACGACGCTGCCATCCCTTGGGAGATCCCGAACGCGCTCGTGGCCGTCCGCCGGCCTTAGCCGCCGACGCGGCGCGGCAGCACCACCTGGAACAGCATCACCGCACCGGCTGGCACCACCCGCACCGCGCCCCCGTGGGCGCGCGCGATCTCGCGCACGAGGAACAGGCCGAGGCCGAGGTCTTCGCGCAGCGGGTCGCGCTCCGTCTCGTGGAACGGCTCGAAGAGCTGGCCCAGCGCGATCGGTCCGGCGCCGAGGCCGTGCGCCTCGACCTCCAGCATCACCTCCTCCGGGCCACCCACCAGCCGCGCGCGCACCGGCGTCCCCCCCGCGCCGTGGCGGTGGGCGTGCCGGTACAGGTTCCCGACGAGCTGCGCCAGGCGCACGGCGTCGCCCGAGAGCCCGCAGTCGCCCTCGACCTCCAGCGCCACGCTGGACCCGGTGGCGGCCGCGAGCTGATCGCCCGCGGCGCGCGCCACCTCGTCGAGCCGGACCGGCGCGCGCTCGACGGGGACGGCGATGCCAGCTCGCGCCCGAGCGAAGTCGAGCAGATCGGCGATGACGCGCTCCATCTGGCCGGTGCTGGAGGCCATCCGGGTGAGGATGGCCCGGTCGGCGTCCGTGACGCGGGGGCTCTGCCCGAGCGCGCTCATCCCGGCCGTCACGGCCTGGAGCGAGGTCTGGAGGTCCCGGCCCACGACCGCCGCGAGCCGCTCCTGCAGCCGCTCCGCCCAGCGCGCCTCGCGCTCCGCCTCCTCCGCGCGCCCCCGCGCCGCGCGCTCCCCCTCGAAGACGCGCGCCCGCCCGAGCGCCAGGGCGCACTGTCCGGCGATGGCCTCGGCGAAGGTCACGTCGGCTGGACCAGGAAGGAAGCGCTTCCCCTGATACTCGAGGTAGAGGATGCCCATCGGCCCCGACTGGTCGACGAGCGGCACCACCAGCGCGGCCGAGAGTCGCCGCACGGCCATCCAGGCGCGCTCGAGCGGGGCCGCCTGCTCGCGCCGGACCAGGCGCGCCTCGTGATCTCGCAGCACCGCCTGCGCGCTCGGGAGGTGCCGGAGCGGGAGGGCCTCGCGCCCACCGTGCGCCTGCCGCTCCGCCGTCCGGCGCAGGTCCTCTCCGCCGGCGTCCAGCAGCCACACCGACGCGTCCTCCACGCCGAGGAGCTCGGCCGCCCGGCGCACCGCCGTCCCGAGCACCGCGCCGATGTCGACCCCGCCGTTCAGGTCGGCCGCCACCGAGGCGATGAGCTCCGCGCGCTCGCGGGAGCGCTCCGCCTGGCGGCGGGCGC
The DNA here is from genome assembly GCA_035636195.1 of Anaeromyxobacteraceae bacterium. Classification (GTDB taxonomy): domain Bacteria; phylum Myxococcota; class Myxococcia; order Myxococcales; family Anaeromyxobacteraceae; genus Anaeromyxobacter_A. Next base: position 3,111 of record DASPZP010000017.1, read on the forward strand.
CCTGCATCTCGGTCGTCTCCCACAGGATGAGGAGCAGCACTCGCCCCGCGCCCGCGGCGACGCACTGGGCGTGCGCCGTGAACGACCGCTGCCACTCGTCGTCCCCGCACCCGGGGAGCCACTCGCAACGGCTCGGCTCGCCGTTCGCCGCCGCCTCCAGCAGGGCGCGCAGCTCGAGCCCGGCCTCGGTCGGCCAGATCTCCTCGACGGTGCGCCCTACCGGATCGATCTCCGGATCGGACGCCGCCGCGCGGAACGCGGGATTGGCGAGGCGCACCATCAGTCCGTGAACGTCGACGATCGCGACGCAGGTCGGAGTGAGGTCGAGGAGGCTCGAGAACGCGCCGCGAAGCTCGGCCGCGCTGGGCGGCGCCACGAGCTGCTGCTCTGACGGGCCCGGCGACAGCGTGGGGACGTCGTGCGGCATGGGAGATTTTTACCTTACGTGCGGGCGCAGTGCCGTGGCCCCAGCGGCCCCGTGAACGCGCGACGCGGTCTAGGGATGTGACCCGACGCTTCGCGCCGCGGCCACGACCCGTGAACATGCGACGCACGATGGGGTGCCCGGGCGCGCTCCGCCGCCGGTCAGAGCGGCGCGTGGAGCCTGCCGCGCGCCCCATTCCTGGCGGGCCAGCTGTGACAGGCATTGCAGGCGCCCGAGCTGCACGGCCCCGCCCGCACGGCGGCCTTGCGGTCCGAGCCCTCGCGCTGCAGCTCGACCGCGACCGGGAAGGCGAGCGGCTCTTTCGTCCAGAAGTTGCCGGCGCGGTTGCTCGTCAGCCGCACCACCTTCCCGGCGACGTCGGTGAGCGTGATCCGCACCGCCGCGAGCCCCGGAACGGGGTCGTCGCTGGCGATGCGGTAGACGGTGCCGCCGGCCGTGAACGGCCACGGGCCCGCCTTCTTCCCGGGGGTGTGGCAACCCACGCACTCGTCGCCGAGGTTGCGAAGGGCCTTGGGATCGTCGGGGCTCGCACAGCTCACGGCGGCGAACGCCAGCACACCAGCGAACCTTCTCATCCTCATCGGGGGTGCTCTTAGCGGTCGTGAGCACGCTCCGCGCGGGCAGCCCCATGTGAGCGCTCGCTCCGAGTGGAAGCGAGGTGGGGCGCGGTCTACGCTCAAGAGAGCAAGGAGGTCTCCATGGCGACGATCGAGAGGCACGTGACCCGCGACCTCGTCGCGCTGGACGGCGAGACCACCTGCGCCGCGGCCGCGCGACGCATGGCCGAGCAGGGTATCGGGTCGGTGGCGGTGCGCGTCCAAGGGCGCTGCATCGGCCTCGTCACCGAGCGCGACCTCGTCACGCGCGTCCTCGCCGAGGGAGCGCGGCCCGACCTGCCCATCCGCCAGGCCATGCGCACCGACGTGCCGATCGTCACCCCCGACACGAGCGAGATCGAGTGCACCCGGCTCATGCGCGATCACCTCACGCGTCACCTGCTCGTCTCCGAGGGCGGCGAGGTGGTGGGGGTCGTCTCGATGCGCGACGTCATCCAGCTGATGCTCGACGAGAAGGAGTGGCTCATCGGGCAGCTGCAGACCTTCATCAGCGGGCACGACGGGCCGCACGCCGCGAGCGCCTGATCGCCCCGGAGTCGCTGGTAAGATGGCGGCGATGCCGCCGCCCGAACCGCCCGAGCAGACCCGCACCTCACTGCCCCTCCGCGACGCACCGGCGGAGAAGCGCCCGTACCTGCTCGTCCTCTCCGGCCCGCAGTTCGGGGACGTCTTCGAGCTCGCTCCCGGCCGCGAGCTCGTGCTCGGCCGACACGCCGACGCCGACCTGCAGCTCTTCGATGACGGCGTCTCGCGGCGGCACGCCACCCTGACCTTGCTCGAGGAGGAGGCGCGGCTCACCGATCTCGGTAGCGCGAATGGCACCTTCGTCGACGGCCAGCGCGTCGTCGAGGCCGTGCTCCGCGGGCGCGCGCGGTTCCAGCTCGGCGCCCACACCACCCTCGAGTTCGTCTGGACGGACGACGGCGGGGCTGGCTACCAGCGGAAGCTGGCCCAGGGGGCGCTGCACGAGCCGCTCACCGGCCTCTACAACCGCCGGCACTTCATGGAACGGCTCACCGCCGAGCTGGCCGCCGCGCAGCGGCACGGTCGACCCCTCTCGCTCTTGCTCCTCGACGTCGATCATCTCAGGCGCGTGAACGATCGGTACGGGCACCTCGCCGGCGACGAGGCGCTGCGTGCGGTGGCGTTCGTGCTGCAGGGAGCGGTCCGCAAGGAGGACGTGGTGGCGCGGTTCGGGGGCGAGGAGTTCGTGGTCCTCGCCCGGGAGACGGCGCTCACCGGCGCCAAGACGCTCGCCGAGCGCATCCGCCGCGCCGTCGAGCGCGCCCCCATCCGCTTCGGTGAGGAGCTCCTGTCCATCACGGTCAGCGTCGGCGTGACCGTCTCGGTGGGGCTGACGAGGTTCGAGCCGGGCCGCAATGAACAGCAGCTCCTCGCGACGGCCGATCGGGCCCTCCTTCGGGCCAAGCAGAACGGGCGCAACACGGTGGTGGCCGCTCCGGCGGTCGGTTCCTGAGCCCGCTTGACGCTTTGCGTCGTAGGAGGGATACCTCGGTCGGCGCGGCGCTCGCGCCTTCCGGAGAACTGCCATGCTCCTCTCCTCCCCTGCGCTCGCACTGCGCGCATCCCTGGTCGACGAGGACGCCGGCCAGTTCCTCCCGGCGCCGCTGTCCCAAGCCGAGCGCGCCGTCCGCGCCCTGGCCGACGGGCGCCGCGAGGCGGAGCCGCTCGAGATCCAGCTCCTCAGCGACGCCCTCGACGACCGGGCCACGCTGCGCACGGTGGCGGCTGCGTTCGTGCCGCGCTTCGCCGACTGGGCTTTCATCCACCTCGTCGACGATGGCGGTATCCCGCGACGGGTGAAGGTGGCCCATGCCGATCCAGCCCGCGCGGCCCTGGCGGGGCAGTTCCGAGCCGTCGAGCCCGGCCCGGGCTGGGCCACGCTGACTGCGCAGACCATCCGCGACGGCGCGCCGCGCCTCGTGCGCGAGGTGAGCGAGGAGGTCCTGCGCTGGGTGGCGCATGACGAGCGCCACCTGGCCGCGCTGCGCTCGCTCGCGCCGCACTCGATGCTGGTCTTGCCCCTCCACGCGCGAGAACGGGTCATCGGCGGGATCACGCTCATGCGGGCGGCGCAGACCGTCTGCTTCGGCGAGGACGATCTCGTCGCCGCGCAGCGGCTGACGGTTCCGGCCGGGCTGGCCCTCGACAACGCGCGGGCGGTGGTGGCCGCGCGCGCGGCCAGCGACCGCACTGCGGAGGCGGCCGACGTCGAGCGCCACGCGCGGTGCACCGCGGAGCGCGCGCTGGTCAGGCTGCGGCGGCTGCAGGGGCTGGTGGTCTCGCTCGCGTCGCCGCTCGTACCCGAGGCCATCGGCCGGCTCGTCTTCGACAATGGCCTCTCCGCGCTGGGCGCGAAGACCGGCACGCTCGCGCTGGCGCGCGGCACCACCGAGCTCGAGATCGCCTATGCGTGCGGGTGGCCGCAGGAGCTCTTGCAGGCATGGCGCATCTTTCGCGCCGACGCCCGATCGCTCGTGGCGGAGGCCTTCCGCACCCAGACGCCGCTCTGGATCGAGTCACTCGAGGCGCTCTCGCAGGTCTACCCGAGCGTGACGGAGCTACCGCGGGCGCGCGGGGAGCAGGCCTGGGCAGCGGTTCCGCTGGTCGCCGACGGACGCGCGCTGGGCGCGCTCGGCCTGGGCTTCGGGGAATCACGGCGCCTCGACGACGCCGAGCGCGAGCTGGTGCTGGCGCTCGCCGCCCTGGCTGCGCAGGCGCTCGCCCGCGGCGAGCTGCGCGCTGCCGCTCGCGGCTAGCGCGACGCCGATTGCCCGGCTGGGTGGCGGGCGCCCACTCGCCTGGGCGCCTCCCTTCACCGGTGTAGCGCGAAGCACCAGCCGCGTACCGAGGGTGTCCCCGGGGTCCACACCGAAGCGGGGCGTGGCAAGAACCGGCGCGATGTCCTTTCCGTGCAGGGATGTCGCCTACGCCGCCTCTGCGCGCCGGAGCAGATCTGGCACGCCCGGTGCTCATCAGAGCGGGGCAACGGGACTCCATCCCGCCAAGGAGATACACATGCGCAAGCTCAGCTTGATGGTGGCCGCCCTGTTCGCTCTCGCCTCGGCGCCCGCCTTCGCCCAAACCACCCCCGCCCCGGCCGAGCCGGCCCCGTCGGGTGGGGCGATGGGCACCAGCGATACCGCGGCGCCCACGACCCCCAAGAAGACCTCCAAGAAGGCCAAGAAGTCCAAGAAGGCCAAGAAGGGCGCCGAGCACGCAGCCGACGCAGGCATGTAGTCCGCCTCCGAGCTCCGCAGGACCTGAGCCGGCCGCCCGATGGGACGGCCGGCTTTCTTTGCCACCGGGTCAGCGCGGGTCGAACTTCCCGGCCGCCTTGAGGAGCCGCAGCGTGGCGAGGTCGGCGTTGAGCGACTCGGAGACCTGCGAAAGCTCTGCGGTGAGGAGCGCCAGGTTGGCATCCGAGACCTCGAGGTAGGTCGCCGCGCCCGCCTTGTAGTTCACGTTGACGAGGTTCTGGTTCTCGCGCGCGAGGGCGAGCTGCTCCTTCGCCTTCTGCCGGTTCGCGACCGCGCTGTCGAGGTCGAGGCGCGAGCTCTCCACCTCGCCGCGCGCCCGCAACGCGGCGCCGTCGCGGCTCGCCTCGGCCTCGCGCACCCTGGCCCTGTTTTCGCGAAGGTCGGACTCTCGCAGGAAGCCGTCGAGGATGTTCCAGTTGAGCGCGAGGCCTACCGCCCAGCTGGTGTTGTTGCCGGTGAAGCCGGTCACGTTGGCGTACTGATAGCGCCCGAAGGCACCCAGCGTGGGGAGGTAGCGCGTGAGCGTACCGCGCTGGTTGTTCTCGTTCACGGTGACCTGCTCCCGCGCGGCCTGGACGTCGGGCCGGGCCCGCGGCGCCTCGTCCCGGAGCGCCTCCGGGTTCTCCGGCGGCGGCGGCGAGGGCGGGACCTCCACCTCGAAGTCGGCGCGCTCGCGGTCGAGCAGCGTCGCGAGCGCCACCTTCGACGACTGGTACCCGTTCTGCGCCCGCTTGAGATCCTGCTCGGCGCGGGTGCGGTCGATCTGGGCTCGGAG
>DASPZP010000018.1:0-6746 GCA_035636195.1 Anaeromyxobacteraceae bacterium
GCCCCGGGCTCGGGCGAGCGGATGGCACCACGCCCCGCTATGGGCCCGCCGGTGCCAGACCCGATCGACGCGGTAGTAGAGGTACTCGCGGCAGGCGCGCAGACGCCCACCGTGCAGTCGATCCGGGTCAGCAGGCCAGAAGGCTTCGCGTTTCGCACGAGTCAGGCGGTGCGCATGGTGCTCGGCGAGTACGCGCGCCCGTTCTCGATCGCGAGCGGCCCGGAGCGACCTTACCTCGAGTTCGCAGCGCGGCGCTCGGACAGCGAGTTCAAGCGGGCGTTCTTCGGGCTCGCGCCGAGGGACCTGGTCCGGATTATCGGGCCGCGAGGGCGATTCTTCCTCGAGGAGGACATGCCCGGTGTCCTCGTCGCCGGCGGCATCGGCATCACTCCGCTGCGCAGCATGCTCCAGCACGCCGCGGACGTGGGCCTCGTCACCCCGCTCACGCTCGTCTACGCGAACCACGACCCGTCGGAGATCGCTTTCCGAGCCGACGTCGACGCCCTCGCCCACGCTGTGCCCGGACTGCGTGTCCTGTATACCGTCTCGGAAGCGGACCCTAACTGGCATGGCCGGGTAGGTCGCGTGGACACGGCCCTCCTTGCCGAGGCTGCAGAGGGCCGGCCCGACGCGATGTTCTACACGTCCGGACCGCCCGGTTTCGTGGAGCGCGTACTCGGCGCGGCTGTATCGCTCGGGGTGCCGACCGAGCGGCTTCGCTTGGAGGTGTTCCGGAACTACGAGGAGCCGTAGATCTTCGGCCTTCGTCTTCGTGAACGGCGCGATGGTCCGCCAGGGACTCGACGTAACCGTGAACTGAGGGCTCGGTGTGGGCGCGGGCGTTGGCCCGTCCACGCTCACACCTCGCCCCCGCAGGCGCGTCCGCGGCCGGCGAGCCGCCCCTGCGCGGCCTCCACACGCGCTTCAATCCACTCGCCCCGACCACGAGCACCAGTCTGCGGCGGCCTGGGGCGTCACTCCGCTCGCCAGCGGTCCTGCCCGCCGACCTCCGATGGCCCGCCGCGCGGAAGCTCGACCGTGAACGTCGATCCCACGCCCGGCTCGCTCTCGATTCGAATGGAGCCTCCGTGCGCCTCTACGATCCGCCGGCTGATGTACAGGCCGAGGCCGAGCCCGCCGTAGTGCTCTGCCGGTGCCGCGCGCTCGAACCGCTGGAAGAGGCGGGCCTGGCGATCTGGGCTGACGCCGATCCCACGATCCGTGACCGCGAGCCGCGCCACACCGTCCTCGGTCGAGATCGAGGCCTCGACGGGTTGGCCTGGCCCGAACTTCATGGCGTTCGACAGAAGGTTCGTGACGACCTGGTCGAGGCGGGAGGGATCCCATCGACCTGTGACGGCGTCACTGGCTCGTATGGAGACCGAGCACCGGGATCTGGCCAGGTCCGGCTCGAGCCGCTCCACCACGTCGCGGACGAGGGATGCCAGCTCGACGTCGGCGAGCTCGAGCATGAGCCGGCCCGTCTCGATCCGCGAGACGTCAAGCAGATCCCCGATGAGCCGGACGAGCCGTCGTCCCTGCCTCGAGACGAGATCGAGCAGCTTGTGCATGGCCCTCGGATCGAGAGCCTGGCCCGTCGGCGCCGCCGGGAGCATCGCGTCGAGCGACAGCATGAGAGACGTGATCGGCGTGTAGAGCTCATGGGAGGCGACGGAGAGGAACTCGTCGCGCAGGCGGATCGCCTCCTGGGCTTGGCGGTAGAGATCTGCGTTGTCGACGGCGATCGCGGCGCGGCGCGCGAGCTCCTGCGCCAGCTCGAGATCGGGCCGTCCATAGCGGCGACCGGGCGACGCCGAGCAGAGGCTGATGACCCCGAGAGTCCGCCCGCGGGCCACGAGAGGTACGACGATGACCGACCGCGTCCCTAGCTCGCGGATGATCCGAGCGTGCTCGTCGTCTTCACAGAAGCTCCGGATGTCGTCGTCGGACCGTTCTGGGAGGAGGAGCGGCTCGCCTGTGCGAAGGATCGTCGCTGATGGGTGCGGCGAGTCCGACCGGGGCGGGTATCGCCGCTGGAGCTCCCGGAGCAGCGGCTCCTTTGCGGGATCGGAGTGCGCTCCGACCAGGCGCCGGATCTCTCGACCGTCCTGGACCATATCGATCACGCACCAGTCGGCGATCGAGCGCACGCAGAGCCGTGCGAGCCGTTTGAGCGTCTCCTCGTAATCGAGCGATTCGGAGAGGATTGGCCCCGCCTCGGCGAGGAACGCAGCACGGCTCTTCGCCTCCTCGGCTGCGACCCGAGCCGCGCGCTCCTTCGCGAGGAACAGGTCTCGCTCGGCCTCGGCTCGCTTGCGCTCGGTGATGTCGAGGACCGTGCCGACACATCGAACGGCGCGGCCTGAGCCGTCGAAGAACGCGCGTCCCGCCGCGCTGACCCACCGTCCGAGTCCGTCCTGGAGGCCGAGTGTGCGGTACTCCATATTGAAGCGCCCGCTACTCTCAGCCGCCAGCGCGCGCTGAACGGCCTGGTGCGTCCGCTCTCGATCCTCAGGGTGAAGCCCGGCCAGGAACACCGCGTAGTCGACTCTGGCGTCCGGGGGCAGTCCGAACAGCTCCTTGCATCGGTCCGACCACGTCATGTCCCCCGTCAGCGGATCGTAGTCCCAGGTGCCGAGGCTGGCCGCCTCGAGCGCCAGACGCTCGACACGCTGGTGCTCCTGGAGCAGCTGCGCTTCTCGGAAACCGATCACCGCCTGGTTGATCGCAACCCTGAAGAGCAACCCCTCGGTGTCCGTGGGGAAGGTCTGGCGGCGAGACCCGACCGCAACGACGCCGCTGTCTTCGTGGAGTCCGAATCGCCCCACGAGCAGCCGCATCTCGCTCCGCTCGAGCGGGCTCTCGATCGTGATCGGCGTGTTCCAGCTTTCCGCCTCCAGCCAACGCTCCAGCGCCACACCCAGCCAGGGCGCCCGCTGGGCAATCTCAGGGCGAGCGCTCGCGGACGCCGCTTCGATCACGGCCTCCCCGGGGTGCGTCACCCGCGCGTAGGCGAAGTCGACGCGCAGCATGCTCAAGAGCACGTCCACGAGCGTCCTGATGACCCCGGCCGGCATCTGCCCCGTCCCGATCGCGGGCTGAGCGAGCAGGCTGATGAGATCGCGATTGAGGGATCGAAGTCGTTCCACCTCGGACGAGGCGTCGAACCGCGACTCTGCTATCTTGTTTGCTTCGGCTGACCTCGACTCGGACATGGAATCACTGGGCGCCGTGGCTCTTCAGCTCGCGCAGGAACTCGTCGGGCGGAACGAAGAACGGATTGTCTTGCAAGACCCCCCCGACGACGGTCATCGGGTGTGTTCGAAGGATGTCGATGACGACCCGGCCGCCAAACTTGGCGGTGTCGTAGGTTCAAATCACGGGATCCCCGTACCGTGGCAGCAAGTAGTTGAGCCGCGCCTCGTACTCGATGAGATCGTCGACGCCTGGCCGATCCTCCAGCGCCCACTCCATGTGCGCGACCAAGCGCGTGAGGTTGAAGCCCTTCTTCGACCCCTGATCCAGGATCTCCTCGATGAGCGCGAGCATCCGGTCCTGGTCGAAGTGCCCTCCCCGGAGGTAGGCGTCCTGCCAGTTGCGCAGCTCGAGGGCGCCTCGCTTCTCCTCGGCCTCCACGTCGATTCCGGCTGACCGCAGCCGGCGGAGGTGGTCGTCGCGCAGCACCGGATCGACGATGTGGAAGGCGCGGTCGCCCCGATCGAATCCGTCCTTGATGAACGGGAGCATCACCTTGTACTCCTCTTCCGGATCGCGGAAGAACGCGCAGACGTGCCGGTATCGGTCGAGCTGGGCGCCAGCGAATCGAATTGGTGCCTCGCTGCTCTGCATTTCGTGCCCTCCCTCAATGGAGTGGGAACGTCTCGAGATAGGGAGCGCCTCGAGAGTAAGCCGTCACGCAACGGTCGGGAGGTCGAGCGTGCATCCGACCTCGTACTCGCTCGTCTGGCGCCTTCGGGGCCTTGGGTCGGCACCGCCTGCGATCAGGCACCTCGAGGATCACCGAGCTTCGATCGGTGATCCTGACCGCACGATACGGAGTCGTGCCATCGCCTTCGTACAGCATCCACGTGATCGGGTACGAGGAGTCCATCGTCGACTCTACTAAGCGGAGTTCCGCGACAGCGCCCCTTTCCCTCAGCGAGTCCTGCCCACTTGGCACGAGGTAGCCGAACCCGAACTTCAGCCGGTTCACCGCGGTGGCGTTGCCTGTCGTCGGCGGTTCCCGAAGCGTCCTTCCTGGCTTGGCCGTCCGAGTAGTAGCAGTCACAAACGTGGGCGTTCGAACTTCTACTCTACGCCACCGGGGAGGCCCAATTCAGAAACCAATCGTCGCAAACGTTGAGGATGCATTCCTGGACTGCTCGACCAAGTTCTCGGATCGCTTCGTGTATTCGAGCCACTTCGTGCCGCTGCTCGTCGCGTTCGACGACGCGACGACGCCCGTCCTTCCCAACTACAAGGTCGGCGCACTCCGGAAGCTCGCCGAGCTCGGGATCATCTCCCCGACGCGTATCGTGAGGCTGCTGTCCGACACCGTAGACGCCTTTCGTCAGGTGTCCACGAAACCACAAGGACCAACCCTGGATTGTCGAGTATCGGCCACACACCTTCGACCTTCATGGCCTCATCGATAGTGGCCTCCGTCAACTCGAACGAGAGTTGGAGAGCGCCGTCGGTGACGCCCGAAGAGTGCTAAGCGCCATCGCGCGACACGAGCGCGTTCCAAAGCGGCGGAAGGGGTCGACGGCGAGGTGAGGGCGCCGCTCCGGCGGCCCCTCCATTCCCCAGGAGTTGCTCAGGTCCGGTCGGCCGGGCCCTTCGGCGGCAGCGCTGCAGGCTCCGGCGCCGTCGCCGTCCCCACGATCGTGCCGCGCACCATCTCCTCGAGCGGCTTCCCGTCTGGCCCGCGCCTCGCTGCCTCCCGGATATCGGCGAGCTGCTGGGGCGTGAGCGGTCGGCGGCGGGCCATGGCGGCAGTCTACCCGCGGCGCTTACGCCGGCAGCCGTGTCGCGTGTCGTTCTGGCGCGACGTCGCCGCGGCACGTGCCCCACGGCGAAGTCGCAGTCGCGGTCAACTAATGATTACCACCATGATCAACCGACAGCACATGGGGGCCCGTCATCCGAAGAGACCCTAGTAGTCCGCGGACGCTAAAGGCGAACACCCGCGCCGTTGTTAGGATACCATTGCCCGCATCTCGAGCCGTCGCGCGTGGGCCGCTTTTGCGACATTTAGGCGCAGCACCAGGTTCCTGAGGGCCTACCCAAACCGCGTGGAGACTCGCGTCATGTCCGAGACCAGTGAGAGCGCCGGCAAAGTGGCGCCGCCGATTACTTGTGAACAGGCACTCTTCGCTCCTACAGCTCTGTCTTGCCTACGGTGTCAGGTGCTCGGACGCCGGAGGCTGCTTTGCTCGCGCGCGGAGGAATGCAAGGCTATGCCGCACGTGTTTGCGCTCGGGCCCGTTCTTCTCTTCGCATTGCTCGCGACGATCATTGCCTTCTTTTTCGCCATCCGGTGAAGCCGGCAGGAGCTGCTCGGCCGTCGCCGACCAGGTCGTCGACGTGGCGGACGAGGTCGCTAGGTACGGGCCCGCCGACGGGTCATGAGGTTGAGCGGCCGGCGCTCGTCCATCATCAACGGCAGACGCTCCGTGACCTCGTCCGGGACTGCCGTCGCCAGCGACTCCGAAACCTGCGCGGGAGTCTCTAGCGTGGGTTCAAACGGATCAGCGGCCCAGACGTGAATAGGCTCTCGGGGCAGAGACATCACACCATCCTGTTCAGCCCCCGCTGCGGTGCGGACCATAGCTGACTTCGTTGACTTTCCGGAAGGTGTAGATAAGCGCCCACGCGCTCCGGAGAGCGCCTACATCCTCACGCCCTACGCGAGCGTGGTCCCGGCTTCGCGCGTCGTTCCAGACGACTTAAGCCGCTCCGCAACCTGGAGCGCTGCAGCGTCACCGCACGCCGGGCACTGAGGCGGCCGCGTCGCGAGCTGCGCCCGGATGGTGGCTGACTGCATCGCCGCGAAGCGCTGGTGACAGTCGGTAGCTTCGCGCTGCAGCCGCTCGAGTTCGATCAGCAGGACCATCGCGAGGTCTCGCGCGAAGCTCGACGGCTCGTCAGAGATCTGCGTCCGCCACTGCGCCAGTTGCTGAAGTTCGACCACGAGATGTCTCCCCTACCCCGCAGCGGCGCGAAGCTACGCCGAACAGGGGGTATGCAGGAGTGCGCAGCCGTGTCCCACGTCTATAGGGTGCGGCGACGCAGCATCTGGTCACGGCAGGTCGGGCCACTACGATGCGCGCGGCCCGGAGCGGCGCCCGAGCCGGCCAGTCCCCCGCAGGTCAGCTCGAGCGCCCTCTGGGTGCAGTCTTCCGCCGCTCCCGCTCCCGCTGCCGCTCCTTGTTCTCCGGCGTCCGCTGCTTCTCCTGCATGAGCGCCGCCGTCCGCCGGTTCATCCGAGCCCGGTAGCACTCGGCTGAGCAGACTACCCTGGCGCCGGCGGTCCGCCCGCCGCTCACTCACCGTGTGGATCTGGCCCGTCGTTTGACCCTCGCGTCTGCGCCTCGGAGAACGGCGGAAGGGGTCTCGAATCGGCAACCCAAGCGGCAACCCGGCCCAGAAAGAGAAGGCCCCGAAGCGTCGCTTTCGCGAGTAACCTCGGGGCCTTCAGATGGTCGGGGCGACTGGATTTGAACCAGCGACCACTTGCACCCCAA
>DASPZP010000019.1:0-5535 GCA_035636195.1 Anaeromyxobacteraceae bacterium
GCTGAGGTGGGCCCTGGTGACCCGCACCGTGTCGCGCGACAGGAAGGCTGGCAGGCGCAGCGCCCGCTCCAGCGGCTCGAGGGAGGCCATCATCGGCCACATGAGCCAGCGCGGCAGCCAGAGGATGGCCTTCGTGCCGCCAGGGTAGCGGCGCCAGCGCGCGAAGGTGGCGCGCACCAGCACCGAGAGCGACCAGCCGCGCCGCCGCACCGCCCGGACCAGCGCCTGGCCGATGAAGCCGGTGCCGCCGGTGAGGAAAGGCGCATCGTGACCTCCCGATCCGACGGCAGCGGCGGGGGACAAGCCCCCGCCCTACGACAAGGGCGGGCGAAGGTGTTTGCGACCGGCGGGGGACGAGCCCCCGCCCTACGAGCTCGGGCGACCGAGCCAGCTCCGCACCGCTCCCTCGACCCCGTCGCGGCCCGCGTCCACGACCGCGGGGAATCGCGCGGGCAGCGCGTCGAGCTCGGCGAGGGAGCGCGGCACGTTCGACGCGCCTGGCGCGAGGGACTGGACCTCGGCGAGCAGCTGGACGCCCGTGAGCCTCGAGAGCTCGGGTGGCAACGGCTCGGCGTAAGGGATGCCTCGCAGAGCCTTGTAGACGTCGGCGCCAAACTTCGCCCAGTGAGCCGTCGAGACCACCAGCATCGGGTCGGCGCCCCTCTGCCGCTCGGCCACGGCCCACGCGACCGCCGTGTGCGGGTCGAGCATGTACCCGCGCTCCTCGTACACGCGCCGGACCACGCGCATGGACTCGTCGTTGCCAACCCACGAGCCCGCCACATGCTCTCGCACCTTGGCCGAAGTCGTCGGGTCGAGCTCGAAGCGCCTCGCCGACGCGAGCTTCGCCATCCAACCCGCGGTGGCCTGCGGTCCTGCGAGCTCGAACAGCAGCCGTTCCAGGTTGCTCGAGACGAGGATGTCCATCGACGGGCTGGGCGTCGTCACGAAGTCGCGCGCGGCGATGTCGTACACGCCCGTCGCGATGAAGTCCGTCAGGACGTTGTTCTCGTTGCTCGCGCACAGCAGCCGTCCGATCGGCACCCCCACCCGCTTCGCGTAGAAGGCGGCGAGGATGTTGCCGAAGTTGCCCGTCGGAACGCAGACGTCCATGGGCGCGCCGGGGCGCAGCCCCCCGGAGGCGGTCATCTGCGCGTAGGCCGAGATGTAATAGACGATCTGCGGAAGCAGCCGGCCCCAGTTGATGGAATTGGCGCTCGAGAGCGCGAGCCCATGCTGCTCGTGAAGCTCGCCGCTGAACGCCGCGTCGTTGAAGGCCTCCTTCACGGCCGTCTGGCAGTCGTCGAAGTTGCCGCGCACCCCGAAGACCGCCACGTTCGCGCCCCGCTGCGTGACCATCTGCTTGCGCTGGATGTCGGAGACGCCGTCGGCAGGGTAGAAGACGCACACGCGTGTGTGGCCGCGGTCCGCGAAGCCTTCGAGCGCCGCCTTCCCTGTGTCGCCCGACGTGGCGACGAGCACGAGAAAATCATCCGTCGGCGCGCCCGAGGCGATGCGCCGCTCGATCGCCTCGGAGAAGAAGACGGGCATGCACTGCAGCGCCATGTCCTTGAAGGCCGAGGTCGGCCCGTGCCAGAGCTCGAGCACGTGCATGCCGGGCGCGACCTCCTGGATCGGCGCGACCGCCTCGGTGTCGAAGTTCGAGCCGTATGCGACCCGCATCAGCTCCTCGACGCGGTCGCCGGGCACGTCCACGCCGAAGCGCCGGTACAGGTACGCCGCCCGGCTCCGGTAGGGCAGCCTGGAGAGGCCGACGATCTCGTCGAGCGGCAGCGAGGGCAGCCTCTCGGGGACGAGCAAACCACCGCCGGCCGCCAGTCCCTTCACGACGGACTCGAGGAACGTGTAGCGAGCGGGGTCCAGGCCGCGGGTATCGCGATAAAGGAGCGGCTCAGGTCCAGCCCGGTCGGGTTTCATGGCGGCGCATGGTACCAGACCGCCCGATGCGTCCTCGACGCCCGGCCCCTGTGCGCGGCAGGGCGTGGCAGTGTACCCTTGCGTCCTTCCCCGGCGGCGCGACTCCACCCTGCGCGGCGGGTCTCGACGGAGGCGCCTCTTGAAGCACTGCGTGATCATCCTCGATGGCGCGGCGGGCTGGCCACTGGACGGGCTCGGCGGGAAGACGACGCTCACCGCGGCGCGCACTCCGCACCTCGACGCGCTCGCCCGCGAGGGCACCGTCGGGCTGGCGGCCACCGTCCCGGAGGGCCAGGAGCCGTCCTCGTCCACGGCCTGCACCTCGATCCTGGGCTACGACCCGGTGGCCGATCGCATCGGACGGGGAGCCATCGAGGCTGCGTCGATGGGCGTGACGCTGGCGCCCGACGAGGTCGCGCTGCGCATGAACCTCGTCAACGTCCAGGCCGGGGTGATGAAGTCCTTCTCGTGCGGCCGCATCCCGACGGACGAGTCCCGCGCCATCGTGGGCGAGCTCGCCCAGGCGCTCGCCAGTCCGACCTTCACCTTCTACCCGGGGGTGGCGTACCGCCACATCCTCGTCGTGAAGGGCCACCCGGAGCTGGTCGATGGTGTGTACGCGCCGCCCCATGACATCACCGACAAGCCGGTCGCGAGCCACCTGCCCAAGGGGCCCGGCGCGGCGGTGCTCCTCGAGCTGATGGACCGGGCGCGGGAGCTGCTCCGTCGCTCACCCGTGAACGCGCGCCGTGCGGAGCGCCGCCAGCTCCCGGCGACCGACATCTGGCCTTTCTGGCCGGGCGTGGCTCCGCGCGGGATGGTGTCTTTCCAGAAGGCGCGCGGGGTCCGTGGAGCGATGACCTCGGGCGTGGATCTCCTGAACGGCCTCGCGGTGCTCTCGGGCCTGACGCGGCTGCACGTCGCCGGTGTCAGCGATGGCCCGGACAACGACTACGCGGCCCAGGCGGAGGGCGGGCTGGCCGCGCTGGCCGACCACGATCTCGTGATCATCCACGTCGAGTCGCCCGACGAGGCGGGCCACGCCGGCGACGCCGACGGCAAGGTGGCCGCGATCGAGGCGATCGACCGCGAGGTCGTGTCGCGCGTCCGCGCCGCGGCGCCCCGGTTCGCGCGCGACGGTGGCCTGCGCATCCTCGCCATGCCGGATCATCCGACGCCGGTGGCGCTCAAGACGCACGTGCGCGAGCCGGTGCCCTTCATCCTGGCGGGGCCGGGGATCGCGAGCAACGGGGCCGATCGCTACGACGAGGCGGCTGCGGCCGCCACGGGCCTGTCGCTGGATCCGGGCCGGCTCGTGATGGACCGTCTGCTCGACTAGCAGGAAGCGGCGGAGCGCTCCCGCAGCGCGTAGTACCGCGCGATGTCTCCGAGCGAGACGACCCCGAGCAGTCCGCGCGGGCCGACCACCGGCAGGTAACGAAGGCGGCGCCCGCGCAGCAGCGCCGCGGCGTGCTGGCTGCTCGCGTCGAGGGTGACCGTCGCGACCTCGCGCGACATGACGTCCGCCACGGTCACGGTCGCCGGGTCCCTCCCCTCCGCGACGACGCCGGTCACGACGTCACCCGCCGAGAAGATCCCCTGCACCTCGCCTGCGCGCTCCACGACCAGGCACCCGACCCGCCGGTCGCGCAGCGTGAGACATGCCTCCGCGACGGTCGTCTCCGGCGGGCACGCGAACACGACGGCGCTGTTCTTCATGGCGAGCAGATCGCGGACGGTCGGGCTCATTCGGGCCAGCATCCCCTTTCGGCGTTGAATGCGTCAAGGGCACCTGGCACGACGGCCACCTGCGGCCCTGGTCTCCGAGGTGACGATGTCGACGCGGCAGACGACGGACGGCACGCCGCTCGATCCGGCGAGGATCGGCCCGCACGACCCGCGCTATCTCGCGGTGGTCGAGAAGCGCTTCAACAAGCGGTTCAGAGCCAACCCCGACTACGTCCGGCTGGTCGGCTCGACCGATGAGGTCATCGTGGCCGTGGAGGAGGCGGTGCGGGAGGCGCGGCGCCTCGTCGTGACGAGCGGCGGGCACTGCCTCGAGGGTTTCGTGTCGGATCCAGAGGTGCGGGTGATCATCGATGTCTCTTCGATGAACCGCGTGTACTACGACGCGGAACGGCGCGCGATCGCCGTCGAGGCAGGCGCCACGGTGGGCCAGACCTTCCAGGCGCTCTTCGAGAAGTGGGGAGTCGTCGTGCCCCTCGGCGAGTATCCGGGGATAGGCATGGGCGGGCACGTGGTCGGCGGCGCCTTCGGGTTCCTCTGCCGTCAGCTCGGCCTCGCCGCGGACTACTTGTATGCCGTCGAGGTGGTCACCGTCGACGAAGGCGGAGTGGCGCGCAGCGTGGTGGCAACCCGAGAGACCTCCGACCCCCACCGCGACCTGTGGTGGGCGCACACTGGCGGGGGCGGCGGCAACTTCGGCGTCGTCACCCGGTACTGGTTCCGATCGCCCGGCGCGTCAGGCCAGGATCCCGCCGAGCTGTTGCCTCGCGCGCCCGAGTCGATCACCACGTTCAAGGCGGAATGGAGCTGGACCGACATCGACGCGCGATCGTTCTCGCAGCTACTCGGCAACCACGGGGACTGGTGCGAGCGAAACAGTCGCGCCGACTCGCCTCACGCCTCCCTCTGGACCCTGCTCGAGATCCATCGCAAGCAGTTCGGGAAGATCATCGTGCGGGGCGTGAGCACGGCCGGTGCCGCCGCCGAGCGGCACATGGATGACCACCTGGCGGCGCTCGCAGCGGGCGTCAGCGCACCGACCAGCCGCGAGCTGACCCCCATGACGTGGCTCGAGTTCGCCCTGAACCCCTTTCCAGATCTGTTCGCGGCGCCGCCCGGCGGGGTGAGCGCCAAGGTGAAGGACGCGTTGCTCAAGAAGCGGCTCACGGATCGCCAGATTGGCGTGGCGTACGATTACCTGACCCGGTCGGACCACGACGTGATGGGCGGGATGTTCGGGCTTGCAACTTATGGTGGGCGGATCAATACGGTCCCGCGCGATGCGACGGCCTCCGCCCAGCGCGATTCGATCCTGGACATCGCGTGCACCACCGGGTGGCTGGATCCTCGGGATGAGGCGAAGAATCTCACCTGGGCGCGGGCGTTCTACCGGGACCTGTTCTCCGAGACCGGAGGCGTACCCATCCCGGGCGAGGCATGCAGCGGGGCTCTCATCAATCATCCCGACATCGACCTGGCCGACCCCGCCCTGAACACCTCGGGCGTGCCCTGGTACCAGCTGTACTACGGCGAGAACTACCCTCGCCTGCAGCGAATCAAGGCGCGGTGGGACCCGCGCAATGTGTTCCGTCATGCGCTGTCGATCCGGCTACCCGGCGGTCAACCCTCCACGACCGGCTGATGCCGCAGCCGCTCGAGGAAGCCCTGGCGGCGGCCCATCAGCGCTCGCTCCTCGGCGACGATCCGGTCCCACATCTCGTCCGGCGCGGGGTGCGTCCACCCGAGCTCGCGCCGAGCCTTGCCGGCGTCGTAGCTGAGGTGGGCCCTGGTGACCCGCACCGTGTCGCGCGACAGGAAGGCTGGCAGGCGCAGCGCCCGCTCCAGCGGCTC
>DASPZP010000020.1:0-4764 GCA_035636195.1 Anaeromyxobacteraceae bacterium
CCAACGACATCGCGCGTGCTCGTCGTCGACGATGACGCAGCGGTCGGGCTCGCCATCCGCGAGGCGCTGAAGCCGCTGCAGGTCACGTTCGCGCAGAGCGCCGCCGGTGCGCTTGCCCGGGTTGCCGCCGGTGGCAAGTTCGAGGCGATCGTGTGCGACGTCAACATGCCTGGTATGTCGGGGCTACATTTCCACAGCGAGGTCGCCCGGATCGCGCCGGACCTCGCGGATCGTATCGTGTTCGTCACCGGTGGAGCCTCGCCGGACGCGGCTGCTCTGCTCCGGCGCATGCCCAACGCCTGCGTCCCGAAGCCGTTCACGCGCGAGGCGCTGCGTAGCGCCGTGTCTGCAGCGGCCTTGCGGCCGCGCTGACACGCCGGCGGTTCCCTGGGTGGGACGACGCGGGTGGCGTCGGACCCGACCCGGGTGACGGCAGACTCGGCCTCCCCCCGTAGACGGCGCTCTGCTCGACCCGCACGACGAGGGTGGCGGTGGCATGCGGCGTGCGAGCGCAGGTGCCGTGCGCTCCGCGAGCCTCAGGACGAAGCTCATCGTCGCTGTCTCGGCTCTGACCTCGTCGCTACTCGTGGTGACGAGCGGCATCGTCTTCGCGCTGTATGAGCGGACGACCCAGGAGCAGGTTGCCGATGCCCAGTTTGCGCTCGCCTCGGTCGTGGCGCAGGACATCGACGAGAAGCTGACGGGCGCGCACCGCGAGCTGATGGAGCTGGCGAAGGTCGTCACGCCGGAGACACTCCGCGACTGGCGTTCCGCGCAGGCGCTGCTCGACGCGCACCGCGCCTTCCTGTCCTTCTTCAGCAACGGCATCTTCTTGTTCGATGACCGCGGGGGCATGATCGCCGAGTCGCCCCAGTACGCCCGGCGTGGTCAGGCCTTCGCGTTTCGCGAGTACCTCGCAACGACCCTGCGGACGCGGCAGCCCTACATCGGCCGACCGTATCGCTCGTCACGCCCCGGCGCTCCTCCCGCCATCATGATGACGGCGCTGATCTTCGGCGCGGACGGGTCGGTGGTGGGCGTCCTCGGCGGCGCCGTGGATCTGCTCGGGGACAACGTCCTCGGTCGGACCGTCTCGATGCGCCGCGGCAAGACGGGCTACTTCTACGTCTTCGATCGCGCCAGGACGATGATCCTGCACCCCGACCCGATGCGCATTCTCCAGCAGGACGTCCCGGAGGGCGCGAACAGACTGCTCGACCGGGCCATCGCAGGTTTCGAGGGGACGGAAGAGACGGTCAACTCGCGGGGGCTGCACGCCATCGTCTCGTTCAAGCAATTGCACGCGACGGGCTGGATCCTCGGCGTGAACTTGCCGGTGGACGAGGCGTACGCGCCGATCCGCGCGGCCCGGCGGACGCTGGCGCTCGTCGTCGCGCTGGCGCTCGCGGTCGTCGTGCTCGTCGTCTGGCGGATCGTCGACGGACTCACGCGCCCGCTTCTCGCATTCACCGCGCACGTCGAGTCCATGTCGACGCGCGAGGGGCGCGCGCGCCGGCTCGGGCTGACATCGCGCGACGAGATCGGCCAGCTGGCGCGCGCCTTCGACCGCATGGTCGCGGACCTCGACGAGAAGCAGCGCCAGCACGCAGTGCTGCAGGAGCACCTCGCGCAGGCGCAGAAGATGGAGGCCGTTGGGCAGCTCGCCGGCGGCGTAGCTCACGACTTCAACAACGTCCTCTCCGTCATCCTCACCTTCGCCAGCTCGCTGCGAGAGGATCTTGCGGACGGCGATCAGCGGTCGTACGCAGCTGAGATCGAGCGCGCAGCGCAGCGCGCGGCCGCGCTCACGCGCCAGCTCCTCGCGTTCAGCCGCAAGCAGGTGTGCTCGCCGGAGGCGCTCGACGTCCGCGTCGCGGTGGATGGTCTCGCCGAGATGATCCGGCGCCTCGTTGGTACCCACATCCAGGTGATCTCGCGGCCCGACGCGACCTCCGGGCACGTCTTCATGGACCCGGCGCAGTTCGAGCAGGTCCTCGTCAATCTCGCGGTCAATGCGCGTGACGCGATGCCGGAGGGCGGGCAGCTCGTCTTCGAGGCGCGCGGCATCGAGCTGGAAACCAGTGAGCCCCGCACCGGCCCGAACCTGCGCGCAGGGCCGTACGTCGAGCTGCGCGTCTCGGACACGGGCACCGGCATGGACGCGGCGACGGTATCCCGGGCGTTCGAGCCGTTCTTCACGACGAAGCCGAAGGGCAAGGGGACGGGGCTCGGACTGCCGATGGTCTACACGGCCGTGACGATGGCAGGCGGTACGGTCCACGTCGACACCGCACCCGGGCGTGGCACCTCGTTCACGATCCATTTGCCGCGCGTGCCGCCCCCCGCGCCGCGACCGGCGGCTTCGTCGTTCGCCGCGCCGGACGGCCGGGGCGAGCGCATCCTGGTGGTGGAGGACGAGCCGCAGGTCCGCTCGTCGATCGTGCGTCTGCTGGCCACGGCCGGATACGAGGTCGCGGCCGCATCGAACGGAGAGGAAGGGCTCGCCCTGTTCGGACGAGACGTCGCTCCCGCGGACCTGGTGCTCACCGATCTCGTCATGCCAGGCATGGGAGGTCTCGCGCTGGGACGGGCCCTCGCCGAGCGGAGCTCCATCCCCGTGCTGTACATGTCCGGCTACAACGAAGACATCGCTTCCGGGAAGGAGCAGCTCGCGCCGGAAGCGTTCCTCCAGAAGCCGTTCGACCGGGACAGCCTGCTGTTCCGCGTCCGCGCGGCGCTCGACGGTCGCCCGGCCGCACGAACCTTCGACGATGCTGCGCGTTGACGTGCGCGCACCGCTGGCTCCGGCGCCTTCCGTCTCCGACGACCTCTGTCAGCCACGTCAAAGCGCTTCCTTCACGGCGAGCAGGAAGGTGATGTCCGCACCTCGGTACGGACTGAAGATGTTCTCGACGAGACCAATGTCCGCGCTGACGCACGACGCGAGCGCGACCGTCACGCCGCCGAGGACGTAGGCAGTGCTAGCGTCGAGCTGGTCGAGCCCAGTGCCGGTGAGCGGCGACACGTGCCCGCTCGCCTGAACCTGCAGCGCCACTCGATCGCTGAGACGCTGCGTGATTCCCAGGTCGATGGCCCCATAGACATGGGTGTGAATGCGGACTGCGGGCAGGCTCGCCGCCGGCACGAGGGCGTCGAGCTGGAGGCGCACGGCGGTCGAGGTCCATGTCCAGCCTGCTAGCAGGCTGCCCCCGACGTCGAGCTCCTCACTGCCGTAGGGCAGCTTCCCGGTGGGGAGCTTGAGCGCACCGCGCAGCGCCAGGCTTCCTCTGCTTCCGGCTCCGCCGACGACCATGACCTTGAGCGCTGCCCATGCGTCTCCCAGGCCGGAACCCGGGCCATCCCGGAGGATCCCGCTCCCGTCCGGCCTGGTGAGCTGAAAGTGGGCCACATTGCGCGGTCGGCCCTTGCGCTGCGGGTTCGAGAAGGCGAACCACCCTTCCACCACCTCGATCGGTTGGTCGAGGACACCGCCGTAGTCGACTATGAAGGGAAGCGCGACCTGTGCCTCGATGCCGGGAACGAGGCCGTAGCGAATCCAGACCGTGGGCTGGGCCGTCTCGACGTGTACGTCGAGCGTCAGTTGGTCGTTGTGGGCGGAGAGGAGGCTGTTGGAGTAGAGCAGCCGCACTCCGATTTCCAAGGTCCGGTCCCTCAGCACCTCAGGGGCCTCGAAGGGAAGCTGCAGGAACAGGCGTGCCAACGGCGCAGGCTCCTGCCAGGCGAGCGGAGCAGGAAGGGAGGCTGCGCCTTGCAGCGGTTCAACGGCACCCGCACGCCCTGCCGAGATCCAGGCACCGAGTGCGACGAACGCCACTCGTCGGAATAGCCGAGACGGCAGCGATCTGCCAAGCGACGGAAGCATCAGCATCGTCTCTTACCTAAAGCTTGGACAAGGGCTGCCGACAGCACAAGACGTGTTTGGAGGACGAGGCTAGCGCCTTGCGGCGACTCGTTTCCGAAGAGCGAAGGCCAAAACTCCGACCCGCGCCCCGTTGGGGGCAGTGCACGGCGGGACCGGTCCTGATCTCGATGCCACCTCTACGTATCCACCTCGGTGAGCAGGTCCGAGGAGGCTCCATATGTCGCCGCTCCATCGAAGCATCCGCAGGTTCTGTGCAGCGATCCTGATCAGCACCCCGCTCAGCGCATTCGCTCAAGGCGTCCTGATCGGACAGGGCCTGGTGAAGACGGACATCGGCGAGTGCGTCAGGAGCGGTGATCAGACGTGGGCGTGCCTGGACGCGGCCTGGAAGGACGAAGGAACGGTGCCTGGTGGCGCTGGCACGCGGTACTCATGCACCGGAACGATCATCGAGATCGGGACGTACACGGCAGTGAGCACGGCCAGGACAGCCGTGGCACTCGCCGACCTGAAGCTGGAGCTGGACGGCGTGTCCGCCAACGTCGCGAAGAACGCCGAGTCCACGGAGGCGCTTCGCAGGCAGCTCGAGGCCCAGTTCAACAGTTCCAACCAGCTGCGGTACGAAGCGATCGCAGCCCGGTTCGACGCGGTCCCAGCACGGGTCCTCACCAACAAGGCCTTCAAGGACGCCCTCGCCAAGCTCAGGGATGACGTCCTCGCGGCCGTGAAAGCGAACGGACCGCCCGTAACCGGCCGGTAATCGACGTCTCGACGTAGTCGTCGCTCTACCGCGCGATCGCCGCGGCCGGCTCGACGAAGTCGTAGCCCAGCGCCTGCGCGACCGCGCGGTGCGTGACGAGGCCCTGGTGCACGTTGAGACC
>DASPZP010000021.1:0-30065 GCA_035636195.1 Anaeromyxobacteraceae bacterium
CCCGATGGCGAGCCCGGCCGGCAGCGCCCACAGCGTGCCGAGCGCGGTGGCGGCGAGGACGCGGGCGAGGGTGAGGAGGGCAGCGCCGCCGATGGAGAGCCAGGCCGCGGCCGGGACCGGGCGGAGCAGGCCCAGGAGCCCTGCCGCGCCCAGGGCGAGCAGGGCGAGCAGCGCGGCGAAGAGGAGGTAGGAAAGCCATGTGGCAGCGCGCTGCTGCTGGCCCCTCGCCGCGGGGGCGCGGGCGGGGAGGAGGCGGCGAAGGCTCGCGCCTGCCACGCCGCCGGCGCGGCGTCCGAGCCCGAAGAGCCACGGCAGCGCCCGCGAGCGGCGCAGCAGGTCGAGGAACCAGGACTCCATCGCCTCGGCCTGGCCGCTGTCCCCCAGCCGGAACTTCTGCGCCCACACCACCACCGGCCGCCACAGGAGCTGGTCGAGCAGGACGATCATCGCGATCATGGCGAGCACGGCCGCCGCCATGGCATGGCCGTCGCCGCGCGCCACCGCCACGCTCATGTACGAGCCGAGGCCCGGCAGGCGAAAGTCCTGATCGCCGAGGACGAAGGCCTCGCTCACCATGAGGAAGAACCAACCGCCCGCCATGCTCATCATGCTGTTCCAGACGAGCCCGATGGCGCTGGAGGGCAGCTCCACCCAGCGGAAGCGCTGCCACCAGCCGAAGCGGTTGAGCTTCGCCACCTCGACCAGGTCGGGCGGCAAGGACCGCAGCGCGTAGTAGAAGCTGAACGTCATGTTCCACGCCTGACCGGTGAAGATCATCAGGATGGACGCGAGCTCCAGGCCGGCGTTCGTGCCCGGGAACAGCGCCACCAGGCCGAGCACGAGGCCCGGCATGAACCCCAGCACCGGGATGCTCTGCAGGATGTCGAGGGCGGGGATGAGCACCCGCTCGGCCACCCGGTCCTTGGCGGCCCAGTAGCCATAGCCGAGCGTGAAGACGAGCGAGAGCACGTACGCCGCGAGCCCGCGCCCGAGCGAGAGGGCCGCGTAGCCGGGCAGCGCGCGCGCCGACAGCTCGATCTCGACGCTGGGCCGCAAGGCGCCGGTCCACGCCTGCGCCTGGCGCACCATGACGAAGACCAGCGCTGGCACGGCGGCGAGGAGGAGGAGGTCGGCGATCCCCGGCCGGCGGGCGCGCTCGAGCGTGGCCTGGGCCTCGCCGAAGACGCGCTTCAGGGAAGTCGCCATGGGGTCAACCTAGCAGGCGCCCGCCGGCCATTCCCCCGGAATAGTGGTTCGCCCCTGGCCGGTTGGGAGAGGCGTGCTCACCGATCGACTCCTCGCCAGCGCCGCAGCTGCCGTGCTCGCCGCCGGAGCCCTCTTCGCGGTCGCGCCGCGGATGGGCGTGGCGCAGGCCGGGAACCCGCGAGCCACGACCGTGCAGAAGGTCTTCCCGAGCGCGCTGCGCCTGCAGATCACGGCCGGGGGCGCGGTGGTGCGGAGCGCGTCGGCGGTCGCGTTCGCGCGCCGCGGCGCCTCGACGTACCTGCTCACGAACGCGCACGTGGTGGAGCCGAGCGCGCGCTGGAAGGGCGCGGTCGAGGTGCGCGTCCTCACCCTGGGTGCGAAGGAGCACCTCACCGGCACGGTGGTGGCCTGCGGCAAGGCGCCCGACCTCGATCTGGCGGTCATCGAGGTGCGCGCCGCGGACGTCTCGGTGACGGCGCTCGCCTCCGACGACGCGCTCGAGCTCGGCGACGATCTGGTCGTCATCGGAGCGCCGTTCGGCAAGGGTCTCTCGGTCGCCGCCGGCATCGTGTCGCAGGTGGAGTACGACTTCTCCGAGAACGCCGCCGCGCCTCGGGTGCCGAAGGCGCTCAAGACCGACGCCGCCATCGGGTACGGCAGCTCGGGCGGTGGCGTGTTCGACGTCCCGGGGGGCCGGCTGGTCGGGCTGGTCGAGGGCTACCGCACCGCGCGCGTCGCGTTCGGCAAGGACGAGGGGTACGCCGTCGACGTGCCGATGCCTGGAGAGACCTTCGTCGCGCCGGCGGCCAAGATCCGGCGCTTCCTCTCCGAGCGCGGCCTGGGTGAGCTCGCTGCCGGAGCGGCGACAGCGGCGCACGCGCCCGCCGCCGGGCCAGCGCACGCGGCTTGCCGCATGTAGCTGTCCGCCGTCAGCGCCCGCCATCGGCGGCCGGCTCCACGCGCTCCGGAGGAGCGAGCACCGGCGGTGGCCCTTCCACGCTGTGCCGCTCGGCGGGCGCAACGGGTGCCAGCACGGCGTCCGAAGGCCGGATCTCCACCCAGTTCGCCCGGGCGTCCTCCCCGTACGAGACCCGGACGGGCTTGCCCACCGCAAGGTCGCCCAGCGAGCCGAACCGGTGCTCGAGGAAGACGTTGGTGTTGCGGTCGAAGCTCAGCGAGACGACGTCGTCGCCGGTCTCCACCGTCAATCGCCCTTCGGCCCGGGCGAGCTTCGTCAGCGTGCCGATGACGGTGCGCACCACCAGGCGCCTCCCGGCATCCGGCTCCTCTGCCATCGCGGGGCGGCCGGTGAAGCCGAGCGCGAGGGCGGCGGCGGCGAGCGTCTTCCAGAGGTTCCGGTGCATGCAGGGTCTCCCCCGTTGTTCTTAGCGCTTCGCGGCTCCCGGCGGGTGCGCTGCTTCGGGTAGGATGCGCACCCCATGGATCGGCGAGCGAGCTGGGACGAGTACTTCATGAACATCGCGAGGGTGGTCGCGACCCGCGCCACCTGTGATCGCAAGCACGTCGGCGCGGTGCTGGTCCGCGACAAGACCATCCTCTCCACCGGCTACAACGGCTCCATCCGCGGCCTCCCGCACTGCAGCGAGGTGGGACACATGATGGAGGATGGCCACTGCGTGGCCACGGTCCACGCCGAGGCGAACGCCATCATCCAGGCGGCCAAGAACGGCGTCGCGATCGAGGGCGCCACCATCTACACCACCGCCTCGCCCTGCTGGCCGTGTTTCAAGCTCATCGGGAACTCGGGCTGCCGCCGCATCGTGTTCGGCGAGTTCTACCGCGACGACCGCATCTTCGAGTTCGCGAAGCGGCTCGCGATCGAGCTCGTCGAGCTGAAGGTGCCCGCGCACCCCGACCTCGCTCCGGCCGACATGGGCCCGGCCCGGGCGGTGGTCACGGGGAAGGAGCCGTGACCGTCGCCTGACGCGCCTGCGCCGGCGGTGCCACAACAGGCGGGGCCTCGGCCTGCAGGTCTTCACCCATGACCGCGGCGATGGCGGCGCGGCGCGCGCGGTAGAGCTCCTCGCGCTGGCGCAGCTTCACATAGCGCGACTGCGCGGCCGGCGGCACCGGATCCGGCAGCTCCGAGAGCTCCCGCCTCACGCCGGCCAGGGCGCGGTCGAGCGAGATGACCTGGATGGCGGGTCGCGCTCTCCGCAGTCGGCGCTCGGCGTCCGCGGTGTCGTTCTCGGTCCAGAGTGGCAGCCAGTCGGCGCCCGAGAGCTCGATCCGCACCACGCCGCGGCCGTAGTCGCGTCGCGCCAGCTCGACCCGCAGGATCACGCCATCGCGCGTCGCCCCCACCTTCTCCGGGGTGACGCCGTGGACGTACAGGCGCGACTGGTTCGAGACGAAGTTGCCGAGCGAGTAGGCGATGAGGGCGGTCTGGCCATCGGCGCGCGGGTACAGCTCCACCGGCTGAAGCACGTGCGGATGGTGGCCGAGCACGACGAGCGCGCCCGCCTCGGCGAGCCGCCGGGCGAGGGCGACCTCGGCCTCGCGCGGCTGCTGCTCGTACTCGATGCCCCAGTGCACCGACACCACCACCGCGTCCGCTTGCCGCGCCGCAGCCGCCACCGCCGCCACCGCCCGATCTCCGTCGAGGAGCGACGCCTGGAGGCAGGGCCGGGCCCGGCGGGCCGCCGGCGCCGGACAGTCGTTGCCCGACTGGTTGAAGCCGTAGGCATAGCCGAGGAAGGCGACCGTGATGCCGTTCAGCGTGACGACGCGGGGGCCGGCCTCGTGCCCCGCCTCGCCGCCGCCCACGTAAGCCATCCCCAGCCGATCCAGCTCCAGGAGCGTCTCCTCGAAGCCCGGCCTGCCCTGGTCGAACATGTGGTTGTTGGCGACGCTCACCAGGTCCACGCCGGCGCGCTGCAGCGCCGAGACGGCGGCCGGTGGCGCGTTGAACACGAAGCTCCTCGAGCCCAGCCCGGCGCGAGGGGCAATGGGCGTCTCGAGATTCGCGAAGGTGAGGTCGGCGCCGGCCAGCAGGTCGGCGATGGGAGACCAGAGCCAGCCAAAGCCGTCGTCGTTGCCGGGGCCGCGGTGGTCGGCGGCGGCGTCCTTCACGGCGCCGTGCATGAGGACATCTCCCACCGCCGCGATGGTGGCGTGGGCGAGGGTGCTCACTCCGGCGGGCGGAGCCGGGATGGGCTGCAGCAGCGGCCGGGGCCTCGCTGTCTCGCGCGATGCAGCCGGCGGGGGTGGGGGGGAGGGGGGTGGCGGCGCCGGATGGACCGTCGCGCAACCCAGAGCCAACATGGCGGTGGAGAGCGCTGCGGCCGCAGCTCTGACAGCCATCGACGGCCGCATACCCGTAAGGCCTGTCGCTCTGTATGGTGGCTTGTAGAAAATAGGGTCCATCGTCATCTCGAAGCGGGTTGATCGGTAAGAAGGTGGGGACGCACTTAAGAATGCCTCCCATGATTCCGGACGGAACAGCCTTCCTCGACGCCCGCGGCAGGGTGTGCGCGGCAGACGAGCTCTTCAAGGCCCTGTTGCAACTCCCGGCTGGGGATACCACCGAGGCGCTGCGGGAGCGGGCCGTCGACGTGCCCGCCCTCGCAGACCTGCTCGGGGGCAGGGGTCCGGATACGGTCCGGCTGCCTGCTCTCGATGGCGCTCCCGTCTGCGACCTCTCCCGGACGACCGGCGAGTCGGGCTTCTTGCTGCGCGCCACGCTGGCTGATCCCGCGTTGACCGCTCATCCGCTCGAGTATGCCATGCAGGCGGTCGCCCTCGCTCGCCTGGCCGGGAGCGTCGCGCACGACGTGAAGAATCCACTCAATGCCATGGCGCTGCAGCTCGCGCTGCTCAGCGACAAGATCTCGAGCTCCAGCGAGGCGCTCGCGGCCGCGTGCGGCGGGAACCTGGCCTCGCTGAAGAACCAGATCGTGCGCGTCAACGAGGTGGTGCGGCGGTTCCTCGACGTCGCGGACCCCACGCCCTCGGGAGGTTTCGACGCCGGGAGCCTCCTGCTCGACGCGGTGAGCCTGTTCGGTCACGAGGGCCGCCGGCGGCGCGTCACGATGGGTTGCGAGGCTGCGCCCGGGGCGGTGCGCGCGAGCGGTGATCCGGGGCGCGCCGCCCGGCTGCTGCTCGGCCTCCTCTGGCGCGCCATCGCCTCCACCCCCGAGGGTGGGAAGCTGCTCGCGCGGGCCGCCACCGTCGAGGGCGAGGTCTCGCTCTCGCTCGAGCATGGGCGGGGAGTGCCCGATCCGGGGCTGGCCTGGATGGGGCCGGTGGTGGCGTCCGCCGCGATCGCCATGACAGGCCGGCTCGAGGAGTCGTCTCACGAGGACACCGTCCGGGTGGCGCTGGTGCTGCCCAAGGAGCGCGCGCTGTGAAGTACCGCCTGCTGATCGTGGACGACGAGACCGACAGCCGCGACGCGCTCGCCGAGCTAGCCGACCGCTGGGGTTACGACGTGCAGACCGCGGCGGACGGGACCGAGGCGCTGCGGCGCGCCATCGAGTGGCACCCGGACGTCATCCTGACCGACCTGGTCATGCCCAACATGGACGGGCTGTGGCTCCTGCGCGCGCTGCGCGCGGAGCTGCCCGACTGCCCGGTGGTGCTCCTCACAGGGCGCGGCACCGTGCAGACGGCGGTGCAGGCCATCAAGGAGGGCGCCTACGACTTCATCGAGAAGCCGCTCGAGATCTCGCGCCTGCGCGTCGTGCTCGACCGTGCGCTGGAGAAGAAGGAGACCATGCGAGAGGTGCAGCTCCTGCGCCGGCGCCTGGCCGCGCTGGCGCCTGGCACCGACATGATCGGGGCCGGGCCCGGGATGCAGCGCGTCTTCGACCTCGTGAAGAAGGTCGCGCCCGCCAACGCGAGCGTCGTCATCACCGGCGAGAGCGGCACGGGCAAGGAGATCGTGGCGCGCGCGGTCCACTCACTGTCGTTGCGCAAGGACAAGCCCTTCGTCGCGCTCAACTGTGGAGCCATTCCCCCGACCCTCATCGAGTCCGAGCTGTTCGGCTACGAGCGTGGGGCCTTCACCGGCGCCGACCAGCGGCGGCTCGGCAACTTCGAGCTGGCCCACGGCGGCACCCTGTTCCTCGACGAGATCGGCGAGCTGCCGCTCGAGATGCAGGGCAAGTTCCTGCGCGTCCTCGAGGAGCGCAAGTTCCGCCGCCTGGGCGGTAAGAGCGAGGTCGAGGTGGACGTGCGCGTCCTGTGCGCCACGAACCGCGACCTGAAGGAGGAGATCAAGAAGGGGCGCTTCCGCGAGGACCTGTACTTCCGCCTGCACGTCTTCACGATCCACCTCCCGCCGCTCAAGGAGCGGCGGGAGGACGTGCCGCTCCTCGTGCAGCACTTCATCGAGAAGTTCAATGGCGAGACCGGCAAGCACGTGCAGGGCGTCTCGCCGGGCGCGCTCTCGGTGCTGCAGAGCTACGCCTGGCCGGGTAACATCCGCGAGCTGCGCAACACCGTCGAGCGCGCCATGATCCTCACCGACGGTGACGTCATCGACGAGGAGCACCTGCCGCCCGACATGCGCCCGAGCCGGTCCGAGGAGGCCATGCTGCGGGTCCCGCTCGGCATCCGGCTACGCCAGGTGGAGAAGGAATACATCCTCGCGTCGCTGCAGAAGAACACCGGCAACAAGGCGCGCACGGCCGAGATCCTCGGCATCAGCGAGAAGACGCTCTACAACAAGCTCAACCGCTACGCTGCCATCGCCCGCGACCGCGTCGGCGAAGGCGCCGGCGAGGACGATGACGAGGAGCCGCGCGCGAGCGTGGCCGGGAAGACCTGATCACGGCGCGGCGGGCTGGTCGTCGGCGGTCGGGTGGCTCACCACCCGTGCCCGGCCGGCGCGCTTCGCCGCGTACAGCGCGGCGTCGGCCCGGCGCACCAGCGTGCCGGCCGGATCGTCGTCGGGCGTCTCGTCGAGCGCGGCGATGCCGAAGGAGGCGGTGAGCGGGACGGGGCGCCCTTCCACCTCGGGCCCGGCATCGCGCAGCCGGACCTGGACGCGCTCGGCCAGGACGCGGGCTTCGCCGGCGCTGGTGTGGGGGAGCAGGATGACGAACTCGTCGCCGCCGTACCGCGCCGCGAAGTCGGTCTCGCGCAGCTCGCGGCGGATCACCTCCGCCACCGCCTCGATGGCGGCGTCGCCGGCCACGTGGCCGAGCTGGTCGTTGAGAGGCTTCAGGTTGTCCAGGTCGACCATGACGCAGGTGAGCGAGGTGTGGTAGCGGCGGGCGCGCTTCACCTCCTCGGCCAGGCGCGCCCGGAACGCGCGGATGTTGGCGAGCCCGGTGAGCGGGTCGGTGCGCGCCAGCGCCTGCAGCTGCGTCTCGCGGCGCGTGAGCCGCAGCGTCCGCTCGATGCGGGCCTTGAGCTCGCGGCCCGAGAACGGCTTCTGGAGGAAGTCGACCGCCCCCAGGTCGAGGCTGCGCGAGCGGGTGAAGTCGTCTCCGCGCGCGGAGATGAGGATGACCGGCACGTCCTCGGTGGAGGGGTCGCCGCGCAGCGCGGCGAGCGCCGCGAGCCCATCCATCCGCGGCATGTAGAGATCCATCAGCACGAGGTCTGGGCGCGCCGCCTGCGCCGACTCCATGGCCTCCTGCCCGTCCGCCGCGAGCTGCACGTCGTAGTCGTCTGCGAGCATCATGGCGAGCGCCTCGCGGGCGTCCTCGTCGTCATCCACCACCAGCACGAGCGCCTTCGAGGCGCGCGGCGCCGGCCGCGCCACCTCGGGCGCCTCGGCGGGCGCCATCAGCGGCAGGGTGACCTGCACCGTGTGGCGGTCGGGGTGCGCACGCACCTCGAGGGCGCCCCCGTGCAGTCCGGCCAGGCTCCGGCAGAGCGCGAACCCGAGGCCCGTCTCCCCCACCCGGGCTGGTGCGCGCCGCCGCATTCGCGCAGCACGCGGCCGGGATGGGCGGCGGTCCTCGACGAGCAGCCGGGCGCCCTGGGGCGTCGCCTCGAGCCGCAGCGCCACCTTTTCGCCGGACTGGCTGTGCGCGAGCGCGCCGTCGAGGAGCGCCCCCAGCAGGTCCGCCAGGCGGTCGGGTTCGGCGGCGAGGGTGAGCGGTTGGTCGGGCAACTCGCAAGTGAGCTCGACGCCGCAGGCTCGCGCACGCTCGAGGCGCGCTCCGACCGCCTGAGTCACGAGCCCGTTCAGCTCGGTCGGGCGGGGGTGCACGGAGACCTGACCCGACTCGAGGCTCCGCAGCGCGCCCAGGCCATCGGCCACGCGCGCCACCCGGCGCGCCTCTTCCTCGAGCGCCGCGAGTGCGAGCTCCTCGGCTCCAGTGGCGGCGCGGCGCAGGCGACGCAGGCCCATGAGGAGCGCGGCCGTGGGGCTTCGCAGGTCGGCGGCGCAAAGCGCGAGCAGGTCGTCCTGATGCTGGGCCGACTCCCGGAGCCGCCGATTCGCCTCGAGCAGTGGAGCCGACTCGGCGGGGGCAGGCGCGGGTTCGCCGTCGGAAGGTGGAACGGACGCGCCGTTCCCCTCCGACCACCGCTCACCTGTGCGCTCACCTGCCGCCATGGGCTCCCCCGAGCCGGGCCTGACACCTAGGAGGCCTTCGAAACCTGCTTGCTCGTCTCCCCGAAGGCTGAGGATTCATGTTGCCAGCCGGCAAGGTCTACATGGCAAATCCTTTGTGGAGAGGGTCTCTGAGTTACCACATGAACGCGGGGCATGGCTCTTGCGCAGGTGCCCTCGAAAAGGGCTGCCCGGCACGCCGGCGCGCAGCATCATGGGATGCGAGAGGAGGCGAGCATGCCTGGCAAGAAGGTCCGCATCTACGGCAAGGACACCTGACCCTACACCAACGCCGCCCGTGTGGATTTCGGCAAGCGTGGGTTCGAGGTGCAGTACTTCGACGTGAGGAAGGACGGCCAGGCGATGGCTCGCTTCCTCGACCTCTCTGGAGGGGATCGGCGCGTCCCGCTCATCGAGGACGACGACGGCCGCGTCGCCATCGGCTTCGACGGCTCCTGAAGCGTCTGACCGCCTCGGTCGAGGCGGCCGGTCGGGGGCAGGGGGGAGCGGGGGAAGGGAGACGGGCCGTTCCCCCTAGCGGTAGGTGGCGCGCCGCCCCGGGCGGAACCCGGGCGGCATCACCTGCGGAGGCGCCTCGACGCCGAAGTTGTACCACTCCATGTACAGCTTCCCGATCTTGAGCTTCTTCCCATTCTGCAGCGACTGCAGGGCCGTCTTCAGCTTCTCGTCGCTGGCGTTGGCCTCGACGGCGCGCGCGAGCACGCGCACCGCTTCGTCGTGGCGCGACTCCTTGTCGAGGAACCAGGCGTAGGCGCACCAGACGAGGCCCTGCTTGCGGTTGCCACGCCCCTTGAGCGTCTCCTCGAACACCTTCTGCATGGCGGCCAGGTCGCGCTTCTTCCAGCGCGCGACGGCCAGCATGACGCGCGCCGGCCACTGCCCGGCGCTGGCGCGCTCCAGATACGGCACCGCCGCCTCCTGATCGCCCTTCCACCACAGGAACTGCCCGATGAGCGCCGCCACGGCCGCCTCGGCTCCGAACAGCCAGGGCGCGAGCGAAAAGGCGCCCTTGGCTTGCTGGATGGCGCGATCGAAGCGGCGCGCCTGCGCGTCGGCGACGGCGCTCTCGACGATGGCGGAGAGGCGCTTCTGCGCGCGCAGGTTGAGCGCCACATAGGCGATGGCGGCCATGAGGACGCCGGGGACTATCACCGCCACCCAGCCGAACCCGCCCAGCCGGATGGCGATGGCGACGGCGATTCCGGCGGCGAGGCTGAGGAGGAGATTGTACATGCGGACACCCAGGGGTTCAGGCGGGGACAGATACACGGCGCCCGAACGGCGTCGCAAGCGAAAAGACGCCCAAGGGTGACGTCGCTCTCGAAGGTGTGGCCCTCCCCGGACTCGAACCGGGACGGGGGGTTACCCCACTCGATTTTGAGTCGAGCGCGTTTACCATTTCGCCAGAGGGCCCGCCGGGAGGCACGGTACCAGAAAAATAAATTGTGTGCATGGTGCCGCTTGTATAGTAATCAGCCCAAAACGGCGGCGTACATGGGTCAATCCGTGCTCAATACGCCCGCCATCAGGAGGTGCAGATGCCCCGTCAAGCCACCAGCAGCTCCATCGACGAGATCCTGCGGGAGGCGATGGAGCCCGTCCTGAAGCGCGCCGCGGCGTCCATCGCGAAGGTCATCGCCGACATGGCCGCGGAGCGGCTCGACGACGAGCTGCAGGGCAACATCGGCCGCGCCCGCACCCGGCGCGGCCCCGCCGGCCGTCCGGCCCGCGCGTCCCGCCGGCGCACCGACATCACGCGCTGGGTCGCCGATCGCCGGGCGCGGCGCGTGCCCAAGTTCGTCATCGAGATGACGAACGGCCTCGACACCAAGAAGAAGATCGTGGCGCGCTTCGGCGCCGACGCCGTCTTCGAGAAGGGCAAGCCGATCCCGAAGGCAAAGTAGCGCCGCGCGGGCGGGGCTTCGTCAGCCCTCGGCCTTGCTGGGAGTCGTCTTCGCCGGGACGGCCGGCTTCACGGCGGCGGGCGCCGGCTTGTCGGCGCCGCCCGCCGTGGCAGCCTTCGCGTCCGGCTTGTCCGGCTTGTCTGTCTTCTCGGGCTTGTCTGCCTTCTCCGGCTTCTTCGCCTCCTTGTTCGTCGAGGCGTACAGGTCGGCGTACCAGCCGCCGCCCTTGAGCTGGAAGGCGCTGCGCGAGACGATCTTCGCGAGGTGCGAGGAGCCGCAGTCGGGGCATACGCGCGGTGGCGGCTCGTCGAGCTTCTGGATCACCTCCGACACGGTCCCACAACCCTCGCAGAGATATTCGTAGATCGGCACGGAGCGATCATAGGCGAGCGGCGGCCGCCCGGCCAGGCCGCGTCAGCGATGCGGCCCGCTGCCACCGCGCCGCTTCGGCCTGGCCGCTCCCGGGACCTTGCCGCCCGGTGAAGGTCGGGGCGGCCGGGCGCGCGCGTCCGGCCGGCGGGTGCCCGCCGGAGTACGGGTCGAGGCGCGGGTCGGGTTCCGGGTCGCGCTCGCATTCCGGGTCCGAGTTGAGTTCGGAGTCGAAGTCCGAGTCGCGGTCGCGGTCGCGGTCGACCTCGGGCTCGAGGTCGAGGTCGGCTTCGAGGTCAAGGTCGGTGCGTCGAGATCGATGCCGAGCCGCCGTGCCAGCATCTGCGGCTGGCCGGGCGCGAGGCCGAGGCTCTCCCCCAGCGCTGGGCCGAGCGGGCCGCGCTTTCCCGTCCGCAGCGCCCGCAGGAGATCCGGCAGGCGAGCGCGCAGGTCGGCCTCGAACTCCTCCAGGAGCCCGAGATCCGAGAGCCGCACCTCCTCCGTGAGGAGCAGGCGCACCCGGTCTGCGAGCAGCGCGCGCCGGCGCAGGTCGCGGCGGTGGGCGCTCCGGATCGCCTCGGCCTCCTCGCGCGCTCCGAGCCGCTCCAGCGCCAGGTCGAGCTCGGCCGGGGTGAAGCCGACCACCTCCGCGGCTCGACGGCGCACGCCGCCCGCCGCCCGTAGCGCGTGCAGGAGCTCGTCGTGCTCGCGGCGCGCGAAGCCGTGTGCGAAGCCGTGCGCGTCGAGGAGCCGCTCCAGATCCCCGCCGTCGGGCGGGCTGCCGTCGCTCCGCCGCCAGCCCGCCGCGAGCGCAGCCGAGAGCCGCGGCCGGCGCGCCCCGTGCTCGCGGAGGAGGCGCTCCAGCACCGTCCGTCCCTCGCTCGCGAAGAGCGCGTCGAGGAGCGGCTGCGGCGGCGCCTGGGGCGAGGCGGGCGCGGCGTGCTCGCTCGCGCGGCGGATGCGCGGCGCGACCGCGGCGCGCACGCGCTTCAGGGCATTGGCGCGGGTGGCCGGCGCCTCGGGCTTCGGCGGGGGGTGGCTGGGCGCGGCGGAGTGGCCCTGCTCACCCGCGATCTCCCGGGCGGCGGCCTGCGCGGGCGACGCGCCGCGGGCGAGCTCGGCCAGGGCTCGCGGACCGAGCGGCCGCGCGGGAGGCGGATCGGCGAGCAGCGCGCGCGCGGCGAGCAGCTCGTCCCAGCCGAGCGGCTCGAGCGCCGCGACCACGTCGGCGGCGGTCGACGGGCACCCTGCCTCGGCGCACCAGCGCAGCGCGCGCGCCACGAGCTCGTCGTCGATCCCGGTCATGGCCTCGCAAGCTGCGCGAGCGCGGGGGTCAAGTCAAGGCAGGTCAGGATGGTGGCGGCGCTCGCTTGGGCGTGGTTTAAGGGACGCATGGCGGTCGAGCCGATCGACAGGTGGGCGGGCACGCCGGTGTTCCTCCGCCGCGCCCGTATCCTCCTCTACTTCCTCCTGCTGGTCGCGGCTGGCGTGACGCTGTTCGGCGCGCCGGTGCTGGAGCAGGCGGTCCGCGAGGGGCGCGCGCCGCGGGCGGCGCTCATCCTGGCGCCGGCGCTCCTGGCCGCCTTCATCGCGCTCTTCACCGCGTACCGCTTCACCTTCGTGAGGGCGCACCGGTACCACGCCGGGAAGGCCTTCGTGCAGGTCGGGCTGATGGTGCTCGTGCTCATGCTCGCGCTCCCGGGCTCGCTCGAGCGCTGGCGCGCGGCCGGCACGGTGCGTCCGGTCGACCTGTCCTTGCACCTGCGGGCGCCCGACGCCGAGACCCGGGCCCTCGCGGCGGAGCTGGCGCGGCATCGGGAGCGGCCCGACGCGCTCCGCTACGTGCCGCGCCTCGTCCAGCTGCTGGAAGACTCCTCCCCCGAGGTGCGAAGGCAGGCGCGCGCCTCGCTGGTGCTGCTGGCCGGCACCGACGCGGGCGGGGAGGGGAGCGACGCCATCCCACGCTGGCGCGCCTGGTGGAAGGTGCAGGGCGTGAGCGTGCCCTGACCGGGGCTCCTCCCGGAACCGGAACGCGCCCCCTGGTGGGGGGAGACAGGGCGCGCGCGGACGGATCGTGCTTGCCTGCCGGAACCGATTCTGATAGTGAGAATCGTTATCAAGATGGCGACGACGCCCCCCTCCGCCCCCCGCTCGCTCGACGACGGCCCGTTCCGCGGACACGCCCGCCGTGATCCGCTCACCGCCCTCGGCGCCTTCATCCAGCGGAAGGGCCTCAAGCACTCCCGCCAGCGCGACGTGGTCGCCCAGGCCTTCTTCGGGATGGGCGGCCACGTGCCGGTCGAGGCGGTGACGGCCCGGGCCCGCGAGCACGACCCGCGCGTCTCGGTGGCCACCGTGTACCGCACGATGAAGCTCCTCGCGGAGTGCGGGCTGGCCGTCGCGCGCCAGTTCGGCGATGGGCAGACGCGCTACGAGCCCTCGACCCGCCGCCACGGCGACGCCCACGACCACCTCATCTGCACCGGCTGCGGGGCCATCATCGAGTTCGAGAGCGAGCGGATCAGCGAGCTGCAGCGACGGGTCGCACGCCGCCACGGCTTCGAGGTGGAGCGTCGGCGCGTCGAGCTGTACGGCCGCTGCGCCGATTGCCGCCGGGCCGCCCCCGCCCTGGAGTCCGCCTGATGGCCCCTCCCATCGCCGCCCCCGCCCGCAGCTCGCCGCTCGAGAAGCAGGTCGTCGCCGCCACGCGCTCGGTCATCCTGGTCGGGAACCCGAACGTGGGCAAGAGCGTCCTCTTCGGCGCGCTCACCGGCAAGTACGTCACGGTCTCGAACTACCCCGGCACCACCGTCGAGGTGACGCGCGGCTCGGCGACGCTCGACGGCCACCCCTGGCACGTGATGGACACGCCGGGGACGAACAACCTCACGCCGATGTCCGAGGACGAGCAGGTCACGCGCGACATCCTGATGAAGGAGCGCGACTACGCCTGCCTCCAGGTGTGCGACGCGAAGAACCTCCGGCGCGGGCTGCTCCTGAGCGCGCAGCTGGCCGAGGCGGGCGTGCCCTTCGTGCTCGCCCTCAACATGGCGGACGAGGCGAAGAGCCGCGGGTTCCACGTGGACGCGGCGCGCCTGGCCGACGCGCTCGGGGTGGACGTCGTCCCGACGGTGGCGGTGGAGCGCAAGGGCGTGCCGCAGCTCGTGCAGAGCCTGGCGCGGGTGCGCCGGTCGCGCTTCCTGCCGCGCTACGACGACGCCATCGAGGCGGCGCTGGCGGAGGCCGAGGCGCTCGTCCCGCAGAAGGGCGGCCTGGCGCGCCGCGCGGTGGCGCTCATGGCGCTCGTCGGCGACGCCTCGCTGGGCGAGCACCTGGCTGCGCACACCTCGGAGGCGGACCGGACGCGGCTGGAGGAGGTGCGCCGCCGGCTGGCCGCCCGCTACCCGGAGTCCCTGCGCTTCGTGGTCTCGAAGCAGCGCCTGGCGGCGGTCGACCGCCTGCACGACCAGGTCGTCACCCGGGGTGAGCGCTCGCTGCGCAGCACCTTCGCGCGTCGCCTCGGCGGGTGGTCCACCCATCCGCTGCTCGGCTTGCCGGTGCTCGCCCTGGTCCTCTTCGTCTGCTACGAGTTCGTGGGCGTCCTCGGCGCCAAGACGGCGGTGGACTTCCTCGAGAACATCGTCTTCTACGGCTACCTCGTACCCTGGGTGGAGCAGCTCATCCGCTGGGCGGTGCCGTGGAAGGGACTGCAGGAGTTCCTGACCGGCCCGGCGGGCGTGCCCTTCCGCGAGCACGGCGGGTTCCTCGTCGGGAAATACGGCGTCTTCTCGATGGGCCTCAGCTACGGCATGGCGATCGTGCTGCCCATCGTCACCACCTTCTTCATCGCCTTCAGCGTGCTGGAGGACTCGGGCTACCTGCCGCGACTGGCGGTGATGGTGAACAAGATCTTCAAGCGGATGGGGCTGAACGGCAAGGCGGTGCTGCCCATGGTGCTCGGGCTCGGCTGCGACACCATGGCCACCATGACCGCCCGCATCATGGAGACGCGCAAGGAGCGCGTCATCGTGACGCTGCTCCTCGCGCTCGGCGTGCCGTGCAGCGCCCAGCTGGCCGTCATCTTCGCCATGCTGGCGGGGGTCGGCCCGGCCGCCGCCGCCTGGTTCATGGGGGCGGTGCTGGCGGTGCTGTTCCTCGTCGGCTGGCTCGCCGCCAAGGTCATCCCCGGCCGCGGCTCCGACTTCATCCTGGAGCTGCCGCCCCTCCGCGTCCCGCTGGCCGGCAACATCGCCGTGAAGACGCTCGCCCGCATCGAGTGGTACCTGCGCGAGGCGCTGCCGCTCTTCGTGCTCGGCACGCTCATCCTGTGGGGCCTCGATCGCGTCCACGGGCTCGACCTGCTCGAGCGCGCCGCCGCGCCGGTGGTGGTGAACCTGCTCCACCTCCCCAAGGAGGCCGCCACCGCCTTCATCCTGGGGTTCCTGCGGCGCGACTACGCGGCGGCCGGGCTCTTCATGCACTACGAGCCGTTCATCAAGGCCGGCACCATGACCCGCCTCATGGAGGTCGAGGTGGTGACCGCGCTCGTCACCATCACGCTCTTCATCCCCTGCATCGCCAACTTCTTCATGATCATCAAGGAGCGTGGCTGGAAGACCGGCGTCGCCATCGCCTCCTTCATCCTGCCCTTCTCCATCGGCGTGGGGGCGGTGCTGAACATCCTCATGCGCCGCTTCTACGTCTAGGACTGCGCGTTGTCAGCCATCGTGAAGAAGCTCGAGCGCTGCCCCCTGTGCGGCACCGCCTTCGACGCCGAGGGGCAGGGCTGCCGCCCGAGCTGCCCCATGTCGAAGGGCTGCAAGGTCATCTGCTGCCCGACGTGCAGCTACAGCTTCCCCCAGGAGACTGGCCTCGCCGGACGCCTCAAGGCGTTCCTCGAGCGGCGCCGGAGCGACCCATGAGCGCCATGCAAGCACACCACCACGCCGAGGAGCTGCTGGAGGCCGTCTTCACCGAGCGCGAGCAGGGGAGGGACGCCGTCGCGGGCATCGTCGCCCACGCCGCTGCCCACGACGAGGGCGCCGCGGACGCCGGCGAGCTGCGCGAGCTGGCGGCGCAGGGCTTCGTCCGCCTCGACGGCGGGCGCGCGATGCTCACCCCCGAGGGTGAGAAGCGGGCGCAGGCGGTGGTGCGCCGCCATCGGCTGACCGAGCGGCTCTTCCGGGACCTGCTCTCGCTCTCGGACGCGGCCACCGAGAGCCAGGCCTGCCAGCTCGAGCACATCCTCTCGCCCGAGGCGACCGACTCGGTCTGCACGCTGCTCGGCCATCCGCCGACCTGCCCGCACGGGAAGGCCATCCCCCCTGGCGCGTGCTGCGGCGCCGTCCAGAAGACGATGCGGCCGCTCGTGTCCGGGCTGAAGACGTTCGACCTCGGCGCCCCTGCCCGCATCGTCTTCATCGCCCCCAAGTTCCACGACCGGATGGACCGGCTGGCCGCGCTGGGGGTCATCCCCGGGAGTGAGATCCGGCTCCACCAGCGCTCACCGTCCTTCGTCATCGAGGTGGGCGAGACCACCATCGCCCTCGACCCCGAGATCGCCGGCGAGATCTTCGTGATGCCGGTCGAGGCGCCCGGGACCGCCGCCTGAGGAGGCGCCTGCGGGCGTGCCGGGTAGGATGCGCTCGTACCCGTAACCGTCCGAAATCTTGCGACAGCGGGGTGCGCTGCTAGCGTCGGCTGCGTGACCCGCAAGAGCCGCCCGCGCGCCCTCGCGCTGTATCTGTCCGCGCTGGCGGGGTTGCTCACGCTCTCGGTGCTCGATCCGAACGGTCTTCGCAAGGCCATTCGCCACGAGGGCGAGGCGGCGCGGCTCGAGCGCGAGAACGCCGCCCTCGAGCAGCGCGTGATGCGGCTGCGCCGCGACGTGAAGGCGCTCTCCGGCGACCCGGCCGCGCTGGAGCGGGCCGCCCGCGAGGAGCTCGGCTACGTGAAGCCCGGCGAGATCGTCTACAAGCTCGACGAAGCGGAGGGGCGTTGACGCCGCCCGCCGCGCTCCCGCCGTTGCCACCTCGCGCGCCGGTGGGCAGCGCGCGCGAGCTGCGCGACCGGCTCGCGCCGCCGCGCTCCCGCCCGGTCCTGGTCATGCTGTGGGCGGCCGTGCTGGGCGAGGAGGGCATGGCCGGGCCGAGCGCCCGCCGCCGCCTCCGGCGGGGCGCCTTGCGCAGCGTCCCGATCGCGGCTGCCACCCTGGTGACCGCCCTGCTCCTCGCGCGCACCGCCGGGGCTCCGCTCGGCTGGCGGGAGGTGGTCGCCGGGCTCGCCCTCGCCGGCGCGCTCTCGGCGGTCCTCGCCAGCCGCCTGCGGGCTTCGCGCGAGGGGCAGCGCCTCGGCCGCCGCGAGGCGCTGGAGCTGGGGACGCTCGTGCTGGTGGCAGCCTTCGCGCTGGCGCGCGCCGCCGAGGCGGGCGGCCTCGGAAGCGACGGCGCGCTGCAGCCGCTCGTCTACCTGGCGGTGGCGGGGCTCAGCGCCACCCTGCCGCGCGGGGCGGGCCTCGCGGTGGTCGGGGGCGCCCTCGGCCTGGAGGCGGCGCTGTGGTGGGCGCGCGGCGCGAGCGCCGTCGAGGTCCCGCTCGCGCTCGGGCGCGCCGGCTTCGTCGCGTCGTTCGCGCTCCTGTACCACGGCGTGCTCGGGGCCCGCATCGCGGCCGGCCGGCGCGCCGAGGAGGCCGCGCTGGAGCGGCGGCGGCGCGAGCTCGACGACCGGGCGCGCCTGTTGCGACTGCTGGCCGGGGGCGAGCCTGGCGAGGCGGAGCGGGCCGAGCGTGGAGCGCGGCTCAGCGAGGCGGCCGTGCTCGAGACGGACGGCGCTGCGCGGGGCCTGCTGGGGGTGGCGGCGACCGCGCTCGCGGCCCACACGGCGGCAGTCTGGCTGCTCAGCCCGGATGACCGCGAGCTCTCGCTGTGGGAGTGCCGCTCGCCGAGCGACCGCGTGGCGCGCGTCCTGCCGGCCGGGGAGGGCGCCCTCGGCGGCGTGGTGAAGCGGCGCGCCTCGGTTCGCCTGTACGGCGCGGTCCGCTCGGCGCAGCACTACGAGGACGGCCTGCGGCCGAAGGCGCTGCTGATCGTCCCGCTCCTCTCGCGCGTCGGCGATCACCTGCGCGGGGTGGTGCTGGCCGACCGGATGGAGGCGCGTCCGTTCAGCGACGACGACGAGCGGCTCCTCGGGGCCATCGCCGCCGAGCTGGCGCGGGCGGCCGCCGCCGAGCGGCTCATCCGCGACGGGAGCGCCCGGCGAGAGGAGCAGGAGCGCTTCTACGCCGCCATCGAGCGATTGAACCGCGTCACGAAGCAGCGCGAGGTGCTCGACACGGTGCTCGGCGCCGCGCGGGAGATGGCGCCGCTCGACTTCGGCGCGGTCACCCTCTGCGGCGAGGCGGGCTCCCCGCTCCACCGGGTGGCGCGCGCGCTGGTGGCCGGCGCCGCTGCGCCCGAGCTGGAGGGAAAGGAGTTCGACGACAACGGCGGCCTCGTCGCCTGCGCCGTCCGGCTCGGCTCGACGTTGCCCGGCAAGGCGCTGCGCCTGTCGGACGCGGTGGTCTTCGACGACGCCACCCGCCTGCGGGGACTGGCGAGCCTCAAGGTGCTGCCGCTCCGGGCCGGCGACAGCGTGCTCGGCACGCTGGTGGTGGGGGCGAACCGGCCGGGAGCCTACGACCGCGACGCCGTCAGGCAGCTCGAGATCCTGGCGTTGCAGGGAGGCGACGCGTTGCAGCGGGCGCGGCTGTTCGAGGCGACCGAGCGCCTCGCCACCACCGACGGCCTGACCGGGCTCGTGAACCACCGCACCTTCCAGGCGCGGCTCGACGAGCACCTCGCCGCCGCCCAGCGCTACGGGAAGAAGCTCTCCCTGCTCCTCACCGACATCGACCACTTCAAGGCGGTGAACGACACCTGGGGCCACCCGGTGGGTGACGTGGTCCTGAGGGGCGTCGCGCGCATCCTGCAGAAGGAGGCGCGCACCACCGACGTGGCGGCGCGCTACGGCGGCGAGGAGTTCGCGCTCGTCATGCCCGAGACCGACCCCGAGGGCGCGCTCCGCACCGCCGAGCGCATCCGCGAGAAGGTCGCGCAGGCGAAGTTCCGCACCGAGCAGGGCGAGGTGTCGGTGACGATCTCCATCGGCATCGCGACCTTCCCGGCCGAGGCCCGCCTGAAGGCGGAGCTGGTCGAGCTCGCCGACGGCGGCCTCTACCACGCCAAGCGCCACGGCCGGAACCAGAGCATCGCGCTGGCCGCAGTGCGGGCCGGGCGGCGCGCAGCTGGCGCGTGACGGCCGCGTGTCGCACACGTGTCGCAGGCGGGCGCCCGCCTGGCGTCAGCGGCGCGGGTTAGGGTGCTCCCCGGGCACGCCCCCTGATAAGCTCGCGGGCCAGGCAGTCTTCTCCGAAGGGAGCGGCGGGACTTGAAGAAGAACTTCATCCTCGACACGAACGTCCTCCTCCACGATCCGCGCTCCATCTTCGGCTTCGGCGACAACAACGTCGTCATCCCGATCCACGTCATCGAGGAGGTCGACAACTTCAAGCGCGACCTCTCCTCGCTGGGGCGGAACGCGCGCCAGGTGAGCCGCTACCTGGACGAGTTCCGGGAGAAGGGACGGCTCGGCGAGGGGGTGTCCCTCGGTCCGGACAAGGGGAGCATCCGCGTCCTCATCAGCGAGCGGAAGCTGCCGCCGGAGATGGGCGACAGCCGCTCGACCGACAACCACATCCTCGCCACCGCCCTCGACGTGCGAGACCGCGAGCAGGCCCTGCCGGCGGTCTTCGTCACGAAGGACACGAACCTCCGCATCCGCGCCGACGCGCTCGGGCTGAACGCGGAGGACTACGACATCGAGGAGGTGAACCTGGACACGCTCTGGACGGGCGTGGCCGAGCTCGACGTCGCTCCGGAGGCGGTGAACGACTTCTACACGAGCGGGGCGGTGCCGGTGGACGGGGCCCCCGAGCCGCCGCCGCCGAACGAGTTCGT
Organism: Anaeromyxobacteraceae bacterium; assembly: GCA_035636195.1. Classification (GTDB taxonomy): domain Bacteria; phylum Myxococcota; class Myxococcia; order Myxococcales; family Anaeromyxobacteraceae; genus Anaeromyxobacter_A. The sequence goes on from DASPZP010000021.1 coordinate 20,025, forward strand.
CGTGCTGCGTGACCGGACGAACCCGCAGCACAGCGCGGTCGGCAAGTACAGCGCGTCCCGCCAGGCGTATGTCCCGCTCATCAAGATCCCGAAGGAAGGGGTGTGGGGGATCCGGCCGCGCAACAAGGAGCAGTCCTTCGCGCTCGACCTCCTCCTCAACGACGAGGTCCGGCTGGTGACCATCGTCGGCAAGGCCGGCACGGGCAAGACGCTCCTCGCCATCGCCGCCGGCCTGCAGAAGACGATGGAGGAGACGGTCTACCAGAAGCTGCTGGTCTCCCGGCCCATCTTCCCGCTCGGGCGCGACATCGGCTACCTGCCCGGCAGCGTCGAGGAGAAGCTCAACCCCTGGATGCAGCCGATCTACGACAACGTCGAGTACCTCATGAACCTGTCGCGCTCCGAGAAGAAGCAGGGGCGCGGCTACCACGAGCTCGTCGATCTCGGCATCCTGGAGATCGAGCCGCTCACTTACATCCGCGGCCGGTCCATCCCGAACCAGTTCATGATCGTGGACGAGGCTCAGAACCTCACCCCCCACGAGGTGAAGACCATCATCACCCGCGTCGGCGACGGCACCAAGATCGTGCTCACCGGCGACCCCTACCAGATCGACAACCCGTACGTGGACGCCACCAACAACGGCCTCATCCACGTGGCCAACCGCTTCAAGAGCGAGCGCCTGGCCGGGCACGTCACGTTGTCGAAGGGCGAGCGCTCCCCGCTGGCGGAGCTCGCGGCGAACCTGCTGTAGAGCCTGTGAAGAAACTCACAGGCTCTGACTGGCGGCGGGCGTCTTCCCCGGCGACGGACGGCGGGCGCCTTAGAAATGGATGGATGACGCACGATCAACAAGGCCCGGTGCAGCCGGGCGAGGTCAAGCTCGACTATCCGCTCGAGTACACCTTCAAGATCATGGGCCTCGCGGGCGACGACTTTCCGGAGTACGCGCGGCGCCTGGTGGAGCATATCGCCGGGGCGGCGCCGCCCGAGCGGGTGGTCGTCCGGCCGAGCACACACGGCAAGTACCACTCCGTCTCGGTCGTGACCGTGCTGGCGAGCGAGGAGCAGCGCCGCGCCGTCTACCAGGCGCTGCACGAGGACGAGCGGGTCGTCTACTACCTGTGATCGGGGCCCGGGGGCGGGCCTTCAATTCACGAGCGTCGGCCGCTTCGGAGCAGGGCGGTAGTCGATGAGCTCGAGGCAGCGCGGGGCGACGGCCAGCGTGACTTCCTTCCGCCAGCCCTCGGCGTCGCCGCCGATCTGCAGCGGCATGGGGCGCTCGAACTGGATGGTCACCCGCTCGGCGTGGAAGTCGATGAGGCCCGGGTGAGTGAACTCGCCCGACCAGATGCGGGGGAGGTTCCACAACACGGAGGGCACCGAGACGTCCGTGATGATGCGGAGCTGGAGCATCCCCGCCTGGTCCTCGGCGAACGGGAAGGCCCGCATCCCGAAGCCGTAGAACGGCACCGTGCTGCCGGCGGCCATCATGCACGGGCCCGCGTAGAGGAGCTCGCCGGTGGCGATGGGGTGGCCAGTGGGCCGCCCGTTCGCGTCGAGGCGGTGGGCGGCGCGGCCGGCGTTGACGATCTCGCAGTAGGCGCCGCCGCGCTCGAGCAGGTAGCGGGGCGCGGTGCGGAGCGCCGCCGAGAGGGCATAGCCGGGGATGCCCGCCCCGAGCCGGCGCAGGGGCGTGCCGCCGAGGCGCTCCTTCAGCCAGTAATAGTCGTTCAACACGGCGGCATCGACGCCGACGCCGGCGAAGGGGGTACGGCGGCCGTCACAGGTGAGGAGCTGCATGCGGCGGATGCGCCGCGAAGCGCCGGTCGCGTAGGCCGCCAGCTCCTCGACGTGGCCGTCCGCCTTGGCGCCGACCACGCCCGCGACCGCGTTGCCCGTGCCGAGCGCGAGCACGCCGAAGCGGGGGGGTGGGCTGGCCTGCCGCTCCGATCGATCGAGGATGCGGTTCACCCAGCCGACGAAGGTGCCGTCGCCGCCGCCGGTGAACACGGTCCGGTAGCCCCGGTCCACGACCGTGTCGGCGATGTCGTGCGCCTCCTCGCCGCTGCGGGAGAGGAACAGGTCCTCGCGCGGCATGATGCGCTCGAGCGCCTCGCGGACGTCGTCCGTGACCTGCTTCGCGTTCGCGTTGAGGAGGACGGCGAAACCTTGACGTTGCGCCTCGCTCCTCATCAACCGAAGTGCGGAGTGCGTCACCATTGAGGTCGTTCTCCTGTCACTCGCGACGGGTATGACGGCCGCGCCCCGGTCTGACAGCAAGCCCGGTGCCACGCCGCGTCAACCCAACCCGGATGAGGTATCCAGGCGTCTTTCTGGTTGATCGATGCCAAGAAAGGTCGTCACATGTGGGTGCGGGCTGCGTCAAGATGGTGGCAGTTGCGTAGCTCGCTACGCACCTCGCCGGCCGATCAGGCGAGGGGGAGGTGCGACGTTTGACACACCGATCCGCGGACTTAGGTTGCCCCCGTCAGGAGGATTTCCCACATGGCGAAGATCATCGGCATCGACCTGGGCACCACGAACTCCGTGGTTGCCGTGATGGAGGGCAAGGAGCCCGTCGTCATCACGAACGAGGAGGGCTCGCGCCTCACCCCGTCGGTCGTCGCCTATACGAAGGACAGTGAGCGGCTCGTCGGGCAGGTGGCGAAGCGGCAGGCCATCACCAACCCCGACAAGACCATCTACTCGATCAAGCGCTTCATGGGCCGGCGCTACTCGGAGGTCGGCGAGGAGGTGAAGCGGGTCCCCTACCACGTGGTGGAGGGGCCGAACGGCGACGCCCGCATCGAGATCGACGGCAAGCAGAACTCGCCGCCCGAGATCAGCGCCCAGGTGCTCTTGAAGCTCAAGCGCGCCGCCGAGACCTACCTCGGCGAGAAGGTGACGGACGCCGTCATCACCGTGCCGGCGTACTTCAACGACGCCCAGCGCCAGGCCACCAAGGACGCCGGCGAGATCGCGGGCCTCAACGTCCGGCGCATCGTGAACGAGCCGACCGCGGCCGCGCTCGCCTACGGCCTCGACAAGAAGAAGAACGAGAAGATCGCGGTCTACGACTTCGGCGGCGGCACCTTCGACATCTCCATCCTGGAGGTGGGCGAGAACGTCGTCGAGGTGCTCGCCACGAACGGGGACACGCACCTCGGCGGCGACAACGTGGACCAGCTCGTCATCGACTGGCTCATCGCCGAGTTCAAGAAGGACAGCGGCATCGACATCTCGAAGGACAAGATGGTGCTGCAGCGCCTCAAGGAGGCGGCGGAGAAGGCGAAGATCGAGCTCTCGTCGACGATGGAGACGGAGATCAACCTCCCCTTCCTCACCGCCGACCAGACGGGCCCCAAGCACCTCGCCATCAAGCTCTCCCGCGCCAAGCTGGAGCAGCTGGTGGAGCCGCTCATCACGCGCTCGCTCGAGCCGACCAAGAAGTGCCTGGCCGACGCGAAGCTGGAGCCCGGGCAGGTCGACGAGATCGTGATGGTGGGTGGCCAGACCCGCATGCCCGCCATCCTGGCCGCGGTGAAGAAGTTCTTCGGCAAGGAGCCGAATCGCACGGTCAACCCGGACGAGGTGGTGGCGATCGGCGCGGCGGTGCAGGCGGGCGTCCTCTCCGGAGAGGTGAAGGACATCCTGCTCCTGGACGTCACCCCGCTCTCTCTGGGCGTCGAGACGCTCGGCGGCGTGATGACGAAGCTCATCGAGCGCAACACCACCATCCCCTGCAAGCGGTCGGAGACCTTCTCCACCGCCTCCGACGGCCAGACCTCGGTCGAGATCCACGTCCTGCAGGGCGAGCGCGAGATGGCGCGCGACAACCGGACCCTGGGGCGCTTCCACCTGGAGGGCATCCCGCCGGCGCCGCGCGGCCTGCCCCAGGTCGAGGTGACGTTCGACATCGACGCGAACGGCATCCTCAACGTGTCGGCCAAGGACAAGGGGACCGGCAAGGAGACGAAGATCACCATCAGCCACTCCTCGGGCCTGGCCAAGGACGAGGTGGAGAAGATGGTGGCCGACGCCCGCTCGCACGAGGCGGAGGACAAGAAGCGCCGCGAGGAGGTGGAGCAGCGGAACCGCGCCGAGAACCTGGCCTACCAGATGGAGAAGCTCGTCAAGGACAACAAGGAGAAGCTGTCCGCGGCGACGGTGACCGAGATCGAGGATGCGGTGAAGAAGGTCCACGAGGTGCGCGAGAAGGGGTCGGCCGACGAGATCAAGGCGGCCGCCGAGCGCCTCGAGCGGGCGAGCCACAAGGCCGCCGAGGAGCTGTACAAGACCGCTGGTGGTCCCGCCGGCGGCGCCGGGCAGGGTGGCCCGGAGCAGCAGGCGCCGCCCGGAGAGGCCGGCAAGAAGGACGACGTGGTCGACGCCGAGTACAAGCAGGTCTGACCGGCGTTCCGAGCGAGCGGCACCCCGACGCCCGCGATCCCACGGATCGCGGGCGTTTGGACTTGGCGAGGTGAGGAGAGGGGCGCCGCGCTCCCACCGTCGCCCACATGAGGCTCGTTGTCGCGCCTGCCGGTAGCGTCACCTCGGCGCGGGACATCGTCCCCTATCATCAGCGCCGGGGGACGAGGACATGACGCTCGCCGACGATCTGGGCCGCGCCGCACAAGGGTTCGAGGGAGGGGTGGCCGGGCTCGGCCTCTCCGATCTCTTGCAGATCAACGCCCAGAACCGCTTCTCGGGCTGCTTTCGGATCGAGTACGAGCAGCAGCTCGGCGTCATCTTCTTCCGGGACGGCGAGATCGTCCACGCCGAGCGGGGCGAGCTGGTCGGCGAGGAGGCGTTCCGCGAGATCCTGGTCTGGCCGCGTGGACGCTTCAGCGCCGAGCCGAACGTGGTGGCAGCGCGGAGGACCATCCAGAAGAGCTGCGAGCATCTCCTGCTCGACGCGGTGCGCGTCGTGGACGAGCGGCGCGGCGGGCGCGCCGAGCCCAGGCCGGGCTCCGCCGCCCCCGCGGCTTCCCCCATCGAGCTGGTGCGTCGCGTGCCGGGCGTCGCCCAGGCGGTGCTGATCTCGAACGACGGCAAGCGCCTCGGGGAGGGTGGCTACGAGGCGGAGGTGCTGGCGGGGCAGGCTGCCTTCCTCTCCGCGCTGGCGAACGAGCTCGGCGCCGCCTTGCAGATCGGCGCCCTGCGCGTCGCCGGCGTCGAGGGCGAGAAGCGCCACCTCCTGCTCCTCACGGCCAAGGCGCAGTCGCTGGCCGTGTTCGTGCGGGCCGAGCAGGAGCTGGGCGCCGTCGACGCGGCCATCCGCGTCGCCCTCTCCAAGGGCCGCTGACGCGAAAGGATCGGCCATGAACGACGTGCTCGCTCAGCTCAACGCGGTGCCCGGGGTGCTCGGGAGCCTGGTCAGCGATCGGGAGGGGCAGCTGCTCGCGCACGCCTTTCCGCCGACCTTCGACGCGGGCCAACTACAGCGGGCGGCCGCGGTCCTGGCCGAGCGCGCGCCGGCCCTGGACAGCGCCCTGGGGAAGGTCGGCCTGGCCGACTTCCGCTACGCCGGGGCGCGGGTGGTGGTGAAGGGGATCGGCGGCGGCCGGCTCGTCTTCCTGTGCGCGCCCGCCGTCAACCTGCCCTTCCTCGGCATGTCGGCGACGGCGGTGGTCCCGAAGCTGGAGCGGCTCGTGCGCGAGCGCCCGGCGGGGACCGACGCGGACGCGGCCGGCGCCAACGGTGGCGCCCTCCACGCGCTGGTCCAGCGCGTCGATGATCGCCTGGCGCAGAGCGGCCCCGACCGCTTCAAGCTGCGCGGACAGATCGCGCTCAAGGCCGGCTTCGCCCTCGACCTGGTGGACGCCGGCACGCCCGACGATGCCGAGCGGCTCGCGAAGCTTCGGGCGGCGGTGCTCGCCGTCCTCGGCCAGATCCCGTAGCGATCACAGGAGTCCCACATGCGCAGCGTGAGCATCCGCAGCAAGCTGGTGGTGGCGGTCGTCCTCATCCTCGGCGCGTCGGGGGCCGCGAGCGCGCTGCTCGTCCGCAGCCTCTACGGGCGCGCCGTGCGCGCGGCCTCGGAGGACGCCCTGCGCAGCGCCTCGACCGCGTACGAGGACCTCGAACGCAACGACGTCGAGAAGCTCTCCACCGCGCTCGACGTGCTCGTCGGCAACGCGGCCATCCGCGACGCCTTCGCCGCGCGCGATCGCGATCGCCTGCTCGCCGCGACGGCGGCCATCCACCAGACGCTCAAGGCAGAGCACGGCATCGGGCACTGGAACTTCATCGAGCCGGAGACGCGCAAGATGTTCTTCCGCGTCCACCTGCCGAACAAGTTCGGCGACACCATCGAGCGGCAGGGACTGCAGCGCGCGATGGCGCGCCAGGAGACCTCCGCCGGCAAGGAGCTCGGCAAGAGCGAGTTCGCGCTGCGGGTCGCGCGGCCGTTCCTGGCCGACGGCAAGGTCATCGGGTACATCGAGCTCGGCGAGGGCATCCAGCACTTCCTGGGTCGGATGAAGGCCCAGACCGGCAACGACTTCGCCATGTTCATCGCGAAGAAGTTCATCGACCAGGGCGAGTGGGCCCGCACGCGCGGCAGCGAGCGCAACAGCTGGGACGATTGGACGGACGTGGTGGTGGTGAACAGCACCACCCAGGACTCCATCGTCGATGCTTCCGCCGTCGCCGGCTCCACCGCCGCGGGCCAGATCCTGGGTGAGGACGAGCGCGCGAGCTCCATGTTCGTGCGCGGCGTGGTGCCCGTCCGCGACGCCTCCGGGGTGGTGGTGGGTGGCCTGGTCGTGCGCCACGACATCACGGCCCTCAACAACGGCATGCGCGCGAGCCTGCTCCTCGCGCTCGGGCTCCTCGTGGGGCTGGCCCTCGTCGCCTCCGCCCTCATCTACCTCATCGTCGAGCGGCTCATCTTCGGGCGCCTGCGCCGGATGACGGGGGCGATGGAGGACCTCTCCGTGCGCCTCGCGGGCGGAGACTACGGCGTGGGCAAGGCGGTGGTGGCCACGAGCGACGACGAGATCGGTCGCTTCGAGAAGTTCTTCGGGGAGTTCCTGGTGCTGGTGGGGAACACGCTCCGGTCGCTCGCCGACCGCAAGCAGGCGGCCCGCCAGGTCGGGCGGCCCCCCGCGGCCTGATCGGCGGCGACGCCGCGGCCGTCGGTCGCTGGCGCGCGCGCCACCCCGGCCCTACCATCGGCCGGTGCACCTCACCGTCCTGAGCCGCTCGGCCGCCATCTACACCACCCACCGGCTCGCGGAGGCGGGGCGCGAGCGCGGCCACCGGGTGCGGGTGCTCGACCCCATCCAGGTCGAGATGGGCCTGGGCGGCACCACCCCCGCGCTCTTCTACCGACGCGGCCGGTTCCCCCGCACCGACGTGGTCGTGCCGCGCATCAGGCTGTCGATCAACCAGTATGGCCTCGCGGTCGTGAACCAGCTCCAGCTGCAGGGGGTGCCGGTGCTGAACGGCGCGCAGGCCATCTCCGCCTCGCGCAACAAGATGCGCTGCCTGCAGCTCCTCGCCGGCAACGGCATCGGGGTGCCGCTCACGGTCATGGCGAGCGACGCGTCGGGGCTGAAGGAGATGGTGAAGCACGTGGGTGGGCTGCCGGTGCTGGTGAAGCTCCTCGCGCAGAGCGAGAAGACCGGGCTCATGATCTGCGAGACCTTGCAGTCGCTCGAGGCCGCGCTGGAGGCCATCCTCGGCCTGGGGCAGAACATCGTCGTTCAGCAGTACGTGAAGGGTGCGCGCGGGCGCGACCTGCGCGTGTTCGTGGTGGGCGGCAAGGTGGTGGCCGCGCTGCGGCGGCGGCCGCAGGTGGGCCGCTTCGCCCGCACGCTCGCGCGGGGCGCCCGCTTCGAGGCCTGCCGGCTGCCGGAGGAGGATGCCCGGGTGGCGGTCGAGACGGCGCGGGTGGTGGGGCTCGAGGTCTGCGCGGTCGACATGCTGGAGGTGAAGGGAGGGCCGCTCGTGTTCGAGGTGAACAGCTCACCCGGCATCCGCGAGGCGGAGGAGGCCTGCGGGGTGGACGTGGCGGCGGCAGTGGTGGTGCGAGCCGAGGAGCTCGTCCAGGCTGCCCACCCGGCGCGGCGCGCGGCGGGCCGCCCGTGAATCTTTGCCAGCCCGGCGCGTCCTCTGCTATGGGGCGGGGCGGAGGACCACCATGACGCGTCTCGACGCTTGCACCGCCGCCGCCCTGGCCGCACTCGCGATCGTCGCCGCGCCCGCGCGCGCCGCCGATCCCGGCGCCGAGGCGGCCCGGGCCTACACGGTCGAGACGGGCGCCTCCACCTCGGCCGTGAAGCTGGGCGAGCCGGGCAAGCTGGTGGTGGTCATCAAGCCCATCGCGCCCGGCTGGCACGTCCACCCCCAGGCGCCGCTCAAGATTCGCTTCGCAGCGCCCGCCGCGCTGAAGCTCGACAAGCCCGAGCTCTCTCGCCGCGACGTGGTCGACCCCAAGGCCGACGCGCCCCGCTTCGAGACCAGCTTCGTCGCGTCCCAGCCCGGCGCGCAGGACGCCAAGGCGAGCCTGGACTTCTTCATCTGCAGCGACGCCGCCTGCGTGAAGCAGGAGAAGATCGTGTCCATTCCGGTCACCGTGAAGTGAGGACGCTCTATGGGGTCAACCCCGTCCGCGAGCTCTTGCGGGCGGGAGGGGAGGGGCTCTCCGAGCTGTGGCTCCTCGAGGGGGGCGACCGCGCCCGGGCCTTCGCCGACCTGGCCCGGCTCGCTCGCGAGCAGGGCGCCAAGGTGCGCGAGGCGCCGCGGGAGCGCCTCGATCGCCTGTCGGGGACGGACCGCCACCAAGGCGTGGTGGCGGTGGTCGCCGACTACCGCTACCGCGAGCTGGACGAGCTCCTCGCGGCCGCCGCCGAGTCAGCTCCGCCGCTGCTGGTGGTCCTCGACGGGATCGAGGACCCGCACAACCTGGGCGCCATCATCCGCTCGGCCCACGCGCTCGGGGCACACGGCGTGGTCATCCCGAAAGACCGGGCGGTCGGCATCACGGCCGTGGCCGCGAAGGCCTCGGCCGGCGCGGTCGAGCACTGCCCGGTGGCGCGGGTGACGAACCTCTCGCAGGCGCTGGAGAAGGTGAAGCAGGCGGCCATCTGGACCGTCGCCCTGGCCGCCGACGGCGACGACGAGCTCACCGAAGTCGACCTGACCCTCCCGACCGCCCTGGTCATCGGCTCGGAGGGGGCCGGGATCCGGCCCCTCGTGCGCCGCACCTGTGACCGCGCCGCCCGCATCCCCATGCACGGAAAGGTGGGCAGCCTCAACGCCTCCACCTCGGCGGCGATCGTCCTCTACGAGGCGCTGCGGCAGCGCCGGGCACGCTGAAAAGCGTGGTCGCCACGGCGCTTGACAAGCCGCCGAGAGGGGGCTAGAACCCGCCGCTCTACGTGGGTCGTAGGGCGGTACGGATCTGTGTTTCGAGTCGAGTTTACGGCCGCTCCGGTCGCGGTCGATCGGGCTGGCGTAGCTCAGTTGGTAGAGCAGCTGCCTTGTAAGCAGCAGGTCGCGGGTTCGAGTCCCACCGCCAGCTCCATTTCACGGATGGCGGAGGGCAGGGCGAGAGAGAAAGAGTCGGAGGGGTTCCCGAGCGGCCAAAGGGAGCAGACTGTAAATCTGCCGGCTTACGCCTTCGGTGGTTCAAATCCACCCCCCTCCACCAAGTGTCACAGGAGCCTAGACGTCACGCGGGAATAGCTCAGTTGGTAGAGCGTCAGCCTTCCAAGCTGAATGTCGCGGGTTCGAATCCCGTTTCCCGCTCCAGTGAGGACGGTCGAACCGGAAAGGAAAGGCCCTCTTAGCTCAGTCGGCAGAGCGCGTCCTTGGTAAGGACGAGGTCTCCAGTTCGATCCTGGAAGAGGGCTCCAGCTTCAGCAGCGCGGCACGAGGACACCGGGGAGCGCACATGGCCAAGGAAAAGTTCGAGCGCAACAAGCCGCACGTGAACGTGGGGACGATCGGTCACGTGGACCACGGGAAGACGACGCTGACGGCCGCGATCACGAAGGTGATGGCGGCGAAGGGCCTGGCGTCGTTCATGGC
>DASPZP010000022.1:0-4444 GCA_035636195.1 Anaeromyxobacteraceae bacterium
GCTACTCGGCGGCGACGCCCTCGCGCCGGACTTCGAGGAAGTCCTTGGCCATGTCGTACGCAGTCCTGGCCGCCGCCTTGGACTCCACGGCAGGGTCGCGCCCGTTCGCGTAGCGCCCCGTGATGATCGCGGCCATGAACGTGGTCGCCAGCTCGTCGCGGATGTCCCAGTCGCCCTTCGCGTCGTCAGACATGGAGATGCCTCCCCGTGGACATAGCCTCTGCGGTTCACCTCGGGGAGATCTAGCAGCCGCGCGAACGCCGTGCCCTCCTCTTCGGTTCGTCACGTCGTCAACACGACCTCACGCCGCGCCGGCCCCCTGGTCAGGCTTGCGGTGCAGGAGCGCCCACCACCTCTTGATAGAGCCGGCGGCGCGCCTCGTGGCGCTCGGGCGCGCGAGTGATGTAGGGCCCGCTGTGGCGGCTGGAGTTGCTGAGCCCGGTCTGGCCCTCGCGCGCGGCGTCCCCGGCAGCGAAGGACGCGCCCGAGGCCAAGCGAGACGGCGAGCGCTGAAGATGGCTCCCTCAGAAGAAGTCCGCGCCTCGTTCCTCGGGGTTTCTCGCTTGCGCGAAAGACCTCACGAACTCCTCTTGCACGTCGCTCTGGACGGCGCCGTCGCGGGTCGCGCGGACGAGCGCGAGCGCCAGCGCGGGTGAAGCGCCGCGCGCCACGAGGCAGCAGGCGGCGATCGTGCCGGCCCGCCCGAGCCCGCCCCAGCAGTGGATGACGACGACGTGACCGGCTTCGAGCGCACGGAGGATCGCGTCCACGAGCTGGCGGGTGGCCGAGAGATCGGCCGGGATGCCCATGTCCTCGATCGGGAACGGGAGCCACGTCAGCCCGGCGCGGCGCACGGCGGCCCTCAGGTCACCCAGCTCGGTGATCTCGCGCTGCTCGAGCAGCGTGACGAGCACCGTCGCGCCGTGGACGCGGGCGAGCGCGTCCAGGTCCTCGCGGAGCCAGGAGCGAGATTCGGGGTTGCGCCCCGGGGCCCAGCGGCCCGGGGCGCGGGTCAGGCCGAGCCGGCCCGGGAGCGGGAGGGCCGACGAGGCGAGGAAGTCGATCTGCATCACATAGGAGAGGTCGGGAGCGTTTCGGCGCGGCATACCCTCTCCTTAGGCCGTCATGGTCTCTTCGCCAGGCTTGCGGTGCAGGAGCGCCACCACCTCTTGATAGAGCCGGCGGCGCGCCTCGTGGCGCTCGGGCGCGCGAGTGATGTAGCGGACGTGGATCTCGACCCCCGCGGCGGTGGGGACGACGGTGAAGCCCGGGACGGCCGAGAACGTCTTCACGCGATACCCGGAGCTCGTCCGCCACTCCTGCTCGGCCAGCCTGCCGTTGACGGTGGTCTCGCGCTCGACCAGCTTCTGGACGCTGTCGAGGATGGGGTAGGGGTCCTGGCCCGCGGGGACGACCAGCCGGAGGTCGTCCCACATCCACTGGCCGGAGGTGGAAAAATTGAAGTAGTGGCCTTCGATCGCGAAGCTGTTGACGAACGAGACCCGCCGGCCGGTCGGGTGGCCGGCGTCGATCCAGGCGCCCGTCTCCAGCAGCACTGTGTGGAAGAGGCCGATCTCGGCGACCTCGCCGCCGACGCCCTTGATCTCCACCCAGTCGCCGACGCGGATGCCGTGCTTGCTCATCAGGACGAACCATCCGAAGAAGGCGACGATGAAGTCCTTCATCGCCACCGTGAGGCCGGCGCCGGCGAGGCCGAGGATGGTGGTGGCCTGGCCGGGGACGCCGATGACGATGAAGAGGATCACGAGCCCGCCCAGCACCTGCACCGCGAACTTCACCACCGTCCGCAGCGTCCCCGTCCGCTCCTGTTCACGCGCCGCCCCCTCGTAGAGGCGGTCGACGAGGCGGATCGCCAGGAACGTCGCGAGCAAGACCAGCGCGATGGACAGGAGCCCTCCCAGCAGCCGGTGGAGCGCCGCGCGCGCGTAGCCGTGGACGAGCGCGCCCCAGCCCGCGTACACCTGTGACAGCGCTTCCTGGTCCTGGATTCGCCTGCCGATGGTGGTCATGCGCCGCTCGTCGTCCGTGAACTGCCTCAAAGCCTGGACCGTGGACGAGGCCTCCTGCTTCGAGGCATCGCCGCTCCCGGCACCGGTCGCGCCCTGCGCGAACCCCGCCGCCGACCGCTTGGCCGCTTCGCGCGCCTGTTCGGCTTCCTGGAGGTGCTGCGCGAGCACCGCGCGCCGCTTGGTCTGGCGCTGCACCCGGTCCTTCGCGTCCTGCTCCGCCTCTGCGAGCTGCGCGCGCTTCCCGCGCAAGGCATTCCAGTTGCGCAGGAGCGCCGCCACGCTCTCGCCCGACGTGGCCGCGCCGGCCGCTTCCGCCGCAGGTGCACGGGCGGGGCGGGGGTCTTCCTGGGCCGCGTCGTGGATCGCCTTCAGCCGCTTGATCTGCGCCTGCGGGTCGCCGCCCGCCCGCTCCAGCGCCTCGGCGGCCATGTCCTGCTCGTCGCGGTCGAGCTCCTGCTGCGCCCGCGCCACCTCGAGCTGATCCTGGAGCCGCGCCTGCGCGTCGCCGCTCGTGCGGGCCAGCTGCTCGCCGAGCTTCTTGATGCGCGCCTCGTCCGCCGCCACTGCGGCCTGAGCCTTCGCCTTCGTCCCGGCGAGCGCCTTCAGCTCGGGGGTCTGCTCGGGGGTCTCGTCCGCGGCCTGGCGCAGGGCGTCCGCGAACGCCAGGTCCACCGCGTGGTCCGCGAGGCTCTCCGCGTGGTGCGCCAGCTCCTGCTCCTCGGGCGTGACGGCCAGGGCCGCCAGCCGGCGGGCGGTGAGCAGCGGCCCTGTATCGACCCGCCGCCAGCGACGTGGGACGGCGGCTCCGGCTCGAGCGCCCGGAGCAGCTTGACCGGCTGACGCAGCGTCCGCGGGGGGTGGCGGCCGGTCGCGCGTGCTGACGAGCCCCACGGCAGCCGCCAGCACGAGCGTCGAGAACAGCAGCCCCGGAAGCCATCGGCGGAGTCTCATGGCCACAGCACACCACGAAACCGGGTCTGCTCCCAGGCTCTCAGGCCGGACGGGAGGACGCCGGCGGCGCGAGGAGGGTCGCGATGAGCCGCTCCATCCTCTCGTGGTGCGAGCCCGCCCAGTACACGCGTCCGCACGAGGGGCAGCGCCGGAACGCGTCATGGCGCTCGCGGACCCCCGGCGGCAGCTCGCGGGTGACGTCCTCCTTCCGGACCGTCTGGAGCAGCTCGTTGCAGCAGAGGCAGCGCCGGAATGGCGCGACGGAGCGGAAGAGGTCGAGGCGACGGAGGACCTCGGCGAGCTGGCGCTGCGGGTCGACCTCCCGGACGCGATAGCCGTGGGTCACGATCCGGCGCCGGAGCAGGCCCGAGTCGCGGGTGAGCAGGATCCGGTGTTCGGCGGCAGAGCAGCGGGCGAGCTCCTCGTCCTCCGCGTCGCTCCGCCAGCGGGCGTCGAAGCCGAGCATCCTGAGGTAACGCGCGAGCCGGCCGAGGTGCCCATCGAGGACGAACCGGCTCTCGCGCAGGGGAGCGGGGCGGACGCGCGTGACCGGCGTGATGTCGATCGACTCGAAGACGGGATAGACGCTCACCCGCACCGCGTCCCGCAGGTTCCACGAGAAATCGACCGACTCGCCATCGGCGAGGATGAGGTCCACCTCGGTGTGGGGGACGCCAAGCGCTTCGATGACGTCCTTCACGGACGGTCGGCCCTGGAAGTCATGCGGGAACGCGACGCTTCGCCGGGCCGGCGGGAGGAAGTCGTTGAGCTCGGCGTAGAAACGGAAGTGCGCGCGCTTCATCGCGGCGCCCTGTCAGGAGCGGGGCACGCCGAGAGCCTCCAGTCGCTCCCGGATTGCCGAGAGGCGGCGATCGTCGCTCGCTCCCCCTGCCCGGTGCTCACCCGGCTCACGCTGGATGCGCACCGTGAGCGCCACCTCGTCCGCCCCGTGAACCACGGTCGACTGGCGCAGCGCTCCGGGCTCGGGCACGATCTGCGTCCAGCTCGCGGTGTCGTCCGACGCGACGAGCTGCTCCGCGAACGACCGAAGCCCGGAGAGCGCCTCGAGACAGCGCGGGCATGCCGGCGCCTCCAGCTTCGGCTCCTCGTGCGTGGCGAGGAGCCGGACGCCGAAGCCGACCACCTCGGTCCCTTCGCCGTGGACGGCCGTTTCGGGCTCCACCTCGTAGTGGACATGGTGCTCCCGCACGAACCGCTGCAGTCCCTCGCGATCGGGGATCTCCATGACGACCTCCTCCCAAAAGGGTGCGCACCGCGCGGGACGGCGGCAGTGTCCCGATGGGTGGGAGCTCGAGCCGGACAGGAGTGAACGCGGGAGCTCTCAGGGCGCGAGCGGGAGCTGACGCCCGAGCTCGTCCCGCAGCTCCAGCCAGGCGCGCCTCGCCTCCTCGACCGACCCTTCGTCCTCGATCGTCGTCACGTCGCCGGGGTCACGGTCGAGG
>DASPZP010000023.1:0-7785 GCA_035636195.1 Anaeromyxobacteraceae bacterium
GGGCGGCGCCCGCGAGGTCGCGGATCTCGACGCCGGCCCGCTCGGCCGCGGCGGCCAGCTCGTGCCGCGGGGATGTCTTCACCCACAGTGTGGTGCCGGCGAAGAGCCGCTCCCACGCGGTCGCCGACGTGGGCGCCTCGATGAGGAGCAGGTCGCAAGCGCCGTCGCAGTCGCCGCTCGCCGCGACGAGCTCCGCCGGAGCCGTCGCGAGCAGCTCCAGCGGAAGCGCGATCCCGAGCGTCACGTCGGGGTTTGCCGCAGCGGCTGGAGCGAGCGCGGCCACGGCGCTGCGCCAGCAGTCGTCCGGCCGTGCCAGGTCGGGCGCGAGGAGGATCCTCGTCCTGCGCGAGCCGCGCCAGGGATCGTCGGACTGCGCTGGGGAGGCCGGCGGTTCGAGCGCCACCTTCAGGATGGCCGACGCATCACGGCTCGCCATGAGGGCGTGCCCCGCCTCCCCGAGCTCGCGACGCGCCAGGGGATCGCCGGCGAGCCGCGCGCAGGTGGCGGCCAGCTCCTCGTAGGCTGCGAAGGCGACGCCCCGCTCCAGCGCCCGCGCCTCCGCCTCGTCCGCCCCCCGCTCCGAGACCACGCAACGGCGGTTGCCGAGCAGGTAGGACAGCCGCACCAGCTCGAGCACCTTCGCCTCGTAGAAGTGCACGTTGAGGACGACCTTGGCGCGGGCGATCAAGGCATCCCGCTCCGCCCCGTAGATCCCGAACGCCGTCTCGACGCGCAGCCCGGCGGCACGGACGGACTCGAGCGCCGCGCGGCGGCGGTCGTTCAGCGAGCCATAGAAGAGGACGTCGATGTCCTCCTGGTACGCGCGCGGCACGCGCTCGAGCTCGGGGACCCACCCGATCGGCACCACGCGTGGCGCCGGCAGCCCGAGCCCGGAATACCGGGCGGCGTTGCGGGCGCTGTAGTCCCACACCGGATGCCGTCTGAACAGCTCGAGGAGCGGCGGGGTGAGCCAGCTCGACGAGGCGTCGAGCTGCTCCAGGTTGTAGAGGATCGCGTCGGCCGGGAGCGAGAGGGCGACGCGCGCGAGCAGGTTCGAGCCGAGGACGAGGGTGCGCGTCCCGGCGCCGCCCGGCGCTGCGGAGCGGGTGACGGCGTGGCCGAGCCGTCTCAGCGCGTGCTCGAACGTGTCGGCCACCTCGGCAAATGCCGCGGAGTGCAGGTAGCCTGCCGGCTGCACGAGGCAGATGTGGTAGGCGCTCATCCCGCGCCACCGCTGCAACGCAGGGGCCAGCTCCCGATCCGAACAGATCGACGCCTCGCCGTGGGGGCGCGTCGGCGGGCTGACGCTCGACCCGCGTCAGGATCCCGGCGCGCCCGCTTTCTCCTGCCATTCCGCCGGCTCCCGGCGGTGGCGCACCGCTTGCTCTGCCCCGCTGCGATGCCGCTCCTGACCCTCTGCCTCATCGCCCGCGACGAGGAGACGATGCTGCCGGGCTGCCTCGAATCGGTGCGCTCCGCCGTGGATGAGATCGTCCTCGTCGACACCGGGAGCCGAGATCGCACCATCGAGATCGCGCGCCGGGCCGGGGCGCGGGTGCTGGAGCAACCCTGGGCCGACGACTTCTCCGCGCCGCGCAACCTGGCGCTGGAGCACGCCACCGGTCGATTCGTGCTCCAGCTCGATGCCGACGAGCGGCTGGCGCCCGGGGCGGGAAAGCTCCTGCGTCGCCTGCTCCGCGCGCCGGAGGCGGACGCCTACTTCCTCCGGCTGCACGACGCCGCCCACCTCGACGCGGCCCCGCGAGACGTCACCTCCGGCCGCGCCCGCCAGGGCGATCCGGTCCTCTTGCTTCGCCTGTTCCGGCGGCTTGCGGGGGTGCGCTATCGCGGGCTCGTCCATGAGAGCGTGGACGCCGCGCTGCGCGAGCGGCAAGCGCGCTTCACGGCGACCGAGGTCGACCTGGTCCACCTCGGCAACGTCGCGGAGCTCCGGAAGGAGCGCGCGAAGAACACCCGCAACGTCGAGCTGCTGCGGCGTCAGTGTGCCTCTGACCCGGAGAACTCGACCGCCTTCGGCTATCTCGCCATGGAGCTCCGCGCGGCCGGTGACGCCGCGGGCGCCCTGGAGGCCGCCGAGCGCGGATGGGGGATCGCCCCGAACCAGCCGCCGTGGCGCTCGCTGCAGCGGATCGCGGTGGCGCGGGCGCTCGTGGCGCTCGACGCCGGGGAGCCTTCCCGCGCGGCGGAGGTCATCGATCGACTCGAGGCGCTGCGCGGCCGCCTCGGCTCGGACGCGCTCCTGGTGCGAGGGATGGCGTGCTTCCGCCTCGCCGCCCAGGCCGACGGCGCTGCCCGCCACGACCACGCCCTACGGGCGGCGGGGTCCCTGCGCGAGGCGCTCTCGCGCGCGAGCGAGCCGGATCCCCACCGCATCATGATCGGCTCGGCCGGCGGTGCTGCCGCGTTCCACCTCGGCTTGTCGCTCCTCCTGGCCGGCGATCCCTCCGCAGCCCTGCCGGCGTTCGAGGACGCGGCGCGCGCCGCCCCCGCGGACCCGGACGTGCGCCTGGGACTGGCCGAGTGCCGCCTGACGCTGGGCGAGCCCTCGACCGCCCTGAAGCTGTGCGAGTCGTTGCTGGACGAGCGGCCCGACGGCTGGCTCCTGGCGGCGTGCTCGGCAGCGGCGCTGGGCGCGCGGGACGACGCGCGCATGCTCCTCGAGAACGCGCACCGCCGCGCGGCCCATGGATTCGGCTCCCCCCATCGCCGCGAGGCAGCGCAGGCGCTCGCCGACACGCTCGCCTGCCCGCTTACGCCATAGCACCCTGGCGGTGCATGTCGGGGCCAGGCACATGGCCGCGACCGCGTGAAGTGTGGCAGCATCGGGAGCAGGGCCGCAGCCGGCCCGGCGAGGTGGCGCATGCGGCAGCCCAAGGCGACGGAGCAGCTGGAGGCGGACGGGGTCCGCGCGCTGAGCGTGGGCGACTTCATGACGCGTGAGCTCGTCACCTTGACGGAGTCCGACGACCTGGCGCTGGCCGAGCAGATGCTCCGGCTGAGCGGGATCCGGCACCTCCCGGTGGTGCGGGAGCAGAAGCTCGTCGGGATCCTGACCCATCGTGACCTGCTGCGCTCCGCCGCTTCGCGCCCGGCGCGCTCGACCCTCGCCGGTGAGGTGATGACGCGCGATCCCGTCGCGGTCATGCCCGCCACCTCCCTCGTCCAGGCGGCGCGGGCCCTGCTCCACCACAAGTTCGGCTGCCTGCCGGTGTGCGACGCCGAGGGGACGCTGCTCGGCATCATCACCGAGTCGGATTTCGTGCGCTTCGCCGCGGACATGGTGCAGGACCTCGACCTCGTGGCCGAGGCCGTGCGGGGCCAGCATCGGGCCTGAGCGCCGAAGAGGGATCGCCGAGCCGGCACCACCCGGCCGCTCACCCGGTTGATCCCGGGCAGCTCGCGCCCTAGAACCCTCTGCAGGCATGGAAGAGACCCTGCTCGAAGAGCTGAAGCGCTACGTCGGCTGGAGCGAGGTCGATGAGCGGGCCCTCCGGGCGCTCCACCCGGTGGCGAAGCCGCGCTTCGCGTCCATCGTGGGGGTCTTCTACGACACCATCCTGGCCCACGAGGGCGCCAGGCGCTCGCTCGCCAGCGAGAGCCAGGTCGGGCACCTCAAGGTCACGCTCCAGCGCTGGATGGACACGCTGTTCGCGGGACCCTGGGACGAGGCGTACTTCGAGAGCCGCGCCCGCATCGGCCGCCACCACGTCCGCATCGCCCTGCCGCAGCACTACATGTTCGGCGCGATGAACGTCATCCGGCGCGGGCTGAACGAGGTCGTCGACGACACCTACCTGCGCGCGCCCGCGGAGCTCGCCGTGGCGCGCCGGGCGGTGGGCCGCATCCTCGACCTCGAGCTCGCCATCATGCTGCACACCTTCCGGGAGGACCTCGAGGCGGCGGCGGCGCGGGCGGAGCGGCTCGCCACCTTCGGCCAGCTCGTCGGCTCCATCGGCCATGACCTGCGCAACCCGCTCGGCGTCATCGAGACATCGCTCTTCATCCTGCGCGGTCGCATCGGCGCCGACGAGCGCGTGAAGAAGCACCTCGATCGCATCGGCGACCAGCTCGGCGTGGCGAACTCCATCATCACGAACCTGCTCGACATGATCCGCAACAAGCCGCTCGCGAAGGAGCGGGTGCGGCTCGACGCGGTCGTCTCGGGCGCGGCCGAAGCGGTGGCGCGTCCGGAGGCGGTGCGTTACCGGGCGGAGGGCCTCGACGGGATGGAGGTGGACGGCGATCCGATCCAGCTCCGCCAGGTGTTCGTGAACCTGCTCTCGAACGCGGTCGAGGCGGCCGGCGCCGAGGGCGAGGTGTTGGTGGTGGCGCGCCGCGCCGCGGACGCGGTCACGGTGACGGTGGAGGACACCGGCCCGGGCGTCGACCCTGGCACCGCGCGCCGGCTCTTCGAGCCCCTCATCACCACCAAGGACCGCGGCATCGGGCTCGGCCTCGCGCTCGTGAAGCGCATCGTCGAACGGCACGGCGGCAGGGTCGGCTACGAGCCACGCCAGGGCGGGGGCGCGCGCTTCACGGTGCAACTCCCCGCCTGACCGGCTCCCATGCGCCACTACCTCATCGTGGACGACAACCGCGCCTTCGCCGAGAACCTGGGCGAGATCGTGCGAGACCTGGGCGATGAGGTGACGGTGGCGGAGGACGGCACCTCGGCCCTGGCGTTCGCCCGCGCGCGGCGCTTCGACGCGGTGGTCACCGACATGCGCATGCCCTTCATGGGTGGGGCGGAGCTCGTGCACCACCTTCGCCGGATCGACCCGGGCCTGTCCGCCATCGTGGTGACTGCGTACGTGCGCGACGGCGACCTGGAGGCGGCGCGGCGGGAGGGGCTCCTCGCCACGCTCCCGAAGCCGGTCCCGATCGCGCGGCTCCTCGAGCTCCTCGGGGCGGCCCGGCGCGACGGGCTGGTGGTGGTCATCGAGGACGACACCGCCCTGTGCGACAACCTGTGCGAGGCGCTGCGCGGCCGCGGCTTCGCGGCGGTGACGGCCGGGTCGGTGCTGGAGACCGAACGGCTCGGGCCGGTGCGGCCGTTCTGCGCGCTCGTCGACCTGCGCGTGCCGGGCGGCCCCGACGGCGAGGCGATGCAGCGCCTGGCCGAGAAGTACCCGGGACTCCCCATGCTGGTCGAGACCGGCTGCCTGGTGGCGCCGCCACGCTCGGCGGCGGCGGTCTTCCTCAAGCCGTTCGATACGGTCGCCCTGCTGGCCGAGGTGGAGCGCCAGCACGCCGCGCATGGCGAGGGCCGCGGATGAGCCAGTCGCTGCACCGGCCGCGCGTCCTCATCGTGGACGACAACGCGACGCTGGTCGACAACCTGAAGGAGATCCTGGAGGACGCCGGCTACGCCGTGCACGGCTATGGCTCCTGCGCCGCGGCGTTGCACGGTGCGCGCGAGGGCTTCGACGTGGCGCTCGTCGACCTGCGCCTGCCGGACGGCGACGGCACCGCGCTCGCACCGCAGCTCAAGGAGGCCGCGCCCGACGGCGAGGTGGTGCTCCTCACCGGCTTCGCCACGCTGGAGTCGGCCGTCGCGGCGGTGCGCGCCGGCGCTTGCGCTTATCTGGTGAAGCCCTGCGCCACCCAGGAGCTGCTCGTCACGGTCGAGCAGGCCATGCGGCAGGTGCGGCTCCACGGCGACAAGCGCGAGCTGTCGCGCCGCGCGCAGATGGCGGAGAAGCTGGCGGCGGTCGGCACCATGACGGCGGGGCTCTCGCACGAGATCCGGAATCCCCTCAACGCGGCGGCGCTCCAGCTCACGGTGCTCGAGCGGCGGGTCCAGAAGCTCGGCGCGGAGGCGCAGCCGCCGCTGCTCGAGCCGCTCCACCTCGTGCGCGACGAGATCCGCCGGCTCGACCACATCCTGGAGGACTTCCTCCAGTTCGCCCGACCGCGCGAGTTCCAGCCGCGGGCGATCGAGGTGGCGACCGTGTTGACCAAGGTGCTCGACCTCCTCGAGGGCGAGGCGGAGCGGCGGCACATCACGCTCGAGCGCGAGTTCGGCGACGTCCCGCCGGTGGCGGGCGACGAGGAGCGGCTGCGGCAGGTGGTGATGAACCTGGCCCTGAACGCGCTCGACGCGGTGGGGCGGCGCGGGACGGTGCGCGTCTCCTGCGCGCGCGAGGACTCCGCCCCGCAGGAGGTCGCCATCTACGTCGACGACAGCGGCCCGGGCATCGCGCCCGACCTGCGCGACCGCATCTTCGAGCCCTTCTTCACCACGAAGGCGCAGGGCTCGGGACTCGGCCTCTCCATCGTCCACGCGATCGTCACCCAGCACGGGGGGACCATCAGCATCGAGGACGCGCCGACGGGTGGCGCCCGCTTCGCGCTGCGGCTGCCGCGGGCGGGGTGACCGGCCGCCCAGCGCGTCGGCAGACCGGCTACTCCACCCCTCCGGCGCCCTCCTCCAGCTCCTCGCGGGGCGGTCCGCCGCCGGCGTACTCCTTCAGCCGGTACTGGATCTTGCGGACGCTGATGCCGAGGATCTCGGCGGCGCGAGAGGTGCTGCCGCCCACCATCTCCAGCGTGCGCAGGATGGCCTCGCGCTCGATCTCGTAGAGCGTGGCGCCGGGGATGAGGGCCCCCGGGGCGCGCTCGCGCGGGCGGGGGCCCCGCAGCGTGGGCGGCAGATCGTCGGCGGTGAGCTCGGCGCTCTTGCACAGCACCACCGCCCGCTCCACCACGTTCTCCAGCTCGCGCACGTTGCCCGGCCAGTCATGGCTGAGGAGCGCGTTGAGCGTGCCCGGGGCGAGCCCATTGATCTCCTTGGCATACGCCTTCGAGTACTTCTCCACGAAGTGCGAGACCAGGGCCGGGATGTCGCCCTTGCGGGTGCGCAGCGGCGGCAGCGTGACCGCAACCACGTTGAGCCGGTAGTACAGATCCTCGCGGAACTTGCCCGTCTTCACCTCGGCCGCGAGGTCGCGGTTGGTGGCCGTCACCACCCGCACGTCCACCTTGATGGTCTGCGTGCCGCCGACGCGCTCGAACTCCTTCTGCTGCAGGACACGCAGGAGCTTGATCTGCAGCGCCGGCGAGATGTCGCCGATCTCGTCGAGGAAGAGCGTGCCGTCGTCGGCCAGCTCGAAGCGCCCTTCCTTGCGGCCGATGGCGCCGGTGAAGGAGCCCTTCTCGTGCCCGAAGAGCTCGCTCTCGAGGAGCGTCTCGGAGAGCGCGGCGCAGTTCACCTTGACGAACGGCTTGTCGTGCCGCGGCGACTCCTCGTGCAGCGCCTGAGCGATGAGCTCCTTCCCCGTGCCCGACTCGCCCAGGATGAGCACGGTCGCCTTGGTGGGGGCGGCGCGCTTCACCACCTCGTAGACCGCCTGCAGCTCCGGCGCGTCGCCGACGATGTTGTGGAAGCGGTAGCGCTCGCGGACGCGCTCGCGCAGGTTCGCGGTGTCGCGCTGGAGCCGCAGCTTCTCGAGCGCCTTCTCGATGACGACGAGGACCGCGTTCACGTCGAGCGGCTTGACGAGGTAGTTCTCGGCGCCGGCCCGCATCGCCTCGACCGCCGCCTCGACGCTCGCGAATGCGGTCATCATCACGAAGACCGCGTCGGAGCCCTGCTCGCGCGCCTTCAGGAGGAGCGTTTGGCCGTCCATCCGAGGCATGCGGACGTCGGCGAGCACGGCCGCGGGCGCGAAGCCGGGGAGCAGCGTCAGGGCCTCCTCGCCGTCCGCCGCCTCGGCGACGTCGTAACCTTCCTCGGCGAGAATGGTCCGGAGCGCGACGCGAGCG
>DASPZP010000024.1:0-14510 GCA_035636195.1 Anaeromyxobacteraceae bacterium
GCGCCCCACACGCCCAGGGCTGCGAAGCCGGTGAAGAAGGCGAGGCGGCGGACGGGATCGGGCTCCTCGAGCCACTGCGCCACCTCGGAGCTCCCGATCTCGCTCCGGTAAGCGGCCGCACACACGGCGAGCGCCAGGAAGCCTGGCCCCGAGCCGCCCCGGAGCGAGGCGAGGAGGACGGCGACGAACGAGAGCAGCACGCGATACGCCTGCAGCTGGCCGCGGAAGAGGCGGACGGCCAGCACCGCGGCGAGGGCCAACCCGAAGGCGAACCCGTAACGCAGGACGCGCGAGGACCCAGCCTGGCCGAGGAGGAACCGCCGGGCCCGTCGAGCCGGGCTGGAGGAGTCGCTTTCGACGATTGCGGGCGCGCTGCGCACCGACACCTCTCGACGACCGGAAAAAGGGATTACAGCATACGCTCTGAGCGAAGGCGCCTCCACGACCCCCCGGCGCAACGCAGTGCGTCCTACCCTCTTGGTCCTAGCCGCTCGGCCAGGGCGTCGGCGAGCCCGGCGCCGGTGGCGCGCTCCGGCTGCAGCGCCCCGGCGAAGCCAGCGGCGGCGAGCGCGGCGGCGGTGGTCGGGCCGATGGCGGCGAGGGCTATCCCGGAGAGGAGTCCGGCGCGGACGCCCAGCGCGGCCACCACGCTCCGCACCGCCGATGGCGACGCGAACGTGACGGCATCGAGGTCGCCCGCGACGAGCGCGAGGACGAGCGGCGCGAGCGCGGCGGGGGACGCGGAGAGGGTGCGGTACACCGGCGGAGCTATCACCTCGGCGCCCGCCTGGGTGAGCCCGGCGAGGAGCTCGGGGCGGCCCTCCTCCGCGCGCGGCACGAGCACGCGCCGGCCGCGCACCTCCCGTGCCAGCGCGGCCGCCAGCGCCTCGCCGCGCGCCTCGGGGGGGACGAGATCGGGAGAGCGAAGGAGCTGGGTCAACCGGCGGGCGGTGGCCGCGCCCACGGCCGCCAGCAGCGGGCGGGCCAGGGCGCCCGGCGCGAGGCCGAGCTCGGCCGCGCGGGCGACCGTGCGCTCGACGGCATTGGCGCTCGCGAAGGCGATCCAGTCGGTGCGCCCGAGGGCGCGGAGCGCCTCGTCGATCGGAGCATAGGAGCTCGGCGGCCCGAGCGCGATCGCGGGCGCCTCCAGCACCTCGGCCCCGAGCTCGCGCAGCCGCGCCGAGAGGGCGTCATCGCCTCCCGAGCCGCGGGTGACGGCGACGCGGCGGCCGGACAGCGAGAGGTTCATCGAATCGAGTCTCCCTCTCCCCCGACGGGGGAAAGGGAGGCTTGCCTCCCGCAAGGGGTGAGGGCTGGGGTGAGGGGGCGCACGTCAGTGCGGCACCGGCTCAGAGACGCTCTCCAGCTCCTTCAGGATCTCGCCGGCGCCCTTGCCGAGCAGCTCCTCGCCGAGCGCCTCGCCCAGGGCGCGCGCATCGGCGGTGGGGCCGCTCCGTTCACCGCGCACCATGCGCGCCCCGTCCAGCGAGGCGACCAGCGCCCGCAGCGAGACGCGGCCGCCCTGGACCGTCGCGTGGGCCGCGATGGGCACCTGGCAGCCGCCCTCCAGCCGGCGCAGCAGCCCGCGCTCGGCCTCCACCCGGCAACGCGTGGCGGCGTCGTCGAGCGGCGCCAGCCGGGCCAGCGTGGCTCGATCGTCGGCGCGCGCCTCCAGCGCGAGCGCGCCCTGCGCCACCGCCGGCAGCATCTCCTCGGGCGAGAACACCTGCGTGGCGTGCTCGGCGAGCCCGAGCCGGCGCAGGCCGGCGTAGGCGAGCACCACCGCGTCGAGGCCCTCGGACGCCTTGCGCAGCCGCGTCTCGACGTTCCCGCGCACCATCTCGATCTGGAGATCGGGCCGGAGCGCCTTGAGCTGCGCAGCGCGCCGCAGGCTGGAGGTGCCCACCTTCGCTCCCTTCGGCAGGGCGCTCCAGGTCTTGTGCCGCGGCGAGCAGAGCGCGTCGCGCGGATCCTCACGCACCGGCACCGCGCCGACCACCAGCCCCTCGGCCAGCACGGCCGGCAGGTCCTTCATGGAGTGGACGGCGATCTCCGCGTCGCGGGCGAGGAGGGCGTCCTCGATCTCCTTCACGAAGAGCCCCTTCCCGCCCACGCTGGCCAGGGCGACGTCGAGGATCTTGTCACCCTTGGTGACGAGCTCGTGCAGGCGGATCTCGAGGCCGGGCTCGCGCGCCCGGAGCAGGTCGGCCACGTGATGGGCCTGCCACTTGGCGAGCGGGCTGCGGCGGGTGGCGATGCGGATCATCTCTTCTCCGAGAGTGCGACGATGTGGGCGGCGGCCGGGGTGGCCGCCGCTGGGCGGGCCGGAGCCTGCTCCTGCTCGCCCTCGATCCCGAACAGCTCCGCGGCGGCGCCGGGCAGCGCGCTGTCCCCGGAGGAGGCCGCCTCCTTGAGGCGGGCGGTGGGGCCGTGGAGGAGCTTGTTCACGATGGCGCGCGCCATCGCCTCCACGCTCCGGCGGCCCTTCTCGTCGAGCTTGCCGCCCACCTGGGCGAGCGTGCGCTCCGCCTCGGCGACCGCGATCTCCTCTGCCCGCCGGCGCAGCGCGACGAGCACCGGCAGCGCCGCGCGCGCATCGCGCTCGGCCGAGAAGGCCATCACCTCGGCCTCGACGATGGCCTCGGCCCGCAGCGCCGAGTCGGCACGGGCGCTCCTCGTGGCGTGGACCACCCGCTGCAGATCGTCCATGTCGTAGGCGTAGACGTTGGACAGGTCGGCGCAGCGCGGGTCGACGTTCCGCGGCACGGCCAGGTCGATGAGGCACAGCGAGCGCTGGCGGCGCGCCTTCATGGTGGCGTGCACGCCCTCGGCGGTGACGACGTGGTTCGGCGCGCCCGTGGAGACGATGACCACGTCGGCCTCGACGAGGAGCTCCGCCAGCTCGGACCAGTCGCGGGGGTGGCCGCCGGTCTGCTGCGCCAGCGCCACCGCCCGCTCGCGGGACCGGTTCGTGACGAGGACCTTGTCCGCACCCAGCGAGGCGAGCGCCTTGGCCGAGAGCGCCCCCATCTTGCCCGCGCCGACGAGGAGGACGGCGCGGCCCTTCAGATCGCCGAAGATCTTCGCCACCAGCTCGACCGCGACCTGCGAGACGGAGCTGGCGCCGCGGCCGATGTCGGTCTCGGTGCGGACACGCTTGGCGGTCGCGAAGGCGCGGTTGCACAGCCGCGAGACGAACGAGCCCGCCGCCTGCGCCGCGCTGGCGAGGCCATAGGCCTCCTTCACCTGCCCCAGGATCTGCTGCTCGCCCAGCACCATCGAGTCGAGGCTGGCCGCCACCCGGAAGAGGTGGCGCACCGCGTGCGAGCCGTGGTGCTCGTACAGGTGGCCGTCTGCGTCTGCGGCGCGGTCGAGGAAGAAGCGGCGGGCCGGCTCGGCCTGGTCCGCGAGCACGTACACCTCCACCCGGTTGCAGGTGGAGATGACCATCGCCTCCTCGACCCCGGCGGCGGCGCGCAGGGAGACCAGCGCGCCCTTGAGCGCCTCACCCGAGAGCGCGACCTGCTCGCGCACCGAGATGGGCGCCGAGTGGTGGGAGAGGCCGACGAGGAAGACCTCGCTCACTGAAAGCTCCCTCCGTGCCGGGTCAGGTTCGGCACGGCGCCGAGCGCGAGCATCGAGCCCAGCACGAGCGCGAAGCCGGCCAGGGTGAGGAGCGCATACCGCCGGCCGTGCACGCCCACGTGCCGGAGCTGCACCATGCCGCCGTAGAGGAGCCACACGACGAAGAACGCGATCTGCTGGGGGTCCCACATCCAGAAGCTGCCCCAGGCGTTCTTCGCCACCAGCGCGCCGGTCACCAGGCCGACCGAGAACACGGCGAACCCGATGCGGACGAGCCGCTGGTTCAGGCGGTCGAGCGCGTCGAGTGAGGGCAGCCGCGAGAAGAGCGCCCCGAAGTTCTTCCCCTTCACCTCCCGCTCCTGGAGCAGGTACATGAGCGCCACGCCGAAGGCGATGGCGAACAGGGCCACCCCGCCGGTGGCCGTCGCGACGTGCACCTTGAGGGAGGGAAGCCGCACGATCGACGGGATCGCCCCGCGCGTCTCGGGCCCGAGCCCGAACACGCCCGGGATGACGGACATGAGGACGAGCGGCATCACGAAGGCGCCCACGGCCGGCAGCGGCAAGATGCGTTGCAGGAGCAGGAAGGTGCCCGCCGCGATCCACCCCAGCATCCCGAAGCCGCCGCGCAAGTTGAAGAACTCGGTGCCGCCGAACTCCCTGCAGGCGAGGCCGATGGAGGCGGCGTGGACGGCGAAGCCGATCGCGACGAGGGTGAAGCCCACCGTGGCGGCCCGGCGGTGCCGCGGCCGGGCGAAGAAGAGCACGTAGGCGGCGGCCCCGGCGGCGTAGAGCAGGGCTGCGAGCCTCAAGATGTTGATGCTCATTCGCGTGCCTCTCCTCGACGAACCGGCGGACGGCCTTACGCCAGCCACCCCGGCTGGCGCAACGCTTTCGGCGCCCGCGCCAGGCCTGCGGCCCGCCGGGCGGACTTTGCCGCTGCACCTCCGCACGAGGTGCGATCGAAGTAACGTACGGGGGTCACGAGAGATTCTCTAGCAGAAAACGCGCCAGCGCCTCGGCCTCCGCCCGCTGCTTCTCGACCTCGGCCTCGTCGGTACCTGCGCCCTGGCCGGGAGCCTCAGACGCTGCGGCTGTGCCTTTCGCTTCAGCGAGAAACCCGGGCTGCACCTCGTATCCGACGTCACCCAGAAGGACGGATGCACCGAGCACCTCCGCGCCGAGCTTCCGGAGTTGCCCTTCCGTCTTCACCTTGCCCACCAGCCGGTGCGGGTCCTGTTCCGCGCCGACCAGCTTCAGGAACCGAGTGGCCGGCTCGAGCGCATAGCTCCTACCCTTGCCCGGTCCGGTGAGCAGCAGCATGAGATCCCCGTCGACGCCGATCTTCCGCTGCTCCGCCCACGCGTAGAGCATCGATTGACTGACGAAAAGGAGACCGGCCATGACCGCCCTCGCGGCGGACAGGCCGCCTGCGTCTAAACGCCACGTAGAATCGGGACCTTAGCACGCCCGCCGCGCCGCTTGCCACCTCGCCGCGCGTCCGTTAAACAAGCGAGATGGCATCCATCGACGTCGTCACCCTCGAGGACGGCACCTTCGAGCAGGAAGTCCTGAAGAGCGATACCCCCGTCCTCGTCGACTTCTGGGCGACGTGGTGCGGCCCCTGCAAGGCGATCGCCCCGGCCGTCGACGAGCTGGCCAAGGAGTACAAGGGCAAGCTCAAGGTCGCGAAGCTCGACATCGACTCGCACCAGCAGGTCCCGCAGAAGTACGGCATCCGCTCCATCCCCACCCTGCTCGTGTTCAAGGGCGGCCGCGTGGTCGATACCATCATCGGCGCGGTACCGAAGTCGAAGCTCGTCGACGCGGTGAAGAAGGTCGTCTGACCTGGGCGGGGACTCGTCCCTCGCCGCCTCGATCATCGCGCGCAGAGCTCCGGCTTCGCGGCCGCGATCAGCGCGTCCACCCACTCGATGACCGCTTTCACGCGCGGGGTGCGGCGAAGGTCGCCGTGCACGAGTAGCCACAGCTCGTGGAACATCGGCTCGGCGCCCCCGAGCGGCACGAACGATGGTTGGCGGTCGGCGATGAAGCAGGGCAGGAGCGCGACGCCCACCCCGAGGCGGGCCGCCGCCAGCAACGAAGCGGTGCTGTTGCAGCGGAACACCACGCGCCGATCGGGGGCGAACTTCGCGAGCCAGCGCTCCTGCGGCGTCCCCTGCAGCGAGTCGTCGAAGCCGATGAAGTCGTCGGCCTCCGTATCCACCGCGCCACGGCGGGCCGCCGCGCTGCCCTCGCCCGCGTAGAGCCGGTGGGCGACGTCGCCCAGCTTGCGGGTCACGAGGCCGAGCCCCGCGTTGAGTGGCCGCCCCATGCGCAGCGCGAGATCGGCCTCTCGGCGCGTGAGGTCGAAGGAGCGCTGGTCCGCCGAGACCTCGAGCACGATGCCGGGGTGCAGCTCGCGCAGCCTCGGGAGCGCCGGCACGACGAGCGAGCTCGCCAGGTGGGTGGTGGTGGTGAGCCGGACCGTGCCGGCGACGGCGCGGTCGTGCGCGTCTGCGTGCCGCGCCAGCGCGAGCACGTCCTGCTCGACCCGCGAGGCCAGCTCGGACAGCTCCTGCCCGGCGGCGGTGCAGCTCCAGCCCTGCGGGCCGCGATCGAAGAGGGCCACCCCCAGCTCTTCCTCGAGCGCCACCACCCGCCGCGCCACGGTGTTGCGATCGACCGACAGCCGCTTCGCCGCGCGCGCATGGCTGCCGGTCCGCACCAGCTCCAGGAAGAACCGCAGGTGGCCCCAGTCCAGCCCCCGCGCGCGTTCTTGCGCCCCCGGCGCGCTCACCTGCGCCTTCAACTGGCTCCTCGCCATCGGTAGCTCCTTTCCGTCAGGTCGAGCGTGGACGCGAGACCATCCCGCGAAAGGAGACTCGATGTCATCGTCATCCGTGAGCTATGCCGCAGCGCCCGGGCGGGGCGCCACCGCAGCAACAGCGCGCGGGCGGGAGGGCGCCTCCGCCCCGGCGACGGGGCTGCGAATCGGGCGCGGCCCGGTTGGCCTCCTGCTGGGGGCCACGGCGCTACTCGCGCTGTGGATCGCCCTCTGGAGTTTCTTCATCGTGGGCGTGGTCGCCCCCGCCGGGCAGCTGCACCGCGCCCCGACCCCGACCCCGACCCCGACCCCGACCGCGACCCCGACCTCGACCGCGACCGCCACCAGGGAGTAGCGGCGCCGAGGCGGCGCGGAGTGGGACGATCGGAGCGTTGCCCCTCACCCCAGCCCCCGCTTCGATCAGTTCACGAACCGCCGCATGGCGACGTTGTTGAGGAGCCCGATCCCGATGAGGACGGCCAGCACCGAGGACCCTCCGTAGCTCATGAGCGGCAGGGTCACTCCGACGACCGGCATGACCCCGATCACCATGCCCATGTTGATGAAGGCGTGCCAGAAGAGCATGGACGTCACCCCGACCGCCAGGAAGTGGCCGAAGCGGTCGCGCGCGTTGCCCGCGATGCCGAGCCCCGAGACGATCACCGCGTAGTACAGCGCGAGGAGCAGGAGACAGCCCACGAAGCCGTGCTCCTCCGCCCACACCGAGAAGATGAAGTCGGTGTGCTGCTCGGGCAGGAACGAGAGCAGGGTCTGCGTGCCCTGTCCCCAACCCTTGCCGAGGCCCTGCCCCGAACCGACCGCGATCATCGACTGGGACGCGTGGTAGCCCGCCCCGAGCACGTCACCCTCCGGGTCGAGGAAGGTCTCGACGCGCTTCTTCTGGTACGGCTTCAGATGCGGGTACGCGAAGACGGCGCCCACCACCACCACCAGCACCACCGCCAGCAGCGTCTTCCAGCGGACCTTGGCGAAGAGGATCATGGTGGCGCCCACCGACACCACGATGAGCGCGGTACCGAGGTCGGGCTGCTTCAAGACCAGCAGCGCCGGCACGAAGGTGATGAGCGCCGGCACGATCAGGCCGAAGAGGCCGTAGCCGTCCTTCCGCTTCCCCGCGTCCATGTGGAACCAGCGCGCCAGCGCCAGCGCCACCGCGATCTTGGCCAGCTCGGACGGCTGCAGGTTGACCGGCCCGACGGTGAGCCAGCGGCGCGCGCCCATGACGACGCGCCCCTTCAGCGCGGTGGCGACGAGCAGCAGTAGGACGATCGCGTAGAAGACGTAGGCGCCGCGCATGAAGCGCCGGTAGTCCACCAGGCCGACGGCGAGCGCCACGCCGGCCCCGACGCCCATCCAGGAGAGCTGTGAGATCCAGACCGGGGCGTGGGCGCTGCGCGCTGCGGACGCGAGGTTCCACACCCCGATGGCGGCGATGCCCGCCACCAGCAGCGCGACGTGCCAAGGGTAGTGCGCGAAATCGCGGCGCTGCGAGGGAAGCCCCGCGCGGGGGAGCGACATGTCAAGCGCCACGCTTCGCTCCTTGCAGCGCGGCCGGGACCACCGCGGGCACGTCGGACGCGGGCGGGGGCGCGCGGCGCTCGCCCGGCACGCGGAGGCCAGGGGGCGGCGGGGGGCCGAACGGCGCGCCCGCGCGCTCCAGCGCGTCCTGGCGCTTCAGCTGGAAGTAGTAGCGGATGAGCGCCGCCGCCGTGGGGGCCGCGTTCGAGGCGCCGAAGCCGGAGTGCTCGTTCAGCACCACCACCACGATCTCGGGATCGTCCGCCGGCGCGAAGGACGCGAACCAGGCGTGGTCGCGCTCGAAGTAGCCCACCTGCGCGGCCTTGAGCCGCTTCGCGCCGAGCTTGACCACCTGGGCGGTGCCCGTCTTGCCAGCCGCCAGGAGCGGCTCCCCGTCGACCAGGAAGTCCTTGAGGCGCGTGCCGTAGGCCGTGCCGTAGGGCTGGTTCACCGCCGCCTCGAGACCCTTCATCACCTGTTCGCGCGTCTCCTTCTTGATCGGGATTTGCTGCCTCACCACCGGCCCGAACTCCTGGACCGTCTCGCCGCTCGGATCCTCGATCCGCTGCACGACCTGCGGCTTCCACACCTTGCCCGTGGCGAGGGCGCCATACAGCACGAGCTGCTGCATGGGCGTCACGTTCACGTCGCCTTGCCCGATGGCGATGTTGAGCGCCATCCCGCGCTGGTAGCCGCCCGCGACCCGGCGGTCATGCCAGGCCTCGTCCGGCATGACCCCCGAGATCTCGCCCCCCAGGTCGAAGCCGGTCGGGCTGCCGAGGCCGAGCATGTGCCCCCACTTGGCGATGGCGTCGGTGCCGAGGCGATCGCCGAGCGCGTAGTAGAAGACGTCGCAGGAGGCGCCGAGCGCGTGCTCGAGGTCCACGTTTCCGTGGCCAGTCTCCTTGTCGCAGCGCCAGCGGTGCCGGCCGAGCGAGTAGTGGCCGGGGCAGAAGATGGTCCCGCCCGGCTTGAGCGCGCCCTCCTCCAGCGCCGCGACGGAGGTCACCACCTTGAAGGTCGAGCCCGGGTGGTAGTGCTCCTGGATGGCGCGGAAGAGCTCGGGGCGCAGCGGGTCGTCCCGGATCGCCTTCAGCTCGGCGCGGCTGATGCGGCCGGCGAGCTTGTTGGGATCGGGCGAGGGCCGATCGACGAGCGCGAGCAAGAAACCGGTCTTCGCGTCCAAGGCGAGGACCGAGCCGGCGGTCGCAGGGAAGAACTTCTCGGCGAACTCCTGCAGGCGCCAGTCGAGCGACAGCACCAGGTTCTGACCAGGTCGCGACGCCTCGAAGCGCTGGTCCTCCGGGATGAGCTCCTCGAGATCGCCGCCCTTGGCGTTGCCCTTCGCGTCCACCACCACCCGGCGCCGGCCATCGACGCCGCGCAGGCGCTGCTCCCAGCGGCGCTCGAGCCCGCGGCGGCCGACGTAGTCGCCGAGCTGGTAGAGGAGCTCGCCCTCCCCGCGCTCCTCGATGTCGGCGTTGGCCTTCTTGAGCTCGTCGGCGCCGATCTCGTTCATGTAGCCGAAGAGGTGTCCGGCCCACGCGCCGTAGCGGTAGCTCCGGTGCGGGGCGGGGATGACGTCGACGCCGGAGAGCGCCCCCGGGACGCGATTCGCCTCGACGATGTCGAGCTCCTCGCGGGCGATGTCCACCTTGACCGTGAAGGGCCGGAAGCGCTCCAGGCCGCGCGAGACGCGCAGCCGCTCCGCGGCGCGATCGCGCTCCTCGTCGGAGAGCGAGAGCAGCGTGCGGAGCCGGGCCAGGATCTCGGGGCACTGCTTCCCGCAGAAGTACGGCGTGAGCGTGACGTCGTAGGACGGGCGCGAGTCGACCAGCACGCGGTGGTTGCGATCGAGGATGAAGCCGCGGTCGGCGGGGACGCGCAGCTCCTTCACGAAGTTCTCGTCGGCGCGCTCCTTGTACTCGTCGCCGCGGAGCACCTGCAGCTGATAGAGGCGCACGGTGAGGACGAGGAAGGCGAGCGAGACCACCACCGTCATGATGGCGGTTCGGGGCCGGAGCTCGTTCTGCGCCGTGCCGGGCGCGGTGGCGGTTGGGACGCGGACCATGTCGGATCAGGGCGTACGTGCGGGAAAGGCCGGTGCGCTCGGGGAACACCCGGTGAGCGCGCCTGATTCTCCGCCGACCTCGTTCATCGCAAGAGCCCCGAGAGCCCCGGCTCCTCGCGCGCGAAGAGTCCATCCAGCCGACGCATCCCGAGCAGGATGAGCGGTGAGAGCGCACCGGTGAGGAACGCCTCGATGGCCATCCGGCCCAGGAGCGCGAAGCCCGGCGCGCTCTCGGCGGGCGAGACGGCGCGGGTGAGGAGCAGCGCCCCCACCCCGCAGAAAAACGTCCCCACCCCCGAGAGGATGGCGAAGCCGGTCTTGCCGTGGATGGAGAGCGCCGCCACCGCCAGGCGGCTGACGAGGAAGAGCGCGACGGCGAGGAACGTCATGAGGCCCTTGGGTCCGCCCGCCATGAGGTCCGCCACGTAGCCGACCGCCGCCGCGCCGAGCGCGCCGTCCACGTTGCCGGCGTGCAGGGACAAGTAAACGACGACCGGCAGCGCGAGCGAGAGGGAGAAGGCCCCGCCGCCGACGTAACGCAGGAGCGCGGCCTGCACGGCCACCAGCACGAGGGCGGCCGCGAAGGCGAGGGCCGGCCTCACGGCTTCGTCCCCGCCGCCGCGACCCCGGCGGGAGCGGCCGGGGCGGTCGCCTGGCTTTGCTCGCTGCCGCCCACGCTCGTCGCGGTCAAGACCAGCACCTCCTCCAGCTTGGTCAGGTCGACGATGGGCGCCACGTCGGCGCGCTGGTAGAGGCCTTGTCCGCTGCGCTTCAGTCCGGACAGCTTGCCCACCGGCAGCCCGCGCGGGAAGACGCCATCGGTGCCGGAGGTGAGGAGCAGATCGCCCTCCTGCATGTCATCGGAGCGGAGCGCGTACTCGAGCCGGCACAGATCCGGCGAGCCGGTGCCGCGCACGTTGGCGCGGGCGCGCGAGCGGTCGACGCGGACCGCGATCGAGCTGTTTCGATCCGAGAGGAGCAGCACGTCGGCCGTACCGCCGGTGAGGGCGTGGACGCGCCCCACCACCCCCTGGGCCACCACCACCGGCATCATCAACCCGACGCCGTGCCCGGCGCCGCGGTCGATGGTGACGAGCTGCAGCCCCTTCGGGTCGAGCCGCACGCCGATGACGCGCGCGCCGACCACCTGCCGGCCGGGCACCTCCTGCGCGAAGGCGAGCAGTCGCCGGAGCCGCTCGTTCTCGTCGCGGGTCCGGACGAGGTCGAGCTGGTCGAGCCGCAAGACATCGAGCTCGTGCTTCAGGGCGGCCGCTCGCTCGTGCGCGTGGCGCAGCGCGATGTACCCGCTCCATCCGTTCATCACGCCGGTGACCGCCCAGCCGATGCCCTTCTCGATGGGGCCGGTCAAGCCCATGATGACCCGATCGAGGCGTGATCGCTCGCTGGGATGCTTGGCGTGGGCGAAGTAAACCCCCAGCGGCAGGACGAGCAGGAGGGCGACGAGGATGAGCTCGCGGTAGCGCTTCAGCAGTCCGACCACACCGTCTCCCGGCAGAGGCGGCCCGCCCCCCGCAGTTCCAAAAACCCTTGCATTTTAGCCTATCTCGACTAGGGTGCAACCCTCTCAGAGCGGCCGCCGGAGACGGCGTCGCCGCCTTCAACAATTCGGAGCGCCGTTCCATGCTCGACACCCTGAGGGCGAACTCCCGCAGCGTCCTCACCTACGTCCTGTTCGGCATCATCATCATCGTCTTCGTGGTCTCCTTCGGGCCTGGCTCGAAGGGGTGCAGCGGAGGTGCCGGGCCCTCGGAGAGCTGGGCTGCCAAGGTCAACGGGGCGACCGTTGGCCCGGCCGAATTTGACCAACAGTATGGACAGCTGCTGCGCATGTACCAGCAGCAAGGCTCCCCCGAGCTGAACGTCCTCCTGCAGGCACAGCTACGCCGGATGGCCATGGACCAGCTCGTCCAGCGCCAGCTGGTGGAGCAGGAGGCGAAGAAGCAGGGCCTCGTGGTCACCGACGAGGAGGTGGCTGCCGCCATCAAGGCCCTGCCCGCCTTCCAGGGCGAGGGCCGCTTCGACATGGAGCTCTACAAGCGCACCGTCACGAACGCCTACGGCTCCCCGGGCAAGTTCGAGGACCGGATGCGGAGCGACCTGGCCTTCCAGAAGATGCTCGCGCTCGTGCGCCAGACGGCGAAGGTCACCGAGGACGAGGTGAAGGACGCCTGGATGGCGGACAACGACCGCCTCGCGCTCGAGTACGCCCGCTTCCCGGTGGGGCTGGCACGCATGGAGGTGAAGGTCTCCGACGCCCAGGTGAAGGAGTTCGCCGCCGCCCAGGCGCCGCGCATCGAGCAGTATTTCAAGGACCACCAGGCGCGCTTCGACCGGCCCCAGCGCATGCGCGCCCGGCACATCCTGGTACAGGCCGCGGAGGAGGCGCCCGCGGCGCAGCAGGACGCTGCCCGACAGAAGATCGAGGCCGCCCTGGCACGCGTCCAGAAGGGCGAGGACTTCGCCAAGGTGGCGTCCGAGGTCTCGGAGGATCCCGGCTCGAAGACGCGCGGCGGCGACCTCGGCTTCTTCGGCCCGGGCGTGATGGCGAAGGCCTTCGAGGACGCGGCCTCCAAGCTCAAGCCGGGCGAGGTGTCGCCGCCGGTCAAGACGGGCTTCGGCTGGCACATCATCAAGCTGGAGGAGGTCCTGCTGGCGAAGAAGTCGTCGCTCGACGAGGCGCGCCCGGAGATCGCGCGCGAGCTTCTCGAGGTCGAGCGAGCGAAGGCGCTCGCCACCCAGCGCGCGGAGGAGGCGCTCCGCAAGCTCCAGACCGGCAAGGGCCTCGCCGAGGTCCTCCCGCCCTCCACCGACGCGAAGGCGAAGAAGCCTGTTCAGGCCTCGCTCAAGCTCGGCGGCCAGCCCGTGATCGCGGAGGAGACCGGCCCGTTCGCGGCGTCGAGCGCGCCGAACGTGCCGAAGCTCGGCCCGGCACCCGAGCTGCTCGCCGACGCCGTCCGCGCGAGCGCGGGACAGGTGCTGCCGAAGGTCTATGCGCTCGCCGGTGGCGAGGTGCTGCTGGTGGCGCGGGTGAAGGAGCGCCAGCGCGCCGAGCCGGCCAAGTTCGTGGAGCGCAAGGGCGAGGTGGAGACACGGCTCCGCATGCGCCGCGAGTCCGAGTTGGAGCGCGGCTGGGTCGACGCGCTGCGGAAGCGCTCGAAGGTCCAGACCAACGAGGCGTTCGTGCAGGGCGTCGCCCGGCGCGGCCCGTCGCAGCTCGAGGACTGAGAGCCTGTGAAGAAGTCCCCTCACAGGCGCTGAGCCGGGCCGGGATGGATCTCACGCTCGCCTCCCAGAGCCCGCGCCGGCGCGAGCTGCTGGCGCAGCTCGGGTTCACGTTCGAGGTGCGCCCGGCCCGTACCGATGAGACGCCGCGACCAGCCGAGGACGCCCGCGCCTATGTCCTGCGGGTGGCGCAGGAGAAGGCGCGCGCGGTCGAGGCGACCGGGGTCGTGCTCGGCGCCGATACGGCGGTGGTGCTCGATGGCCGCATCCTCGGCAAGCCGGGTGACGCTGCCGAGGCGGCCGCCATGCTGCGCGCGCTCTCCGGCCGCGACCATCAGGTGTTGACCGCCGTCTGCGCCCGCGGCGCTGACGGCCAGGAAGCGATCGTCGTGTCGAGCGCTGTCGAGCTGGCGCCGCTCTCGGAGCGCCAGATCGCCTGGTATGTCGCGAGCGGCGAGCCGTTCGACAAGGCGGGCGGCTACGCCGTGCAAGGGCTCGCCGGCGCCTTCGTGGCCGCCGTGCGCGGGAGCGTCTCGAACGTGGTGGGGCTGCCGCTCGCGGAGACGGTCGCGCTCCTGGGGCGCTTCGGGATCCGGCTGCCCTGGGAGCGGGAGTGACGGACGTCACGGCCAACCTGGCGCGCGTGCGAGAGCGCGTACCGGCCGGAGTGACGCTCGTCGCGGTGTCGAAGACACAGCCTGCAGCCGCCGTGCGCGCCGCGCACGCGGCCGGGCAGCGCGACTTCGGCGAGAACTACGCCCAGGAGTGGCGCGACAAGGCGGCGGCGCTCGCGGATCTCCCGGATCTCGTCTGGCACTTCATCGGCGCCCTCCAGACGAACAAGGTGAAGTACCTCCTCCCGCGGCCGGTGCCGGCGAGCGCGCCCGCCCCGGCCGCCGCCTGGGTCCACACCGTCGATCGGCTCTCGCTCGGCGAGGAACTCTCGCGCCGGGCGGCCGCGCGCGGCGAGGCGGTGCGGGTCCTCGTCGAGGTGAACGTGGCGGGCGAGGCCTCCAAGGCCGGCACCGCGCCGTCGGAGGTACCGCGGCTGGCGGAGGCCCTCGCCCGCCTCCCGGGGATCGAGCTGCGGGGCCTCATGTGCATCCCGCCGGCGGAGGGCGATCCGCGGCGGCACTTCGCCGCGCTGCGCGCGCTGCGCGACGGGCTGGGGATGGCGCTCCCCGACCTCTCCATGGGCATGAGCAGCGACTACGAGGCGGCGATCCGCGAGGGCTCCACGCTCGT
>DASPZP010000025.1:0-5046 GCA_035636195.1 Anaeromyxobacteraceae bacterium
CCGGCATGGGCGCGGACGTCCTTCCACGGATCGGCGGACCAGTTCTCGAGGGCCGCGTAGTACAGCTCGCCCGCCACGCCTGCCCGGTAGGCGAGCCATCCCAGCGCGCGCACGGCCGCGCCCGGACGATCGATCTCGTAGCCGGGCCAACCACCGAAGGTGCGGAGCATCTGCGCTCGCACCGGCCCCGAGGTGGGGAGCTCCTCGCAACCGTGGCTCATACAGGACGCGTACCAAAACGGCCGCCCCGACCAGCCGCCCGGGCCGGCGCGCCGCAGCCCGAGGAAGTGGCCGGCGCCGCGCCCCTCGAAGAACAAGAGGTTCGGCGCCCAGGCCTCGACGAGCCCCTCGAGCGAGCTCTGCGGGACGCTCGTCACGAACACCCGGACGCCAGCGGTGCGGGCGATGCGCGCGCGTCGCGCCAGCTCCGCGAGATCCGGCGGCTTCGGCTCGTCGAGCGTGTAGAGCCACAGGTCGTCGGCCCAGCCCCGCGCCGCGAAGTGCTCGCGCCATGCGCTGAACAGCGCCAGCTGGTCGGCCTCGGAGCCCTGCCAATCGCGCGCCGAGACGCGCAGGTCGGCGAAGGTTCCGCGGACGCCCGGCACGAGCGTGCCGTCGAGGATGGGCGACAGCTCGGCATCGTACGGCGTCCAGTCGAGCTCGCAGCGCGCCGCGGAGCAGCGCCCCCAGGGGGGATCATAGGTCAGGCCATGCGGCGTCACGCGATGGCGGAGCAGCGCCGCCGCCAGAGCGCGCGCCGTCTGCGGGTCATCCGGCCGGCCGAGGGCCTTCGTCCCGACGCGCGTGGCGAGCCCGACCGTGACCGTGAAGGTGCTCGTCGCCGGCAGCGCAAAAGGCCAGACCTCGAGCCGCACCGGCACGTGACCGAGCTCGCGGTCGCCGTCGCGCAGCCGCACCACGCCCGAGTACCGCCCGGGCTTCGCCTCGCGGGGCACGCACAGCTCGACCCAGATCGCCTGCACCCGGAGCGCCGGGACCGCCACCGGGAAGGCGCGCCTCGCCTCACCGTGAAACGGGTCGCGCTCGGGGACGAGCGGGTCCGGCCATGGACCAGGGCTGCCCTCCGGGCCGGAGGGCGCACGCAGCTCGACGTTCTCGACCCGGTACAGCGTCGCCACGATGCGCGACGGGCCCTCGAGCGGCGCCGACGACGCCGCGAGCGCCGCCAGCGGGCGCTCGGCGCGGACGGCCACCTGCGCCGACTCGCATTCGCCGCGCGCTGCGGCGAGCGCGATGGCGTGCCCGGCCGGCAGGGCTCCCCCGGGGCGGAGCTTCTCGAGCGAGCTCGCGACGCGGATGCCGACGGGTGGCTCGCGCGGCCCGGGCGCCGCGGCGAGCGCGACGGCGAGGAGCAGCTGCGCGGCGGGGAGCATGAGCACGAGCGTGCTCCTTCGCGCCGGCCGCTGCCATCCTCGATGAGGGCGTCCGCGGGCTGCAATGGCGGCGGGGGATGAACCCCCGCCCTACTTCCCGGTCGTAGGGCGGGGGCTTGTCCCCCGCCGCAGGACGCTGACCCCGGCGGGAGCTGGGACGACCTCTCGACGTCAGCTATTGACGACGCCATGCGATACGCCCTCCTCGCCGCCGGCCTCCTCCTCGCCGCGTGCGCTCATCACGGCCCCGCGGCGCCGGCGATCGACCCGGTGCCCGCGGCGCCCCGGCCCGGCATCGCGCGCGTCTGGCATGGCCGCGTGCCGGCGGCGCGAGCCGGGGAGTACGCTGCGTATCTGGCGTCCGCCATCACCCAGTTCCGGACTTTCCCCGGCAACCTCGGCTATGAGCTCTTGCGCGACGACGCAGGTCCGGAGGCGCACTTCCTGGTGGTGAGCTACTGGACCACGAAGGACGCCCTCCGCG
The DNA here is from genome assembly GCA_035636195.1 of Anaeromyxobacteraceae bacterium. GTDB lineage: Bacteria > Myxococcota > Myxococcia > Myxococcales > Anaeromyxobacteraceae > Anaeromyxobacter_A. The sequence continues at coordinate 1,879 of DASPZP010000025.1, forward strand.
CCTACGCCGGCGACGACCTCACGAAGCACCGCCCCTGGCCGCGCGACCCGGAGTTCCTCGTCGAGCCGGAGCCGACGGTGCGGAACTACCAGCTGGACGTGCGGGACCTCGCCCAGTGAAGCGGAGCTCACTTGGCCTGAGCCCGTCGCGAGGCACACGATGCCGTCGGCGAGCCGGGCACAAGACGACGGAGCAGCGGAGGCGTGCCTGGAAGGCACGTCGAGCAGCGGACGGAGGAGTCTGCCCGGCGCAGCCAGGCAGCGTGCGCCGCAGCAGGGATCGGGCCAAGTGGGTTCCGCTACGCAGGGGCGGAGCGCTATGCTGCGCGCGTGAGCTGCGCCCTCATCGTCGACGACTCCGCCGTACAGGCGCTCGGCATCGCCGCCGCGTTGACGCGGGCCGGTTACGCGCCGGTGTACAGCGCGGTGGACTGGGCCGACTGCCGGCGGGCGCTCGCCCGCGACGTGCCCCAGCTGATCGTCCTCGACGTCACGCTGCCGGGCATGGTGAGCGGAGACGTGATGGCGATGCAGCTGCGCCGGAACCCGCGCTGCCTCGGGGCGCGCATGATCCTCTACTCGGGCCTCAAGGAGCGCGACCTCGCCGCCCTCGCCCAGCGCTGCGGCGCCGACGCGTTCCTCACCAAGGGCCCGGATTACGAGCTCGTCGCGCTCTGCAAGCGGCTCGTGCCGCCCTGAGCACGGAGACGCTGAACGACGCACCGAGGTCACCATGGCCAAGATCGACATCGACGCGCTCCCGCAGGTGGCGGTCGGCTTCATGAACGAGGACCACCGGGAGGAGGCGCGCCTCCTCAACGTGGTGACGACGGCGCTGACGGCGCTGCTCGACGGGCGGGCCGGTCGGGCGGAGGTGACGCGCGCCTGGCGCGCCCTCGAGCAGCACACGCGGGCGCACTTCGCGCGGGAGGAGCGCGCCATGGCGCAGACCAGCTTCCCGCCCTTCGAGGTGCACCGGGCCGAGCACGAGCTCGTGCTCACCGCCATGCAGGCGGAGCTGCTCGCCTTCGAGGAGGGCGGAGAAGCCGAGCGGCTGGCGCGCTACGTCGAGAGCGCCATGCCGGACTGGTTCTACCGCCACATCGAGACGATGGACTTCGTGACGGCCCGCTACCTGGCCGCCCGCGGGGTGTGAGCGCGACCGGCGGCCACCGACGTCATCCGCGGCGGCGCGGCCCCGGCTTCACTCCCAGGAAGATGACGTGACGGCCGCCTCCCGCCGCGCCGCGCGCAGGCGCGACCTGCTGCTCCGCCGCGAAGCCGGCCCGCGCCAGCCGCGACGGGAAGCGCTCGTCCGGTCCGGCCGACCACACCGCCAGCACCCCGCCCGGCCGGAGTGACTCGAACGCCGCGTGCAGCCCCTCCTGTCCGTAGAGCCGGTCGTTCTTCTCGTGCACGAAGGACGAGGGCCCGTTGTCGACGTCGAGCAGGATCGCGTCGAACGCCCGGTGCGCCTCGGCGATGCGGTCGGCCACGTCGCCCACTTGCAGGCGCGTACGCGGATCGTCGAGCGGCCGGCCGGCGAGGTGCGCCACCGGCCCGCGGTTCCAGTCCACCAGCCCCTTCGACAGCTCGGCCACCACCACCCGCGCGTCGACCGGGATCCGGTCCAGCACCGCCCGCACCGTGAAGCCGAGGCCGAGGCCGCCCACCAGCACCGTGTCGCGGCGGGCGGCGCGGGCGAGCGCCAGCGCCGCCAGCGCCTCCTCCGAGCCGTGCATGCGGCTCGACATGAGCACCCGCCCGCCGGCCCGCACCACCCATTCGTCGCCGCGGCGAGCCAGGACGAGGTCCGTCCCGTCGGGCGCGCGCGTCTTGTCGATCGTCTCCCACGGTAACATCTAGCGATCGTACAGCTTCTGCAGCTCGCGCGGGTCGCTCGTCGTCTGCAACGCCAGCATGAGGAGGATGCGGGCCTTCACCGGCGAGAGGTCGTCGCCGATGACCGCGCCGGCCTCCCGGAGCGTCTTCCCACCGCCCTCGAAGCCGTAGTGCGGCAGCACGCGCCCGTTCGGCACGCGGCTCGTCACGACGACCGGCACGCCCTTCTGCACCGCCTCCCTGACCGCCTGAAAGAGTGGCACGTTCATGTTGCCCCAGCCGAGCGCCTGCACCACGATGCCCTTCGCCCCGGCCGCCACCGCCGCCCGCAGGAGCGCGCCATCCTCACCGCCGTACATGGCGACGATGTCGACGCGCGGCAGCGGCATGGGCTTGCCGTCCGGTCCCTTGCGGTCGGCGAGCGGCACGTGCTGGCGCCGCAGCGGGGCGCGGTAGAAGACGACCCGGTCCTCGTCGGCCGTGCCGAGGAAGCCGACGTCGCCCGACTTGAAGGTCTCGACGGACGAGGTGTGCGTCTTCGTCACCTCGCGCGCGGCGTTGATCTGGTCGTTCAGGGCGATCATGGCGCCCTTGCCCTTCGCCTCCGGCGCCACGCAGATGCGCGCGGCGTTGAAGAGGTTGCGCGGGCCGTCGAAGTCCTTCTCCGAGGCGTTGCGCTGGGCGCCGATGAGGACGATGGGCTTGTCGCTCTTCACGGTGAGGTCGAGGAACCAGGCGGTCTCCTCCAGCGTGTCCGTGCCGTGCGAGACGATGACGCCCGCCACCTCCGGCCGCCCGAGCGCCTCCTCGGCCGCGCGGGCGAGCTCCACCCAGCGCGGCGGGTCCATGTAGTCGGACGGCACGTTGGAGAGGTTCTGCACCTCCATCTTCGCCACCTGGCCGATCTCCGGGACAGTCGCGAGGAGGTCGTCGCCCGAGATGGCCGGCACGGGCGCCTTCTTCACCGGATCGATCTTCATGGCGATGGTGCCGCCCGTCGCGAGCAGCACCACCGTCGGCTTCGGCGCGGCGACGGCGGTGCCGGGCCCCGAGCCGGCCTGCTGCCCGCGTGCAGCGGAGGGGGCGTGGGCGATCGCCGCGACGAGCGCGAGAGAGGCGAGGCGCATGTCACTCTCCTTGGGTTTGGCGGCGTGCCACGACCGCCTCCCGCAGTATAGGACTCCACCCCGCACCGGAAGCCCCCCGAGGAGAGCGATGCCCCACACGATCATCGAGCCGTTCCGGGTGAAGTCGATCGAGCCGATTCGGCTCACCACCCGCGAGGAGCGCGAACGCGCCCTGGCCGAGGCGAAGCTGAACGTGTTCA
>DASPZP010000026.1:0-6669 GCA_035636195.1 Anaeromyxobacteraceae bacterium
AGGACCATCGTGAAGCCGCGCTCCTTGAGCTGGCGCACCACGCGCCCGAGCACCTGCACGATGACCGGCGCGAGCCCCTCGGTGATCTCGTCGAGGAGCAGCAGGCGGGCGCCGATGCGGAGGATGCGTGCCAGGGCCAGCATCTGCTGCTCTCCGCCGGAGAGGCGCGTGCCCTGGCTATGGCGGCGCTCCTCGAGGTTGGGGAACATCGCGTAGAGCTCGGCCACGCTCAGGCCGCCGCTCCCGACCGCCGGCGGCAACATGAGGTTCTCCTCCGCGGTGAGCGAGGAGAAGATGCCGCGCTCCTCCGGGCAGTAGCCGATGCCCAGCTGGACGATCCGGTGCGGCGGCATGCCGATCGTCTCGCGGCCGTTCATCATCACCGAGCCGGTGCGGCGGCCGGTGAGCCCCAGGATGGCCTTGAGGGTGGTGGTGCGGCCCGCGCCGTTCCGCCCCAGCAAGGTCACGAGCTCACCCTGCTGCACGCGGAAGTCCATCCCGTGCAGGATGTGCGACTCACCGTAGAACGCGTGCAGGTCGGTCACCCGCAAGAGCTCGACCGGCCTGGCGTCGAAGACGGTCGCCATCCCGCTCACGCCTCCGCCGAGCCGATGTACGCCTCGAGCACCTTGGGGTTCCGCGAGACCTCCGCGTACGGCCCCTCGGCGAGGACGCTCCCGCGCGCGAGCACGGTGATGGTGTCGGAGAGATCGGCCACCACCGACAGGTTGTGCTCGACCATGAGCACCGTCCGGTCCTTCGCCACCCGCCGGATGAGCGCGGTCACGCGGCCGACGTCCTCGTGCCCCATGCCCTGCGTGGGCTCGTCGAGCAACATGAGCTCCGGCTCCAGCGCGAGCGTGGTCGCGATCTCGAGCGCCCGCTTTCGGCCGTAGGGCAGCTCCACCGCCAGGAGCCCGCGGAATGAGGCGAGGTCGACCGCCTCGAGCAGCGCGAGCGCACGGTCGTCGAGCACCCGCAGCGACCGCTCGCTCCTCCAGAAGTGCAGGGAAGTCCCCAGCGGCCGCTGCAGCGCCACCCGCACGTTCTCCAGCACGGTCAGGTTGGGGAAGACGGCCGAGATCTGGAACGAGCGCACCAACCCGCGCCGCGCGATCTGCGCCGGACGCGCGTGGGTGATGTCCTCGCCGCGGTACAGGATCGCCCCGCGCGTGGCCGGCTGGAAGCGCGTCAGGAGGTTGAAGACGGTGGTCTTGCCGGCGCCGTTCGGTCCGATGAGCGCGTGGATCGACCCGCGCCGCACGCGCAACGAGACGTCGCTCACCGCCACGAAGCCGGCGAACTCCTTGGTCAGGTTCCTCGTCTCGAGGAGGATCTCGTCCATGGGTGAACGGCGCGGCGCGGCGCCGCGGCTTCACATAACGGCGCGGAGCGCATTGTCGAGGCCGTTGTAAGCTTCCGTCGCATGGAACCTTCCTCCCGCTCCATCATCGCGAACGGCCTGCGCCACCACCTGCTGGAGTGGGACGGCGGCGGGCGCACGACCGTGCTCTGCCTGCACGGCTTCCTCGATCTCGCCTGGGCCTTCCACCGCGTCGCGCCGCGCCTGGCGGAGGCGGGCTTCCACGTCCTCGCGCCCGATCTGCGCGGGCATGGCGAGACGGAGCGCATCGGCCCCGGCGGGTACTACCACTTCATGGACTACCTGCTCGACGTGAGCGACCTGGCGGACGCGCTCGCGCGGGACCGGCTGGCGCTGGTCGGCCACTCCATGGGCGGCTCCATCACCAGCTACTTCGCCGGCGCCTTCCCGGAGCGCGTCTGGCGGGCGGTCATCATGGAGGGGATCCGCATGGCCGAGGTCGCGCCCGAGTCCATGCCGGAGCGCGTGGAGGAGTGGATCCACGGCGTGCGGCGGGCGCGGACGCACCGCCACCGCGTCTACCGCACCCTCGAGGAGGCGGCGGCGCGCATCCGCCAGCACGACCCGCGCTGCCCGGCGGACGAGGCGCGGTTCATCGCCGAGCACGGCACCGGCCGCATCAACGGTGGGTACGCCTATCTCCATGACCCCCTCCACCTCACCCGCGCGCCGTATGCCTTCCGCACCGATCACGCCCGCGCCTTCTGGCAGGCCATCCAGTGCCCTGTGCTGCTCCTCGACGGCGCGGAGAGCGATCGAGTCCCCATCGACTACCCGCAGCGCGTGGCGGCCTTCCAGGACGCCCGCCTCTCCGTCATCCCCGGCGCCGGCCACATGATGATGCGTCACCAGCCGGAGGAGGTTGCCCGGGCAGTGCTGGAGTTCCTGGCCTAGCGCGTCGCTGGACCAGGCGATCGCCGACGACCCGCGCGCTCGGCGCCGGGGCGGGCGTGTCATGCGACCTATGCCCCATTGTGCGCGATATCGCGCAGTGGTGCGCAGGGTATGACCGGACCCGATCGCCAAGATCCCCTGTAGCTCGGCCCCTCCCCGGTGCGCACCCGGTTGGTACCCGCCTTGCTCTGGGCATGCCCCTGTTTCCAAAAACTGGGGGCGAGAACCATGCGCGCATCGCGGCTCGCGTTGCTGCTGTCTGTGATCTTTGGCGCTTCGGCGCTGCAGGGCTGTGCCAAGGGATCCGGCCAGCAAAGCCTGGACGCCGCTGCCGCGGGCAAGGGAAGAGTGCGCCCATCGGCGGAGGGTTTGACCGCGACGTCGTCGAGCGCCCCCGGCACGTACCACCTGTCCGACAAGTCGAGCGACCTGTCGGTCGACGCGGTGTTGCGCGGGGTGTCCCCCGTGCCGCGCGCGATCCAGGAGGACGGCAGCGCCATCTTCCGCGGGGCTTACGGTGGCGCCGATCTCGTGGAGCGCACCACGCCCGACGGCATCGAGGACTACATCGTCTTCGCGTCGGCACCGGCCCGGGAGCAGACCGACTACGACGTCGTGCTCGGGCCGACGGTGGCCGGGCTGCGCCTGGTCGAGAACGTCCTCGAGTTCGTCGACTCCGCCGGCGTCCCGCGCATCCGCATCTCTCCGCCGTACATCACGGGCGCCGACGGCAGGACGTCGACGGCATCGCTGAGCGTCGAAGGTTGCGCGTACGACATGGACCTCACCCCGCCCTGGAATCGCTCGCCGGTCAGCCCCGGCGCGGCTCGGTGCGCCCTGCACGTCTCCTGGACGGGCCAGGGGGTCGTGTACCCCGCCACGCTCGATCCGAGCTGGACGTGGACGGGCCTCATGGTCCATCCCCGGTTCGGCCACCTCGCCTTCGCCCTGCCGAATGGCCAGGTGCTCGCCGTCGGAGGCGAGATCTCCTACCACCTCTTCGACAAGCTCACCTTCAGCGCGGTGACGAACACCGCCGAGATCTACGACCCGATCCTCCGGAAGTGGACGCCCACCGGGAGCTTGGGCGTCCCGCGGACGATGGCGGCCGGGGCGAAGCTCGCCAGCGGCAAGGTCCTCGTGGCCGGCGGCGCCGTCGAGGTGGCATCCTTTCCAGCGGTGGCCCTCGCCTCGACCGAGCTGTACGACCCCACCACCGGCAGGTGGGCCCCGGCCGGGAACCTCGCTAGCCCTCGCTACCAGCACGCGGCGGCCCTGCTCGCGGGCGAGCTCCTCGTCTGCGGCGGCACGAGTGGGGTCGAAGTCCTCGCCAGCTGCGAGAAGTTCGGCACGTCGTGGGGCGCGGCGCCCTCCATGGCCTCGGCGCGGGCGGAGCTCACGCTCACCGCGTCTGGCGCCAACGTCCTGGCGACCGGCGGCCGGGGCGCTTCGGGCGCGCTGCAGACAGCCGAGGTCCTGCAGAACGGCGGCTGGAACGCGGCAGGTCCGCTGGCGGTTCCGCGGTACGGCCATGCGGCGTTGCTCCTCGCGGATGGCAGCGTCGTCGTCGCCGGTGGCGCCGGCGCGATCACGTCGGCCGAGCGGTTCACGTTCTCCACCCGTACCTGGACGACCAGGTCCGGCGCGCTCTCCAGCGGCGCCTACCAGGCCGCCGCGGCCACCGTGAACGGCCTCGCCATCGTGACCGGCGGCTCGAGCCCGGGGGCCAGCGCCGCCACCGCGCTCTATGACGGCGTCAGCGACGCCTGGTCGGCGGGCCCCGCGCTGCTGGACGCGCGCTACGCTCACACGGCGACGGCGCTCGCGGATGGCTCGGTCCTGGTGGCAGGTGGAATCGACGCATCCAGCAATCCGCTCGGCACCTCCGAGGTGCTCGAGCTCAAGCAGGGCGCCGGGTCGAACTGCAGCACGACCGACGACTGCGCCTCGGGCTTCTGCGTCGACTCCGTCTGCTGTAACACCTCGTGCAGCGAGGTCTGCGGCGCCTGCAACCTCCCCGGCAAGGAGGGCCTGTGCTCGCCCACGAACGCGCCGCGCCACGGCTCCTGTCTTGGCGCGGGCGCCTGCGCCGGGACCTGCAGCGGCCAGCTCCAGTGCTCCTACCCGTCCCCCACCACCACCTGCGCCGCCGCCTCGTGCGCCGCCGGGCAGGCCATGCCGGCCGCCTCGTGCGACGGGCTCGGGCAGTGCGTGACGCCGCCGCCGACCTCCTGCCGTGCGTACGCGTGCGGCCCCACCGCCTGCATGACCTCGTGCGCCTCGCGCGCGGACTGCGCTTCCACGAGCTACTTCTGCGCCGCGGGGCAGTGCCAGCTCGACACGGTCGGCCCCGTCTTCGCGCTCGCGAACGTGACCGCCAGCGCGACCGGGCCCGCCGGCGCGGTGGTCACGTTCACCGCCACCGCCTCCGATGCTGCGGACGGCGTGCTGCCGGCGCTGTGCTCCCCGCCCTCCGGCTCGACCTTCGCGCTCGGCCTCACCACCGTCCAGTGCTCCGCGACGGACGTCGCCGGGAACGTCGGCGCCGGGACCTTCGGCGTCCGCGTGGCCGACGCCACGGCCCCCACCCTCTCGCTGCCGGCTCCCATCACGGCAGAGGCGACCAGCCCGGCCGGCGCAGCCGTGACGTACACGGCGAGCGCGGTCGACGTCGTCGACGGCGCGGTCGATCCGCGCTGCACCCCGCCCTCGGGGGCGACGTTCCCGCTGGGGACCACCCTCGTCACGTGCTCGCCGGTCGACCGGGCCGGCAACGGCGCGGCGGGCAGCTTCACCGTGACGGTGCAGGATCGGACCGCTCCCTCGCTGACGCTGCCGCAGGGCATCGTGGCCGAGGCCACCGGGGCGAGCGGCGCGAGCGTCACGTTCGCGACGAGCGCCCAGGACCTCGTCGACGGCGCGGTGGGTTCCGTCTGCGATGTGCAGTCGGGATGGACCTTCCCGATCGGCGCCACGACGGTGACCTGCTCCGCCTTCGACACGAGCGGCAACCGCGCGAGCGGCACCTTCGACGTGACCGTCCAGGACACCACCGCGCCGAAGCTGTCGCTGCCGAGCGCCATCACCGCGCAGGCCGTCGATGCGACGGGCGCGGACGTCGTCTTCGCGCCCATCCCCAGCGCCACCGACCTCGTGGACGGCAGCGTGGCGGTCACGTGCACGCCCGGTTCCGGGACGCGCGTCTCGCTCGACGCCCCGGTGACCGTCACCTGCAGCGCCACCGATGCTCACCACAACACCGCCACCGGCACCTTCACCGTCGCGGTGGTGGACAACATCGCCCCCAGGCTGACCCTGCCGTCGAACCTGACGATCGAGGCGACCGGCGTGCCCGGCGCCGACCTCACCTTCCAGGCGTCCGCCGCGGACGCCGTCGACGGCGCGGTCACCGTGACGTGCAAGCGCGGGTCGGAGACGCTGGCCGGCTCGCCCGCGGGCTTCACGTCGTCCACGCCCTACGTCCTCGACGAGATGGCGATGGTCATCTGCAGCGCGACCGACCGCCATGCCAACACCGCGACCGGCGGCTTCACGGTCTCGGTGGTCGACACCACGCCGCCGGGGCTCACCGTGCCCGCGAGCGTCACCGCGGAGGCCAGCGGTGCTTCCGGCGCCGTCGTGTTCTTCGCGGCCACCGCCCTCGACCTCGTCGACGGCGGCCTCGCGCCGACCTGCCTGCCCGCCTCGGGCTCGACGTTCCCGCTCGGGGCGACGACCGTGACCTGCACCGCCACGGACGCGCACCGGAACGCGGCGGCCAGTACCTTCACCGTCACGGTGGGTGACGCGACGGCCCCGGTCCTCGGGCTGCCCGCCACCATCACGGCCGAGGCGACAGGCCCTGGCGGCGCGGCCGTGACCTACACGGCGACCGCGACCGACCTCGTCTCGGGCGCGCTGCCCGCGAGCTGTCTGCCGGCCTCCGGCTCGACGTTCCAGCTCGGCACGTCCACCGTCCACTGCGGCGCGACGGACGCCAGTGGCAACGTCGCGACCGGTGAGTTCGCCGTCGAGGTCGTCGACACCAAGCCCCCCGTGCTCACGCTCCCCGCCAGCATGACCATCGCCGCGACGGGGGCGAACGGCGCCGCCGCGACCATCGCCGCGACCGCGTCCGACCTCGTCGACGGAGCGGTCACGCCCACGTGCCTGCCCAGCTCCGGGTCGATCTTCGCGGTCGGCGTGAACACCGTCTCGTGCTCCGCGGCCGACGTGCTCGGGAACTTCAGCACGGGCTCGTTCACCGTGACGGTCACGAACCCCGCCCCGTCGCGCACCGTGAACGTGCGCGTGCTCGCGGCCTCCGGGACGGTGACCGGCGGCGCCATCGACTGCAAGGACAACATCGGCACCTGCAGCACGCAGGTGGC
>DASPZP010000027.1:0-8549 GCA_035636195.1 Anaeromyxobacteraceae bacterium
ACGGTCAGGATGGCGCCGCCGATCTGGAGCTCCTGGAGGCAGAGGGCGATGGTGAAGAGCACCACCAGCCACTTCACTCCAAGACTGAGCAGCCGCGCGTGCTGGATCTGCATGTTGACGGCGTTGATGAGCGCGGTGCGCTCGAGGAAGCGCGCCACGGCGATGCCGACCGCGAAGATGAGGCCGGCCGACAGCAGGTTCGGGATGTAGTTGATCGTCCGGCTCGCGAGCGCGTCGGTCACCTCCGTCCCGAGCGCCTTCAGGCCGGCCATGAAGCCGACCAGCAGCACGAACCAGAAGCCGGCGTGCGCCGCCACGGCGGTGGGCGCGTTCTTCGGCATCCACTCGCCGGTGGAGGTGAGGCCCCACCGGTGGACGCGCCGATCGAAGTCGACCCCGGCCAGCGATCGGCGGAGCGCGAAGCGCACCAGGAACGCCAGCGCCAGCGCGAAGCCGAGCACGAGCAGCATGCTGAGCACCCCCGGCAGGAACCCGGCCACGGCCAGGCCGACCCGGTGCACCCCATCCCGGAACGCCAGCTCGACGTCACTCATGATCCACTCCTCTCAGGGGTTGAAGCGATCCGGCCAACGCCAGCGCGAGATGAGGTAGGGCTTCGCCAGCTCGAAGCCTCGGGACAGCCGCTCGCAGCGCTCCTCGACGCCCGCCGCCGAGAGCTCGCGCACCTCGCGCACGAACCCAGCCGCCCAGGCGAGATAGAGCGGCGTCATCGAGCGCAGGAGTAGCGCCCGGTCCATGATGGCGAGGTGGTACCCGACCGCGAAGTCGTAGACGACGCGGGCCCACAGCCCGTCGTCGAGCGAGAAGCTCTCCTCCGGCGCCCGGGAGAGGCGCTTCAGGGCGAGCAGCGTCTGCGGGGGCAGCACCGCCCCCCAGACCTGCTGCAGCTCCTGGTAGCCGAGCTGGAAGGCGGCGATCATGGGGCCTACCTGCGGCTGGCCAGGTTCGCCCGGAGGCGAGGCCAGCTCGCCGTAGGTGCGCACCGGCCGCGAGCCCTTGAGGCGCTGCCAGGCGGGGGCGTGCAGCCGCGCCTCGTGGAAGAGGAGTCCCACCACCTGCGCCAAGGAGACCGCGAGATCCGCCCCGGCGTCGGCCAGCCGCGGCGGTCGCGCGCCGAGGTAGGCCTGGCCCACCTGGAAGTCCCCGGCCAGGAGGGCGGTCACGAGCCAGATGGGCTCCCCGGCCCGCGCCGCGTCGGCATGCCAGGCCTCGCCGAGCAGGTGCGCCACCGCCCGCCGGGAGAGGGCCAGCTCGTGCCCGAGGGGCTGCCGGAGCCGCTTGCCGTAGAGGGCGCGCGTGAGCGGGTAGACGAGGCCGGTGGTGAGGACGCCCTCGTAACGATGGGTGGCGTAGCACGCGCAGGCGAGGTCGATCCCGTCCTCCAGCACCGGCCGGACGAGGTGATACGCCGTGTCCGCCGGGGCATCGTCGCCCTCGGCCGCCACCAGCGCGCAGGCGGCCGCCTCCAGGGACTCCGCCGCCCGCAGCACCGCCTCGAGCGCGCTCTGCCCGGGGTGTCGCCAGGGGAGGAGCGGGACCTCGGGGGCTGGCGCCCGCGGTTCCGACGGCAGCGGCGGCGCGTTCTCGGCCGCCCCGTCGGAGAGGAGCAGCACCACCGCCCGCCGCCCGGGATAGGCCGCCCCCAGCTGGCGCCCGACGCGGTGGCCGGCCCGGATCGTGTCGCTCGGGTCGGCCGAAGGGCCGCCGTGCACGCCGACGACGATCTCGGCGCGCAGCGGCTCCTCGACCACGCGGGCCGTCTGTTCGGCGGGGGCGAGCACTTCCACCGTGTAGCTATGTCGCGGTACGGGCGGCCGGCCCATCCTTCGCGAGGGGGCCGCCGCCTCGGAAGCCCCCCTTGGGCGAGCAGGCGGGCGAACGCCTCCCTTGACGCCGCCCGTGCGCGCTGGTCGGATGGTCCTTCACTTTACGAGCGAGGCCGCCTTGGAGACGAAGATCCTGCTGGGGGAGAAGCAGATCCCGACCCACTGGTACAACATCATCCCGGACCTCCCGGGCCCGCCCGCCCCGGTGCTGCACCCGGGGACCCTGAAGCCGGTGACGCCGGACGATCTCTTGCCGCTCTTCCCCATGCCGCTCATCCAGCAGGAGGTCTCGACCGAGCGCTGGATCGCGATCCCCGAGGCGGTCCGCGACGCGTATCGCCTCTGGCGGCCGACGCCGCTCTACCGCGCGCACCGCCTCGAGGCCGCGCTGAAGACGCCGGCCCACATCTACTACAAGTACGAGGGCGTCTCTCCGGCCGGGTCGCACAAGCCGAACTCCGCCATCCCGCAGGCCTACTACAACCAGCTCGCCGGGACGCGCCGGATCGCCACCGAGACCGGTGCCGGCCAGTGGGGCAGCTCGATCGCCCTCGCCTGCCAGATGTTCGGCCTCGCCTGCACCGTCTACATGGTGAAGATCTCCTTCACCCAGAAGCCGTACCGGAAGAGCATGATGCAGCTCTGGGGGGCGCAGGTCTTCGCCTCGCCCTCGCCCGAGACGAACGCCGGGCGCGCCGCGCTCGCCGCCGACCCGGACAGCCAGGGCTCCCTCGGCCTCGCCATCTCCGAGGCGGTGGAGGACGCCGCCACGCACGGTGACACGCGCTACGCCCTCGGCTCGGTGCTGAACCACGTGCTGCTGCACCAGACGGTGGTGGGCCTCGAGGCGAAGGAGCAGATGAAGGCGGCTGGCGAGGATCCGGACGTCGTGCTCGCGTGCCACGGCGGGGGATCGAACTTCTCGGGGCTCGCCTTCCCGTTCGTGGCCGACCGCGCCGCCGGCAAGGCGGTGCGCGTGGTCGCCTGCGAGCCGACGAGCTGCCCGACGCTGACGAAGGGCGTCTACGCCTACGACTACGGCGACACGGCCAAGCTGGCCCCCATCGTGAAGATGTACACGCTCGGCCACGACTTCATGCCGCCCGGCATCCACGCCGGCGGCCTGCGCTACCACGGCGCGTCGCCGCTCGTTTCCCACCTCCTCGCCGCCGGCCAGATCGAGGCGCGCGCCTTCCCGCAGACGCCCTGCTTCGAGGCCGCGGTCACGTTCGCCCGGACGGAAGGGATCGTGCCGGCGCCCGAGTCGTCCCACGCCATCCGAGGCGCGATCGAGGAGGCGGAGCGCGCCCGGGAGGAGGGGAAGGAGCGCGTCATCCTCTTCGGGCTCTCGGGACACGGGCAGCTCGACATGGCCGCCTACGACGCCTATCTCTCCGGGCACCTCGAAGACTTCGCGTACCCCGAGGAGAAGATCCGCGCCTCGCTGGCGCGCCTTCCGAAGGTCGACTTCTAGATTCGAGGGGGAGGACGACATGAGGCGTTTCGGCTCGATGGCCGTACTGGCGGTGCTCTGCGCCAGCCCGGCTACCGCACAGGACGTGGTCCGGCTCGGCAACCTCAAGTTCGCGCACTACGGCGCTGTCTCGTACATGAAGGAGCTCGGGCCGAAGTACGGGCTGCGGGTCGAGGAGCGTGTCTTCCCGAAGGGGATCGACATCCTCCCGGCCATCGTCGCGGGCGAGATCGACATCGCCGCCAGCGCCGCCGACGCCGCCATCGCCGGGCGAGCCGCCGGGGCGCCGGTGTTCGCCGTGGCGGGCTTCGCCAAGGGTGGCATCCGCATCGTGGGCCGGAAGGACCTCGGACTCACCTCGGTGGCCCAGCTCAAGGGCAAGAAGGTGGGGGTGCCGCGGGGCGGGGCCCAGGAGCTGGCGCTCTTCGCGGAGCTCGCCAAGGCCGGCCTCACCTGGAGCGATCAGCCGGGGAAGGACGTGCTCATCGTCTACCTCGCCTACGCCGACCTGAACCAGACGCTGATGCAGAAGCAGATCGACGCCATGTGCCAGTCGGAGCCGCAGTCCGCCCAGGCCATCGCGAAGGGCATCGGCACCGAGATCGTGAAGCCCTACGACACGCCCATGGGCGAGCCGGTGCGCGTGATGGTCATGACGGAGAAGATGTACCGGGAGAAGCCCGACGTCGCGCTGCGGGTGATGAAGTGCTTCGTCGACGCGACGCAGAAGTTCCTGGCCGATCCGGCCCTCGCCCAGAAGTACGTGCGCGAGCAGCTCTTCAAGGGGCAGATCACGCCGCAGGAGTACCAGGACGCCATGTCGAACGCGTCCTTCACCTACGACCTCACCGTCGAGCACGTCCAGGTGACGACCGACCTCATGGTGAAGTACGGGGTGGGGAAGCTGAAGAGCCCGCCGCGGGCAGCCGACTGGGTGAAGCTCGACGTGCTGCAGAAGGCGAAGCAGGAGCTGGCCGCCCGGTGACGCGCGGCGTGGGGCACTTCCTGAAGTCGATCGCCGTGCCGGCGCTGGTGCTCCTGGCATGGGAGGCGCTCTCGCGCGAGGGCGTGTTCTCGGCCGCCATCCTGCCCGCGCCGTCGCAGGTGGTGGTGCGCTGGTGGCAGTACCTCTCGCCGCTCGAGCCCTACGACCCGGCGCAGGGGAGCCGCCTCGCGTGGCTCTTCTCCGGCGAGCTGCCGCAGGACGCGCTGGGGAGCCTCTCTCGCGTGCTGGCCGGCTTCCTCATCGGGGGCGGGGTGGCGCTGCCGCTCGGGCTCCTCATGGGCCGGCGGCCGCTCGTCCACGACCTCTTCGCCCCGCTCCTGGAGGTGCTGCGGCCCATCCCGCCCATCGCCTTCATCCCGCTCTCCATCCTGTGGTTCGGGCTCGGCAACCCGCCCGCGCTCTTCCTCATCGCGCTCGGCGCCTTCTTCCCGGTGCTCGTCAACACCATCGCCGGGGTGCGGAACGTCGACGCCATCTACATCCGGGCCGCCCAGAACCTCGGCGCGCGGGAGGGCGTGCTCTTCCGGCGCGTCATCCTGCCGGCCGCCATGCCCTACATCCTCACCGGCGTGCGGGTGGGGATCGGGGTCGCCTTCATCGTCGTCATCGTGGCCGAGATGACGGCGGTGAACCGGGGGCTCGGCTACCGCATCCTCGAGGCGCGCGAGTTCATGTGGTCCGACAAGATCATCGCCGGGATGATCAGCATCGGCCTGTGCGGGCTCGGCATCGACGTGTTCATGAACCGGCTCAACCGCTGGCTCCTGCGCTGGCATCGCGGGATGGAGAGCTGACCAGGTGGAGCCCGCCGTCCAGATGACCGGCGTCGCCAAGGCCTTCCGCACCGGCGGGCGGGAGGTGCTGGCGCTCGACGGGATCGACCTCAGCGTCGCGCCCGGGGAGCTCGTCTGCCTGCTCGGCCCCTCCGGCTGCGGGAAGTCGACGCTCCTCAACGCCATCGCCGGGTTCGCGCCGCCCACCGCCGGCACGCTGCTCGCGAACGGCAGGCCCGTGGCCGGTCCGGGACCGGACCGGGGGATGGTCTTCCAGGAGTACGCGCTCTTCCCCTGGATGACGGTGGAGGCGAACGTCGCCTTCGGCCTCGAGCTCAAGGGCGAGCCGCGCGCGGCGATCGCCGCGCGGGTGGAGGAGCTCCTGCGCCAGCTCGCGCTGTGGGAGTTCCGCGACCGCTTCCCGAAGGACCTGTCGGGCGGCATGCGCCAGCGCGTCGCCATCGCCCGCGTGCTCGCCATCGACCCGCCCATGCTGCTCATGGACGAGCCCTTCGGCGCGCTCGACGCGCTCACCCGCCGCAACCTGCAGGACGAGCTGTTGCGGATCTGGTCCGCGCTCCGCAAGACCATCGTCTTCGTGACGCACGGGATCGAGGAGGCCATCTACCTGGCGGATCGGGTGGTGGTGATGACCTACCGCCCGGGGCGCGTGAAGCGCATCGTCCCGGTGCCGCTCGGGCGGCCGCGCGACACCGCCTCGCCCGAGTTCAACGCGGTGAAGCGGGAGGTGTCCCTGCTCGTGATGGAGGAGCAGGCCCGGCACGAGCGCGCCGAGCGCGGGGTCGCGGCGGACTGATGCTCCGCCCGGGCGACCACGCCGAGCAGGAGCGCCTCCTCACCCGGGAGGACGTGGTCCGGCTCGCCACCGAGCTCGGCGACCCGAACCCGCTCCACCACGACGAGGCCGTCGCCGCCAGGAGCCGCTTCGGCGGGCTCATCGCGTGCGGCGGCCACCTGGTCGGCCTCCTCACCAGTGCCTGCGCCGCGTTCACCACCCCGCACGGCCCCGGCGTGGGGCTCGCGTTCTCGTACCAGCTGCGCCGGGCCGCCCGCGCCGGCACGCGCCTGCGGCTGCGCTGGGACGTCCTCTCGGTCGAGCGCTCGGAGAGGCCGAGGGGCGAGCTGGTGCGGCTCGCCGGCTCCATCCGCGACGAGGACGGCGTGCTCCTCGTGAGCGGCGAGGGATCGATCCTGGCGCGCGACGACCTCGGGTGATGCCTCACTGAAACAGGATCGGCTCCCGCGCCTCCACCGCCACGCGGCACAGCTCGAGCAGCCGGTCGAAGAGCGGCCCGCCGTCGAAGTCGAAGAAGCACTCGGCGAGCGAGGTCGGCGCGAGCCCGAGCTCGGCGGCGCGCGCCGCCTGCCAGCTCCCCGAGGGGAACGGTTGGGCCGGCGCCTGGCGGAGCGCCTCGCGCAGGTGGACGAGCTCGCCGGCGAGCCGCGCCGCCTCGCGGGGGGACCAGTGCGTGGTGGGGCTCATGTTCACCCGCAGCGCGCCATAGCGGCGGAAGAGGCGCCGGTCCCGGGCGCGCGCCGCGTCCCGGAACCGCTCGAAGTCGTCGTAGCTGCCGACGTCCACGCCGACGAGCTCCTCATCTTCGCGGAAGACACACAGGTAGAGGCCCATCAGCGCGTCTCGATCCGGACCAGGTCGGGGTGATTCGCCATGAAGATCCGGAGCGTGCTGGCGGGGCGGAAGCCGCGCGGCACGTGCAGCACGAGGTGCTTGCCCTCCGCCTCGGCGCGCTCGGCGAGCGCCCGCACCTGCCACGTCGCGTGCAGCGCGGCGGCGTACTTCACGAGCACGAGGGCGTCGCGCGTCTCGGCGTCGGCGCGCGCCCTCTGCGGAGTGGAGGGTTGGTCCATGGGGGCAGCTTACCGCATGGCGCGGAGACGCGGCCCCGCCCTACGTTGGGGAGGTGACCACCCTCCCTCGCCGGTCCGTCTTCGGTGGCTCCTTCGTCACGGCCGTCGTGCTCGCGCTGGCGCTGGTGGGGTCGGTCTTCCTGCCCATGTGGAAGCCGCTCTTCCTCGCCTGCGTGCTCTCCGCCGCCCTCATGCGCTGGCAGGACGGCCTGGCGCGCCGTCTGGGGGGACGGCGCTCGCTCGCCGCTGGCCTCATCACGCTCGGCGTCGTCCTCATCGTGGTCGGGCCGCTCGCCACCCTGGTCGCCATCGCCGTCAAGCAGGCCGTCGCCGCCACGGAGCTGCTCCGCGCCGCGGTGCAGGGGAAGGGGCCGAGTGACCTCGTCGCGCTCTTGCCGGACTCCGTCGAGGGGTACGCCCGCAAGGCGCTCGGGCAGCTGCCGCCGTCGTGGGAGGCCATCGGTAGACGCGCCTCCCAGGGCAGCGCGGCGGCCGCGGTCTACCTGTCGAGCGTGCTCTCCGGGACCTCGGAGTTCCTCTTCGACGCCGCCATGATGCTGGTGGCGCTCTTCTTCCTCCTCGTGGAGGGGCACCGCCTCGTCGACTGGCTGCACCGCGTCTCGCCGCTCGGCGTGGGCACGACCGGCGCCGTCCTGCAGGAGCTGCGCGCCACCGGGACGTCCGTGCTCGCCTCGCTCCTCGCGACGGCGGCGGTGCAGGGGTTGGTGGCCACCGCCGGCTACCTCATCGCGCGCGTGCCCCAGCCCGTCTTCTTCGGGCTCCTCACCTTCCTCGCCGCCTTCATCCCGTCGGTGGGGACGAGCATCGTCATGCTGCCCATCGCGGCGGTGCTGCTCCTCACCGGTCACGTGGTCGCCGGCATCTTCCTCGCCGCATGGGCCATCCTGGTCACCGGCACCATCGACAACGTGCTGAAGCCGCTCCTCGCCCGCGGCGGGGCCGACATCCACGGTGGTCTCGTCTTCTTCGCCATGATCGGCGGGATCGTCATGTACGGGACGCTCGGACTGCTCGTCGGACCGCTCGCGGTGAGTCTCCTGCTCGCCCTCCTCCGCGTCGCAGCGCGCGAGCGCGCCGCCGAGGGCGGGGGCGTGCCACACCTCTCCAGCGCGGCGGCGGGGGACAAGCCCCCGCCCTACGCGGGGTAGGGCGGGGGTTCATCCCCCGCCGAGCTCACGCCTCGTCGACGAACAGGTCGCGCATGAGCGGCTCGCCGCGCTTCACCGCGTAGCGCTCGAAGTCCTCCACACCCTGTGCCCGCAGCACGTCCTCGTCGATGAAGAAATTGCCCGTGCAGCTGCGGGCCGAGCGGGTGAGGATGGCGTGGGCCGCGTCGGCGACGATCTCCACCTTCCGGCCGTGCTTGGCGGTGTCCTCGCCGCCCATGAGGTTGAGCGCGGAGGTGGCGATGACGGTGCGCGGCCAGAGCGCGTTCACCGCGATGCCGCGGTCCTTCAGCTCCTCCGCCATCCCGAGCACGCACATGCTCATGCCGTACTTCGCCATGGTGTAGGCGACGTGCGGGGCGAACCAGCGCG
>DASPZP010000028.1:0-4387 GCA_035636195.1 Anaeromyxobacteraceae bacterium
TGGGCCCTGGTGCTCCTCGCCCTGGTGGTGGCGGCAGGCTTCTACCTGGTCCGCGCCGGGGGATCGCCGAAGTTCGCCTTCATCTGGGCCATCGGCATCGCGCTGGGGTTGACGCTGCAGCGGGCGAGGTTCTGCTTCACCGCCTCCATGCGCGACCCGGTGCTGACCGGCAGCACCAGCCTGACCAAGGCCGTGGTCGTCGGGCTGGCGGTGGGGACGGTCGGATTCTCGGCCATCCAGCTCGCGGCCTACCTCAAGACGGGTCAGCTCGCGGACGCCATGAAGCTCGCCGGCCTCGAGCCCGTCGGGATGCACACGGTGGTGGGCGGCTTCCTCTTCGGCCTGGGTGCGGTGATCGCGGGCGGCTGCGCCTCCGGCACGCTGATGCGCATGGGCGAGGGGTTCCTCCAGCAATGGCTGGTCATTCCCTTCTTCATCCTCGGCTCGGCGATCGGTGCCGTGACGTGGCCTATCTGGAAGGCCGCCTTCCACGTTCAGCCGAAGGGCGGCGTCTACTTGCCCATGGCACTGGGGGGATTCGCGCCCGCGCTGGTGCTCCAGTTCGGGCTCTTGCTGGCGGTGTATCTCCTGGCCGACTGGTGGGGCAGGCGCAGCGCCCGGCGAGCTCGCTGAAAGGGGACTCATGGCTCGCGAGAAGGACCACCAGCGCTACGATGTCGTCGTCGTCGGCGGCGGTCCGGCCGGGTTGACGGCGGCGCTCTATGCGGGGCGCGCCCAGCGGGCGACGCTGCTCGTCGAGCAGGGGCTGCTCGGGGGCCTCGCCACCTCCACCAGCGAGGTGTGCAACTACCCGGGCTTCCCGGAGGACATCAGCGGGCTCGAGCTGATGCGTCGCTTCGAGGCGCAGGCCAGGCGGTTCGGGGTCGAGATCAAGAACTCGCCCGTGAAGGCGCTCGCCCTGGCCGGCGGCGACAAGACGGTCGAGACCTTCCGCACCGTCTACCACGCCAAGGCCGTCATCCTCGCCACCGGTGGCAAGCCGCGCCTGCTGGGCGTGCCCGGCGAGGCGGCATTCCTCTACGACAAGGGCATCTCGTTCTGCGCGACCTGTGACGCGGCCCAGTGCACCGGCAAGACCGTGATGGTGATCGGCTCCGGCGACGCGGCGCTCGAGGAGGGGGTCTTCCTCACCCGCTTCGCGAGCAAGGTGATCCTCTCCGTCAGGCACGAGGAGGGCAACGTCCGCGCCCACCCCGCTGCACGCGACGCGGCCTTCGCGAACCCGAAGCTGGAGTTCCGCTGGAACACCGCCGTCGATCGTTTTCAGGGGGACGCCCGGCTGGAGTCGGTCGTCCTGAAGGACACGCGCACGGGCGCGCTCTCGCCCGTGGCGGTCGACCGCTGCTTCTACTTCACCGGACACCTGCCGGCGACCGAGCTCTTCGCGGGACAGGTGGCGCTGACCGAGCGCGGCTATGTCGCCACCGACGCGCGGATGCGGACCAGCGTGGAGGGGGTCTTCGCCGCCGGCGACGTGCGCGACACCTGCCTCCGGCAGATCGCCACGGCGGTGGGCGACGGAGCGATCGCCGGGTCCGAGGCCCAGCGTTACCTCGCCGACCGTGACATCCTCGAGAAGCAGCACCGCCAGCCCGGGAAGCCCGGGGATCAGCCCGCCCCGGCGAAGGGCTCCACCGTGCAGCGCGCATCCTGAGGGGAATCGTCCATGCTGACTCACTTCGTCGCCGCCGGCCTTGCATTGGCGCTCGCCGCCGGTGATTCCGGTCCCATCGTCGGAGGGAAGGCTGCTGCCTCCGCCCGCCTCGCCAGGACCGAGGCGGAGCAGTGCCTCGCCTCCTGCCCGGCCATGCCCGCCCTGCCCAGCAACGACTGGCTTCGCTCGGTCGAGGGCAGGAAGACCAACGCCTGCCCGATGGCCTGCCGCACCGAGCAGCCGGCAGCGGCCGTCTTCCGGTCCCTGGCCGACCTCGCCACCAGCAACAAGCCCGACCCCGAGGCTGCCATCGTCAAGGCGGCCGGCAAGGATGGGCCGGAGTACCTGAGGCGGCTGCGGCAGGCGCTCCGGGAGGCGGACGGCCAGCGGCTCGGGCCCCTCTGCAGCAAGGCTCGATCGAACCTCCGCCCGGCGGACGAGGCGATATACGTCGAGTGCACCGGACGGGTGGGGGCCTCGGATCCCTTCCAGGGGCTGGCCCCGGTCGATGCCACGCGAGCCCCGCGCTGCGCCGCGGTCTTCGCGGAGCGCGACCTCGACTGGTTCAAGCGCTGCGGCGGGATGGAGGCGAGGGCGGCCATCGACGTGTGCGTGGAGCAGGCGGTCGCGAAGGGACGGCAGTCGGCCGCCAGCGCCAGGAACAAGTGCGAGAGCGATGTCCTGGACCGCATGGAGAGCGCCCTCCCGGCGCGAGGGCGGCCCTAGGGCTCGACCTCGCCCCAGCGGGCCCTGTCGCCATTCGCCCGGGCTGCCTACTTCCTCCTGGCCTTGGGCGCCTTCGCCCGCAGGTCGACGATGTAGTAGGCGAGGGCCCAGCGCTCGTCCTCGGGGAGGTGCGTGAAGGCGATCATCGCCGTCCCAGGCACGCCCTTCGCCAAGGTCTCGAACACCTGGCCCACCTTCGCGCCGTTCTTGAGCCGATCGGTGGTGAGGTTGGTCGGCTTGGGGACCAGCGCGTCCGCCGACACGCCGTCGCCCTCGCCCTTCTCGCCGTGGCACGAGGCGCAGTTCACCTTGAACGAGACCTTGCCGATCTCCAGCAGCTCGGGGGTCTTCCTGGGCGGCGCGGCTGCGCGCGCAGCGGTCGCGACCAGCACCGCGGCGACGGCGGCCACGGACAGCGCCTTCTGCCCGCGCATCGTTCTCCTCACTTCGCGGGGAGGGCGCCCTGGGGCGGCGCGACGGGCCGCGGCCGCCACTCCGGCAGGTCGACGGTCCAGTGCTTGCCGAGGTAGGCCGAGAGCGACCTCACCTCGTCGTCGTTGAGCGGCGCGCCGAACTTGCGCATCTTCTCGACCGTCTTTTGCCACTGCGCCGGCGTGAGGCGCTGCAGCGTCACGTACTCCACGGTGTGGCAGATGAGGCACTTCGCCTGGAGCACGCTGCGCCCGGGCTCGTCGGGGAGCTTGCCCTCGAGGAGCGCGCTCTGGTCGGAGGACGCGGACGCGGACGCCGGCGCCGTCGCGGCCGGCTCTGCGGCCAGCAGGAGCGAGGTGACGAGGAGGGCGGGGATCACGCGCGCACCTCCACTTCGACGCGATCGATGGCGTTGTACAGGTAGCCGCTCGGGTTCCAGACGGAGACGTCGGGCTGGAGCGCGCCGGCGGTGTCCGTCGCCCTGGACGCGACGACATGTCGTCCAGGCTCGGCCCTCCAGGAATGGCGGAAGACGCGGAATCCGTACGGCGTGGCGGGTCCCTCCAGCGTGGCGGGTTGCCAGGTGCTGGCGCCGTCGAAGCTCAGCTCCACCCCCGCGATGCTCGCCTCCCCCGAGAACGCCACGCCGACCACCTGGTGGACGCCGGGACGGAGGACCATCCCGTCCTCGAGCGAGCCGATGATCGACTTCACGTTGAGCTTCGTCATCGGCTTCATCTGCTCGGCCGGGATCGCCTCGCCCGGTGCCCCGGGCTTCACCGGGTAGCGGTAGGCGGTCTCGTAGAAGAACCCCTTGGGCTCCTCGGCGACCACCTCGACCTCGGTCAACCACTTCATCCAGTCGTCCCCCACCCAGCCCGGCACCACCAGGCGCGCGGGGCTCCCGTGATAGGGCGAGATGGGCCGGCCGTTCATCTTCAGCGCCACGAGCGTGTCGGCGTGGAGCCCCTTCTCGAGTGGAATGCCGCGGACGAACGGCGGCGTGGTGCTCATGGTCGGCCGCTCCGCACCCTGGAGCCGGAGCTGGGCCGCGCCCTCCTTCGGCCGCGCGAGCGCGAGCACGTCGCGCAGGCGCACGCCGGTCCACTCGGCGTTGCCCACCGCGCCGACGCGCCACTGCACGCCCGGGACGCGCGGCCTGAAGAGCCCGCGGCCGTTGCCCGCGCACTGGAGCACCGCCTCGACCTTCACCTGGGGCAGCTTCTGCAGCTCGCCGGCGGTGAGCGTGAGCGGCTTCTCGACCAGCCCGCGGATCTGCAGACGCCAGGCCTTCGGGTCGACCTTGGGGATGTCGAAGTGGTTGCGCAGGAAGAAGCGTTCCAGCGGCGTGAGGCGCGTGGTGAAGGTCGAGCGCAACGACTCGTAGTTGGGTGGGCGCCTCGAGAGCGGCACCAGGGTGAGACCTTCCTCGGCCCGGGCCAGGCTCGGCACCTCGAGCCAGCAGGCCGCGGCGGCGAGTCCGAGCGCGGAGCCCTTGAGGAAGCTGCGGCGGTCCATGGTCATGGGCAATCCCTTGCGAAACCCGTAGGGTGC
>DASPZP010000029.1:0-20518 GCA_035636195.1 Anaeromyxobacteraceae bacterium
CACCGTGCACGATCGCGGGGAGGGTGATCCTTGCGAGCCGCAATGGGGCACCCGATGGAAGGGCGCTCTCACCGGGCGACTACGGAACGGTCAGAGCCGCCTGTACCCGGGATGGACACCGGGCGTCAGGCCCTGCTCCTCTGCCAGGCGACGGAGGTGGCCCGCCAGCTCCTCGCGCTCCGCCGCGGAGAGCGCCGCGCAGATCGCGTCGCCGTGCTCGCGGGCGACGCGCCCGATCTCGTCAAGTGTGGCGCGTCCCCTGTCGGTGAGCTGCAGGGCGTAGCTGCGCCGGTCGCGGGGTCGTCCTTCCGCTCGACGGGTCCCTTCTCCTCCAGCTCATCCACCAGCGCGACGAGGCGGCTTGGAAGGATGGCGAGCCGCCCCGCTAGCTCTCGCTGCGAGAGGCCGGCCGCGACCCCAGCATCCGGAGATGCCCACCAGGGCGCAGTGGTCGCGAGGAGTGAGCGGCTTTTCAATGACCGTGGCTCAGCCACACCAGTGACCCGAGCCCTCCCAGGATGGCGCCCAGGGCGAGCGTGAGCGCGATGCGACGTGGGAGGCGGGCCATCGGTCGCCCCGGCGGCCGCCCGGCCAGCGGGTCGCGCGGTGGAACGGCGGAGGGGTTCTCGAGATCCTTCAGCAGGTCGGCCGCGCTGGCATAGCGATGACGAGGCTCGCGCTCGAGGGCCTGGAGGATGATGGCCTCGAGGGACGGATCGAACCCCGGAACGTGGAAGCTCGGCGGCGTGGGCTCCTCGTTCAGCTTGGCACGGAGCAGCGCCACCGAGTTCGGGCTGACATAGGGCAGGGTCCCCGTGAGCATCTCGTAGAGCATCGTCCCGAGGGCGTAGACATCGGTCCGCGCATCGCCGCGGCGGCCGCGGATCTGCTCCGGAGCCATGTAGTCCGGCGTGCCGAGCGCGTGCGACAGGCCCGCCCACGTGAGCCGGCGCGCGGCTTCCGCCGTCGCGATCCCGAAGTCGATGATCTTCACCTCGCCCGCGTCGTTCACGAGGATGTTCTCGGGCTTGATGTCGCGATGGGTGACACCGAGCGCGTGCATGTGCACGAGCGCCGCGCACGTCTGCCGGGCGATGTTCAGCGCCTGCTCGACGGGCAGGGGCCGCTTCTCCTGGATCATGGCTGAGAGCCGCTGCCCTTCGACGTACTCCATCGCCAGGTACATCCGGCTCCGCTCGCGTGGCCGCAGGACCTTGACGATCTTGGGATGGGCGAGCCGCAGGCCGATCTCCTCCTCGCGCAGGAAGCGCTCGTAGAAGACGACGTCGCTCTCGTACTGGATATGAGGCACCTTGAGCACGACCCGGGTACCCGTCTCCCCATCGACGGCCTCGAAGATCGAGGCCATCCCGCTCCGCGCCAGGACGTCCGTGAGCTCGTACTGATCGACCTGGTCTCCGACGCTCAGCTCACCCATCTGGTCACCGCGTAGAAATGGTCCGAACGGAGGGCACCTCCGCCTGACGGACCCGGTATGCACGGCGAGCGCCAGCCTATTGTCCCAAGCCGCGCCGCGCCCAGAGCTCCCGAACCTTGCATTTCGCAAGCGCGGAAGCGGGCGTTCATGCAGCTTGCGATGTCTCCCATCGGCGCGCGTGGACTCTGCCCGATGATCCGACCTTCCCCGTGGCACGCGTCATGCTCCTCCAGGGCGCATGAGACCCGTGCTCCTTGGTGGCGTTCCACCGCTGCCCGGCAGCGCTCGCGGCCGCGCCCGCGCATTCCCCAAGGCCGGATGGCTGGTGGGGGCGCTCGCGATCGTCGCGCTGCTCGTCGCGCTCGGCTTGGCGCCATCATCGGAGCGAAGGGCCCTTCGCGCGCTGCCGGATGAGCAGCGGCTCGTGCTCCTCTCGCGCACCGTGGACGACCTCCGGAAGCTCTGCAGCGACGGCCGGCCCGATGCGATCGCGGGCCACTGTCGTGAGCTCGCCTCGTTCGCCGCGCAGTTCGACGAGTGCGCCGGCGAGTGCGAGGCGCTCGCCCGTCACCAGCTCGCACCCGTCCCCACGCGGTGACGTAGCGCGACGGCACCCCTCAGTGCGCAACGGTGGCGCCGGCGTCCTCCGCCGCGATCCGGCCGAAGGCTGACCAGTCGAGGTCGCCGTAGCCGCGGGCGAGCGCCGCGATCATGCGATCGTGGACCAAGCTCGCGAGCGGAAGCGGGACCTGGTGGCGATCCCCGCTCTGCAGGAACAGGCGATTGTCCTTCACGCCGAGCGGAAGGCGGAAGCCCGGGGGCGAGAACCGGGCCTCGAGGAGCGCGCGGCCGTACGTCTTGTAGGCCGGCGCCGAGAAGAGCGACTCGGTGAGGATCTGAAGGAAGGCCTCCCGGTCCACGCCCGCCTTTCCCACGAGCGCGAAGGCCTCGGCGAGCGCCTCGATGGCCGCCGTCAGCATGAAGTTGCCGGCGAGCTTCACCAGGTTCGCCTGGGCCGGCTCCGCCCCGAGGGTGAACACCCGCTGCGCAAACGCGTCGAGTAGCGGGCGGGCCCGCTCGAGCGCCTGAGCCGGGCCCGCCGCGACGACGAAGAGCTTGCCGGCGGCTGCGGCGTCCGGTCGCCCGAACACGGGCGCCGAGAGGAGGACCTGCCCGGCCTCGGAGTGCACCTTCGCGAGACCCTCGACCGTGTCGGGTGCGAGCGTGCTCGCCGAGACGTGCAGCCCACCAGGCGGTAGCCCGGCCCGGATTCCGTCCGGCCCTCGGGTGACCTCCTCGACGGCCTGATCGTCGGCGAGCATCGAGACGACCACCCCCACCCGCGCCGCCTCGGCGGGCGTCGCGCCGACCGACGCGCCTTCGCCCCGGAGCGCCTCCGCCCGGCTCCGCGTCCGGTTCCAGACCGTCACCTCGTGGCCCGCGCGGAGCAGCGCGGTCGCCATTGCCCGACCCATCCCTCCCAGCCCGACGAACCCCGTGCGCATGCCATCCTCCTCGAAGGCTCTCCGCCCAAGGGTAAGTCGTGCCGTTCCGGCGGCGCGCTGCCCGACGCGAGCGCGCCGCCGAGCGATCGCCCGGATGGCCCTATTACCGGACGGCTCCACGAGCCGTTGCCCCCTCCATCGACCGTCCCCATCGTCAGCATCGCGTGTGGATCGTCCGGCTGGCGCTGCGGAGGCCTTACACCGTCGCGACGCTCTGCATCGCGATCGCGATCTTCGGCGCGTTGAGCCTCGCCCGGCTCCGGGTCGACGTCCTCCCGCCGGTCGACATCCCGGTCGTCGTCATCGTCTGGAACTACCCGGGCCTCACCGCGGAGGAGATGGAGAAGCGCGTCATCTATCTGACCGAGCGCGCGCTCTCCACCACGGTCAATGACATCGAGCGCATCGAGTCCCAGTCCGTCGACAGCACGGGCGTGGTCAAGGTCTACTTCCAGCCGGATACGGAGATCGCCGGTGCGCTCGCGCAGGTGAGCGCCCTTTGCCAGACGATCCTCCGGGCGATGCCCCCCGGCATCACCCCGCCCGCCATCCTCCAGTTCAACGCCAGCAACGTGCCGGTGGCGCAGCTGACGGTCTCGGGTCCCGGGGTCGGCGAACAGGACCTCTACGACTACGGGCTCAACTTCCTCCGGCTGAGGCTGTTCACCATCCAGGGGCTCTCGACCCCGGCGCCCTACGGGGGTCGCCAGAAGCAGGTCATGGTCGACGTCGACCTGCCGCGGCTCGCCGCGTCGGGGTTGTCCCCCCAGGACGTCGTGAACGCGGTGACCGGGCAGAACGTGATCCTGCCGGCGGGGAGCGCTCGCCTCGGCGCGACCGAGTACGACGTCGAGCTGAACGCGAGCCCGCTGGACATCACGCAGTTCGACGACTTGCCGCTCCGGGAGGTGGGGGGTCGGCTCATCCGCCTGGGGGACGTCGCCCACGTCCACCAGGGCTATGCGGTGCAGACCAACGTGGTCCACGTGGACGGGCGCCGCGCGACCTACCTCTCGGTGCTGCGCAAGGCGGGGTCGAGCACGCTCGCCGTCGTGGACGCCGTGCGCGAGCTCTTGCCTTCCCTGCGGGAGGCGGCGCCACGCGGGATCGAGCTGAAGGTCGACTTCGATCAGAGCACGTTCGTCAGGGCGGCCGTGAGGGAGGTGCTGCGCGAGGGCCTCCTGGCGGCGGCGCTCGTCTCCCTCATGATCCTGTTCTTCCTCGGCAGCTGGCGGAGCACGCTCGTGGTGTGCAGCTCCATCCCGATCGCGATCCTGGTCGCGATCGTCGGGCTGTTCCTCGTCGGGGACACGCTCAATCTGATGACGCTCGGCGGGCTCGCGCTCGCCATCGGCATGCTGGTGGACGACGCCACGGTCGAGGTGGAGAACATCCACCGCAACATGCAGGTCCCCGGCGAGGACGGGCGGCCTCGCCACCTCTCGCGCGTCGTGCTCGACAGCGCGCAGCAGATCGCCGTCCCCGCCCTGGCAGCCACCCTCACCATCTGCATCGTGTTCTTCCCTGTCGTGCTGCTCACCGGGCCGGCGCGATTCCTCTTCCGGCCCTTGGCGCTGGCGGTGGTCCTGGCGATGCTGGCGTCCTACTTGCTCTCCCGCACGCTCGTGCCCTCGCTCGCGCGCAAGCTGCTCGAGCCCGTCCACGAGCGGCACGCGTCCACGGAGGGATCGGGCGGGGGCCATGCGGAAGGACGAGCGGCGCGCTTCGACCGCTGGCGGGATCGCCACTTCGATCGCCTCCGCGGGGTGTATGACGCGGCGCTCGCGGCCGTGCTGGCGCACCGCGGCCGCGTCGGGCTCACGGTGGTGGTGCTCGCCACGTCCGGCGTGCTGCTGGTCCGGGTGGTGGGGCTCGACTTCTTCCCGGCGGTCGACACCGGGCAGATGCGGCTGCACTACCGCGCGCCGCCCGGCACGCGCATCGAGCTCACCGAGCAGCGGGTGATGGCGATCGAGCAGGCGATCCGCGAGCTGGGCGCCGGCGACGTGGAGAGCATCGTCGACACGATCGGGATCCCGACCTTCTACAACCTTGGGTTCGTGCAGACGAGCAACGCCGGCGGAGAGGACGCGGAGATCCGCGTCTCGCTCCGCCCAGGCCACGCCCCGACGGCGGGGCTCATGGAGCGGCTGCGGACCGAGCTGCCCGGCCGCTTCGTCGGCGCGTCCTTCTGGTTCGAGCCCGCGGACGTGGTGACGCAGGTGCTCTCCTTCGGGCTCCCGGCGCAGCTGGAGGTCCAGCTGCTGGCGCGGGACGCGCCCGCCGCGCTCGCCGCCGCGCAGCGGGTCGCCGCCGCGGTGCGCCGGATCCCGGGCGCGGTCGACACGCGCATCGCGCAGGTGTTCGACCGACCCGCGCTGGGGGTCGACGTCGACCGCCAGCAGGCGGTCGCGCTCGGGTTGACGGAGCGCGACGTGGCCTCGAGCCTGCTCACCTCGCTCTCCTCGAGCACGCTGACCGCGCCGAGCTTCTGGGTGGACCCGAAGACCGGCGTCAACTACACGGTGGCCGTCCAGACCCCGCCGGAGCGGCTCCGCGACACGGGCGACCTGCTCGCGACGCCGCTCTCGACGGGCTCGAGCTCGGCCTCCGGCGGTGCCACGTCCACGCCGCCCTCCTCCGGTGCGGCCGCCGCGCCCTACCTGGGCGCCATCTCCGTCCTCCGGCCCACGACGAGCCGCGCCTACATCGCGCACCGCACCGTTCAGCCCATCATCGAGGTGCAGCTCGCGGCGCAGGGGCGCGACCTCGGGGCCGTCGCCTCCGAGCTGCAGCGGGCGCTGGACGGCATGCAGCTCCCGAACGGCGTCACGGCGCGGCTCGCCGGGCAGAGCGAGAGCATGTTCACCGCGTTCGGCCGACTCGGGCTCGGGCTCATCCTCGCGGTGGCGCTCGTGTACCTGCTCCTGGTCGTGCTGTTCCAGTCCTGGACGGACCCCTTCATCATCGTCGTCGCCGTCCCGGGCGCGCTGGTGGGGATCCTGTGGATGCTGGCCATCAGCGGGACGACGCTCAACGTCGAGTCGTTCATGGGCGCCATCATGGCGGTCGGCATCGCGACCTCGAACAGCATCCTGCTGGTGTCCTTCGCGAACGACTACCGCGCGGCCGCGGCGCGCGATCCCGGCCCCCTCGAGGCGATCCGGGCGGCGGGGAGGACCCGGCTGCGTCCGGTCCTGATGACGGCCCTCGCCATGATCCTCGGCATGCTCCCGATGGCGCTCGCGCTCGGCGAGGGCGGCGAGCAGAACGCCCCCCTCGGCCGAGCGGTCATCGGCGGGCTCCTGGCCGCGACCTTCACGACGCTGTTCCTCGTGCCGCTCGCGTACACGCTCCTGCGCCGCCGCCCTCCGACGAAGCACGAGCTCGACGTGACCTTCGCGCGCGAGCTCGGCGAGCTCGACTCCCTCCCAGCGGCGCCGGCGAGGTCGTGACATGTCGAATGCGCGGCGCAGGCTCACGCTGGTCCTCGTCGCGGTGGCGATCGTGGCCGCGCTCGGCGTGGCCGCGCTGACGCTGCGCCGTGCCCGGCGCGAGTCAGCCCAGCGCGACGCGCGCGCGCAGGTCGCCAACGAGGGTCCGAAGGTCTTCGTGACGTCCGTCGCGCTTGCGCCACCCACGCGCCTGGTCACCCTCCCCGGTGACGTGCGCGCGTTCTGGCAGACGATCCTCTACGCCAAGGTCGCCGGGTACGTGCGCGACCTCCCGGTCGACAAGGGTGACCGCGTCCGCCGCGGCCAGGTGCTGGCGCACATCGAGTCGCCGGAGACGGATCACCAGGTCGCGGAGGCGCAGGCGACCGTCCGGGTGCGCCGGCGGGCGGCGGCGCGCCAGCGGGAGCTGGCGCCGAATGGCGCGGCGAGCCAGCAGGAGCTCGACCAGGCCATCTCCGACCTCGGGGTGGCGGAGAACGAGCTGCGGCGGCTCAAGGCCCTCCAGGAGTATGAGATCCTGCGCGCCCCCTTCGACGGGATCGTCACCGCGCGCTTCGTCGATCCGGGCGCGCTGCTCTCGGCGTCGGCCACCGGGCAGCCCGTGGTCGAGGTGTCGTCCCCGGATCGCGTCCGCGTCCTCGTGTACGTGGGTCAGGACGCGGCCTCCTTCGTGCGCCTCGGCGACCGCGCCGAGCTCACCATCGATCAGCTGCCGGGCGTGCGCGTCGCCGCGACGGTCCGGCGGATCGCCGACGCCCTCGACCCCCGCAGCCGCACGATGCTCGTGGAGGCCTGGCCGGAGGAGGGAGCCATCCGGCTCGCCGCTGGCACCTTCGCGCACGTCACGCTGCACCTGAGCGCCCCGCCGCTTCCGATCGTGCCCGCGGAGGCCATCGTCGCGCGGGGCGAGCAGCTGGCCGTGGCCCTGGTCAAGGATCGGCGGGTCCACTACGTCCCCGTCGAGCTCGGCTTGAACGATGGCCGTTCGGTGCAGGTCCGGAGCGGCGTCTCCGCCGGAGACGTGATCGCGCTCTCACCGCCGTCCGATCTCGCCGAAGGTGCCCCGATCCAGCCGAACGAGCGGCAGGCAGACGATGGGTCGCAGCGGGCTGGGGGGGCGCGGAGCGCACGGACGCCGCCTCGCTGAGCCCCACCCCGTCGCACGCACGCTCGCCGCCGCGCACCGCCGTCCCCAAGTTGTAGCGGCGGCGCGACGAGGCGGGGCGCTACGCAGGGCTCCGGCGCCGCCGCGCGCCGAGCGTCCTCCCCTCGCCGGCCTGCCTCGGCTCGCGCTCCGCGGCGAGCAGCCGCTCCTTGCGCTCCGCACCCCAGCGATACCCTCCCGCGTCGCCCGTGCCACGCACGACCCGGTGGCATGGGACGAGGAGCGCCACCCGGTTCGCCGCGCAGGCGCGTGCCACGGCGCGCGCGCCGGTGGGGCAGCCGATCCGCGCCGCGACCTCCGCATAGCTCCGGGTCTCGCCGCGCGGGATGTCGCGCAGCGCCCGCCAGACGCGGAGCTGGAAGGCGGTCCCGCGCAGATCGAGCGGCACCGCCGCGCCCGCTCCGGCCGTCGCCGCCGCGATCTCGCGGGTCCAGGCCTCGGCGGCGCCTTCGTCGTGGACGAGCTCGGCGCGAGGAAACTCGCGCCCGAGCTCCGCCGCGAGGATCGCGTCGTCGTCGCCCAGCTCGACGGCACAGACGCCGCGCGCGGTCGTCGCCACCAGCAGCCGGCCGACGTCCGTCGGAACGACGGCGTACCGGATCTGCTCGCCTCGACCGCCACGGCGGTACGCGGCGGGGGTCATCCCGAGCCCGGCCCGCGCGCCCTCGTAGAGGGCCCGGCTGGACCCGTAACCCGCGGCGAAGGTCGCCTCCCCCACCGACGCTCCCCCGCGGATGCGCGCCTTCCAGCGCGCGAGCCGCCGCTGCTGCTGGAACGCGCGAGGCGAGAGCCCGAGCGCGCGCGTGAACGCTCGCTGGAGGTGGGCGGGCGAGAGCCCGACGGCTGCCCCGAGGTCGCGGAGCGTGACGTTCTCCTCGAGGTGCGCTTCGAGGAAGACCACCGCGCGCTCGACCGCCCCGCCCGCCGCAACCGGCTCGGCGCCGCAGCGCGCACAGCGCCGGTACCCCGCTCGCACCGCCCGCTGCACGTCCGGGAAGATCTCGACGTTCTCGCGGAGTGGCCGGCGCGAGGCACACGACGGCCGACAGACGACGCCGGTGGTCCGGACGGCATAGACGAACCGCCCGTCGAGCCGCGCATCGCGCGCCACGATCGCCGCCCAGGCGGTCCGCTGGTCGATCTGCGAGGTCCGGTCCATCTCAGGCGCTCCGTTCCTCGGCGGTCGCGGGGAGCGCTCGCGCGCGCGGCTTCACGAGCCCGGTCACGAGCGCGGTGCCCACGAGGATGATGCAGGCGCCTGCCAACGTCCTGGCGGAGAGGGGCTCGCCGAGGACGAGCCCGCCCCACACGAGCGCGAACGGCGGGATGAGGAAGGTGACCGCGATGGCGCGCGCTGGACCGACGTGCGCGATGAGGCGGAAGTAGAGGACGTAGGCGAAGGTGGTGCAGACCACGCCCAACGCGACGACCGCTCCCCAGACGCGACCGGGGATCGCGTGGGTGGGCCAGAGCAAGAGCGCGGCGGGCGCGAGGAGGATGCTCGCCGCGAGCTGGCTGCCCGCGGCGACCGCGAGCGGGTCGACTCCGGCGAGCCGCTTCTTCGTGTAGCTCGCCGCGAGGCCGTAGCTCGCGGTCGCCCCCATGGCCGCGACCACGGCCAGCCCAGCGCCCCCCGCCTTGAACGAAGCGCTCCCCCACATCAGGAAGACGACTCCGCCGAACCCGACCACCAGGCCGAGCACGCGCGCCGGCGTGAGCCGGTCCTCGAGCCAGACGTGCGCGACGATGGCGCCCCAGAGCGGGCTCGTCGCGTTCAAGATCGCCGCGAGACCGGCCGTCACGTACAGCGTCGCATAAGCGAGGAGGCAGAACGGCAGCGCCGAGTTGATGGCTCCGACCACCGCCACCGGGAGGACGCGGCCGCGCAGCGCCCCGCCGCGACGGGCGAGCACCGCGGCCGGAACGAGGCAGACGGCCGCGATGCCCACCCGGAGGAACATGAGCGGAACGGGCCCCAGCTCCGGTCCGGCGACCCGCATGAACAGGAAGCTCGCCCCCCAGATGGCGGCGAGCACGACCAGCTCCACCACGTCGCGCGGCTTCATGGCCTGATGGATACCAGGGCGAGCGGCGCCGCTCCATCCGCCGCTTGCGCCCCAATTCGCCAACAGATCCTACCCGGGCGGTGTCCCGCGAGGAATCGCGCCGCTGGCTCGCTTCAGCGCTCCGCCTGCGAGTGGCGGCTGACGTTGCCTAACGGCGAGCGGGTCAGCACGTTTGATCCGAGCCCCCGCACTCCATGCCGGGGGCTCGGTGAGCGGGCAGGGAGGGAGCCCTGGCTCGGACGAAGTAGGGCGTCGATGAGGACGTCGTGCTCGGGTCGATTCCCGGGCTTCCCCAGGTGCACCTGCACACAAGGTCCTCGCCGACAAGACCGGCGAGGACTTTCTCGGCCTACTCGTCCTTCTTGATCTGCTCCGCCAGGTAGTTCTGGAGGCCGGCCTGCTGGATGAGCGTGAGCTGCGCCTCGAGCCAGTTCGCGTGCTCCTCCTCGTCCTCGAGCACGTCCTCCAGGAGGTCGGCCGTGCCGTTGTCGCCCTCCGCGCGGCAGAGCTCGATCCCGCGGTTCAGCACCGGGATGGCGGCCGCCTCCAGGGCGAGATCCACCTTCAGCTGCTCGTCCACCGTCTGCCCGATGTTGACCTTGCCGAGCCGTTGCACGTTGGGCAAGCCCTCGAGGTAGAGGATCCGCTCGATCACCTTGTCGGCGTGCTTCATCTCGTCGATCGACTCGGCGCGCACCTTGTGCCAGAGCCGGTCATACCCCCAGTTCTCGCACATGCGGGCGTGGAGGAAGTACTGGTTTATCGCGGTGAGCTCGTTGGTGAGGACCTCGTTCAGGAGATCGATGACCTTCTGGCTGCCTTTCATGTGGGGTCCTTTCGAGAGTGGCGGAGCAGGCGGAGGGTTGAGCTTAGCTGCCGCCGCTCCGGATGGCACTCGCGCGAAGAGCACCCAACTAGGTCGAGGACTAGGTCGAGGACGCGCACCGGGTGCACCGACCGTAAAGCTCCATCCGGTGGTGCGTGAGCTGGAAGCCGTGCCGCTGGGCGATCTGAGCCTGGAGCGCCTCCAGGCGGTCGTCCTCGAACTCGAAGATGTCGCCACAGCTCGTGCAGATCATGTGATCGTGGTGCGTCCCCTCGCGGATGGGCTCGTACCGCGTCTGTCCATCGCCGAAGTGGCGCGGGGCGGCGAGGCCACAGTCCGTCAGGAGCTTCAGGGCGCGGTAGACGGTGGTGTAACCCACGGTGGGAGCGCGATCGCGGACGCTCGCCGTGAGCTCCTCCACCGAGACATGACCTCGCGTCGCCAGGAAGACCTCGATGACGACGTCCCGGGCCCGCGAATGCTTGAGCCCGGCGCGGGCGAGGTGGGCGGCGACGCGGGCCATGGCTTGGTCGTGCGGGTCGCGTGCGTCTCGCGGGTGGGTGGGATCGCGCTTCGTCTTCATCTGGGGGCTGCCCCGATCGCCTCGCTCCTGACGACGTCTTCCAGTATCAGACGTCCATGCCCGAAGGTCCAGAGATCGAGACCGAGCCTCTGCACGAGGCCATCCACGAGGAGCTGGAGAGGGAGGGTGGCTCCTTCTTGCGCAACATCGCCCTCACCACGGCCCTCCTCGCCGCGCTGGCCGCCATCGCCAGCCTCCGGGCCGGGGGCTCGGTGAACGAGGCGCTCCGCCTCGAGACCGCCGCCACCCGCCTCCAGGCCGAGGCGTCCGACCAGTGGGCGTACTACCAGGCGAAGGGGGTGAAGGGCGCGGTGGCGGAGGCGGCCCGCGCGGCCTGGCTGGCAGCAGGGAAGGAGCCGCCGGACGAGCACAGCGCGAGGAAGGAGCGTTACGAGGAGGAGCAGCGCGAGATCCAGCTCAAGGCGCGCGAGCTGGAAGGAGAGCGCGACGCCAAGGAGCACGAGGCGGAGCACCTCATGCACCTCCACCACCGCTTCGCGGAGGGCGTGGCCTTCTTCCAGGTCGCGATCGCGCTCGGCGCGGTCGCCGCGCTCACGCGCAAGCGGCTGGTCTGGCTGGGTTCGCTGGCGCTCGGAGCCGCGGGCCTCGCCTTCTTCGCGATGGCGCTGCTGGCGTGACCCCTGGCTCAGGAGAAGCGCTTGCGCAGCTCGCGCTTCAGGATCTTGCCGGAGGCGTTCCGTGGAAGATCGGCGACGAAGTGAACCACCTTCGGGACCTTGAACGGCGCGAGCCGCTGGCGCGCGTGCGCGACGAGCTCCTCGGCAGTCGCCTGGGCGTCGGGCTTCAGGACCACGATCGCGGTGACCGCCTCGATCCACTTCGGATCGGAGGTGGCGACGACCGCCACCTCCTTCACCGCCGGGTGCGTGTAGAGCTGGTCCTCGACCTCGCGCGAGGCGACCACGACGCCGCCGGTATTGATGACGTCCTTCTTGCGGTCGACGATGGTGATGAAGCGCTGCGCGTCGATCCGGGCCAGGTCGCCGGAGTGGAACCAGCCGCCCTGGAACGCCTCCGCCGTCTCCTCCGGCTTCTCCCAGTAGCCGCGGCACAGCTGCGGCGAGCGGTACACGACCTCCCCCACCTCGCCCGGCGCGACGTCTCGCAGATCGTCGTCGACCACCCGCAGGTCGACGAACAGGACGGCCTTGCCGGCGGAGTCGGGCCGCTCGGCGTGCTGCTCAGGGCGGAGGACCGTCGCCAGCGGCGCGATCTCCGACTGCCCGAAGCAGTTGTAGAAGCCGATGCCTGGGAGCCGCGCCTGCAGCTGCTGCAGCACCGGGACCGGCATGATCGAGGCGCCGTAATAGCCCTTGCATAGGCTGGCGAGGTCCCGGCGGCCGAAGTCCGGGTGGTTGAGCAGCGCGATCCAGAAGGTGGGTGGCGCGAAGAAGCTGGTGATCCGATGCGCCTCCACTCCGCGCAGCACGGCGAGCGGATCGGGGAACTCGTGCAGCCGGTTCGTCGCGCCCACCGCCAGGTACGGCATGAGGAACACGTGCATCTGCGCCGAGTGATAGAGCGGGAGGACGTGCAGCGGCCGATCCGCGGTGTCCAGGTCGAGGGCGGCGATGCAGCTCGCGTACTCGTGGACGAGCGCTCGGTGGGTGAGCATCGCACCGCGCGGCGCGGCGGTGGTGCCCGACGTGTAGAGGAGCTGGACCAGGTCCTCGTCCTCCACCTCCACCTCGACCTCCACCTCCGGCTCTCCCCCTGGTCCACCCAGCGCCCACTGCAGGACGTCGTGCTCGGGCCCGCCGCGCAGCGTGCCGTACGTGGCCGCGCCGAGCCGGCCGCGGAGGGCGTGCACACGCTCCAGGAGCGCCGGGTCGGCGAAGACGGCCCGGCTGCCGGACTGATTCACGATGTAAGCCAGCTCCTCGCCGGCGAGGGCGAAGTTCACGGGCACGTGCACGAGGCCGGCCCGGGCACAGCCGAGGTACAGGAGCAGATAGGCGTCGGAGTTCTTCCCGTAGGCCGCCACGCGGTCGCCCTTGCGGAGCTCGAGATCGAGCAGGCGCCGCGCCACCCGGGAGACGGCCGCGTCCAGCGCGGCGTAGGTCCAGCTCCGATCGTCGAACGTGAGGGCGACCCGCTCCGGGTCACGGCGCGCGCTACGGCGGACCAGCTCGCCCACGGTGCTGCCCCAAGGGATCGCCATGACGTCCTCCTCCGGAAGTGGTCAGCGCGCCGGCCCGGTCATGATCGGCCGGGCCTCCTCCACGAACGGCCGCGCTGCCGCGAGGTGCTTCGCGCGCCGGGCGCGCAGCTGTGCCACGAGCTCCAGGCCGGTCGCGGCGCACGGCGGGAGGTCCAGGTCGGTGGCGCCGCGCCCCGCGGTCCGCTCGCCCCAGCGGACGAGGTGCGCGCACCAGGCGAGGCCCGCCCCGAAGGCGGGCAGGAGCAGGTGGGCGCCAGGGGTGACCCGCCCTGCCTCCACCGCCTCCACCAGCGCGACCGGGATGGTCGCGGCCGACATGTTCCCGTAGCGCTCGATGTTGACGAAGACCTTCTCGGGCGCGATGCCGACCCGCCGGCCCACCGCGTCGATGATGCGGCGGTTGGCCTGGTGCGGGATCATGAGGTCGACGTCGGCGACGGTCATCCCGCGCTTCGCCAGCGCCTCGCCGCTCGCGTCCGACATCCCCACCACCGCCCGCCGGAAGATCTCCTGCCCGTCGAAGTGCCACACCGTGTGACCGTAGGGGAGGCCGAGGTTCGCGTAGCGGGCCCCCACCCCGCGGATGTCGAGGATCCCGCGCGCGTCGCCGTAGCAGCCCATCCGCTCGGCCAGGAGCCCTTCCTCGCGCGCGCTCGCCTGCACCACGACCGCGCCCGCGCCGTCTCCGAACAGGACCGCCGTGTTGCGGTCACCCCAGTCGACGAACGGCGTCGGGACCTCGGCGCCGACCACCACGGCGGTGCGAACCGATCCGGTCCGCACCAGCGCGGTGGCGGTGGACAGCCCGTAGAGGAAGCTCGTGCAGGCGGAGTTGAGGTCCATGCACGCCGCGTTCACCGCCCCCAGCCGCCGCTGGACCCCGGACGCCACGTTGGGCGCGAGCTCGTCGCCGAGCGTGCTCCCCACGACGATCAGGTCCACCGCGTCGGCCGGGACGCCGGCGCACGCCAGCGCGCGCGCCGCGGCCACATGGGCGAGCTCCCCCAGCGGCACGTGCGAGATCCGGCGCTCCCGCATGCCGGTCCGGCTGAAGATCCACTCGTCGTTCGTGTCGAGGAAGGTGGAGAGGTCGGCGTTGTGGAGCGTCGCCGGCGGCAGGCACTTCCCCCACCCGACGATGGCAGCGTGGGTCATGGCATCCCCCGATCCTCCGCGAGCTAGCAGGTTCGAGGCGGCGCAGGCAAGTGGGCTCCTGGGGATCTCACCCCACGCCTGACGGCAGCTTCGGGCTCGAATCAGTGGAGCGCGTACCGCAGGAAGAGGAAGTCGTCGCTGCGACGGGCCGACAGCAGCCGACCGCTCAGCGTGCCAGGGCGGAAGTATCGTCCCTCGATGAGCGCCAGCGTCGTGAGCCCGGCCGTTCGGCCGACGAAGATGGGCGCCTGCGTCAGGAAGAGCTCATCGACGGCGCCCTCGGCGAGGTACCGGGTGGTCGAGGTGGGTCCGCTCTCGAGCAGGACGAGGGCCCCGGGCCCGAGCTCCGCCGCCTCCAGCACCGCCGCCAGAGAGATCCAGCCAGCCCCTGGCTCCGGAACCACGACCCGGATCGGGGAGCGCTGGGCGCCGAGCCGGGCAGCGCCAGCGGCCGTGGTGACCACGACGGAAGGCGCGGCGCCGGAGAACACCGCCCGCGAGAGATCGACGTCGCCGCTCCCGGAGACCACGATCTGCAGCGGCGCCGCCGTCTTTCCGAGCGCGGCGCGGAGCCGGGCGTACGGTCCCGCCAGCTCGGGACAGATGCGCTCGCCGGTCCAGACGTGATCGCCCTCGGCGCGGAGGTTTCCCGCGCCGATGACCACGCCGTCGGCGACGGCCCGCAAGAGCCCCATGACCGCGCGGTCGTGCGGGTTTCCCCCGCTGATCTCGGAGCCCTTGCCCCGAGGCGGATCGATGGCGACGACCCCGTCCACGCTCACGACGAAGTTCGCGAAGACGTGCGGGCGGTCTGGCCGCGACGTCATCCGCAGCGGGCCGTGGAGCGCGAGCAGCTCGGGGGGCAGCGGGAGAGGCTCGCCGGTCGCTTCGTCGAAGAGCAGCGCGAGCGGTTCCATTCTCCGGCCCGTTTCTGAACGCCGTGGCCCTAGCTCCGGGCGCTCGCGAGCAGCGCCTCGAGCCCGGCCTGGTCCCCGCGCTCGAGCAACGCCTCCGCGCGCAGGCTCTCCTGGTCGCGGTAGATGGTCGCCACCGCCGCGATCCTCCCGCCGACCCGGAAGGCCACCACGCAGCTCCTTCCGGCGACGCTGCCGGCGACCTCGACGCGGTCCCACCCCTCGGCGTGGCCGGTGTACGAGATGGGGACGTCGTAGTGCTGGCTCCAGAAGAACGGGACCACGCGGAAGGGCTCGCGCGCACCCAGGATGTTCCTGGCGGCGGTCTGACCTTGCCGCTCCGCCACCACCCAGTGCTCGATGCGGATGGGCTTGCCCGCGCGCGGGTCCGGCCAGCGCGCGATGTCGCCGGCGGCATACACTCCGGGAGCACTCGCTTCCAGGTACTCGTCCACGAGGACGCCGCGATCCACGCGCAGTCCCGCCTGCTCTGCCAGCGCCGTCGCCGGTCGAACCCCGATCCCGGCGACCACCAGGTCGGCTGCCAGCGTCGTCCCATCGTCCAGGACCACCGAGCGATGGTGGACCGCCCCGAGGGTGTGTCGGAGGTGGAAGTGGACGCCGTGCTCCTCGTGCAGCGCCCGGATGAAGTCGCCCAGCTCCGAACCCATGATGCGCTCGAGCGGGCGGGCGTCCGGCGCCACGACGTGCACCTCCAGCCCTCGCGTGCGCAACGCGGCCGCGACCTCCAGCCCGATGAAGCTGGCGCCGACCACCACCGCGCGCGCGGCGTCCTTGGCGCTCGCGATGATCGCCCGGCTGTCCGCGAGCGAGCGCAGGTAGTGGACGAGCGACGAGTCGCTGCCTGGGACCGTGAGCCTCACCGGGTCGGCGCCGGTCGCGAGGAGGAGCGCGCCGTAGCTCCGGCTCGAGCCATCCGCCAGCTGGACCCGCCGCGCCTTCGGATCGAGCCCGACGACGCGCGCTCCCAGCAGGAGCTCGATGCCCTGCGCGGAGTAGAAGTCCGGCCCTCGCAACGGCACCCATTCCTCGGGCGCGGTCCCGGCGAGGTAGTCCTTCGAGAGGTTGGGCCGATCCACCGGGACCGTGGGCTCGGCGCCGATCATGGTCACAGGGCCTGCGTAGCCCTCGCGCCGCAACGCCTCCGCCGCCGCGTTTCCAGCCGCGCCCGCCCCGACGATCACCACGCTCTCCACCGTGGGCGCCGGCGCCTTCGGCCGGGACGGCGGGGCGAGTGGCTGCCCGACGAAGAGCAGCGATCCGCGACGCTCCACGTTCCAGCGACGCAGCGGGTTCAACGCCGGCGGTCTCACCGCCTCGCCCGTGCGGGCCTCGAAGCAGGCGTGGTGCCATGGACAGTGCACCTCGCCGTCGCTGACCATGCCCTCGGCGAGCGGCCCCCCGTAGTGCGTGCAGGTCGCGGCGACCGCGAACACCTCGCCTCCATGGCGGACGAGCAGGACCGCCTCGCCGTGTGCGTTCCCGAGCAGCATCCCGGCTTCGGGGACGTCTGCCAGCTCGACGCCTCGCGTGAAATCGGGTCCGGTCAGCGCGGGTGCCTCGCCCATGGTGCTCCCCTACCTGCCGCCCGCGTCATGATCAACGCTCTCCCGGCACCTTCGGCGCGTCCGCCCACCAGAACCCGCGGAGGTCGCCGAGGGCATAGCCCCAGGCGCGATCGTCGGGATAGGCGCGGGCGAGCCACGCGCGCGTGCTCGCCGCGGTCCGCTCCGGCGCGGCGTGGCAGCCGAGGCAGCGCTTTCGCAGCTCGATCGGCCGGAGGAGGCCGACCCGATCGCCGAGGTCGAACGCCATCGCCGGCACCCCGGCCGCCTTCTTGCCGTCGGTCTCGGCGACGTAGGCGCGCGCCCACGCCGGCGCGGCGTTCGCCGGGTTGCGCAGCCGAGCGCTGGTGCGGCCCACCTCGATCCCAGGCACCTCGCGCGCACTGTCGCAGCGGGCCGCGTTGGCATCGGGATCGCCCTCGCCGAACCGCCGCTCGACGTCGCAGGCGGCCGCGCGGATGGCGTCCTCGGCGCGGGCGAGCGCCGGCCGCAGCGCGGCGGGGGCGTCGGCGGGCAGATGGCGCGGCGGCTCCCGGGAGGAGGCCACCGCCACGCCCTCGGCCCGTGGCCCGGCGGACGGCGTCGCGGAGGGCGCGGACGCACCGCCCGCGGCGAGCACGCAGAGGAAGACGAGGCGGGTCAGAACGCCCTCGCTAGCGGTACTTCACGCTGCAGCCGTACGCCTTCGTCTCGGCGGTGCGCACCGGACGCCCGGCGGCGAGGTCGTCGATGGCGGCCGAGACGTACTCCCTCGCCCATGCGCTAGTGCTCGCGTTCCCGATGTTCACCTCGGGGGCGCTCGTGAGCGGCGCCGCGCCGAGAGGGTTCGGCCCGGGTGGAATGAGCCGGGTGCGGCCCTCCGGCGCCGCTGCGGTAATAGGCCGGCGCTCCTGCCCACCCGCGCGCGCCCCATGAACGGGGACCGACCCAGCCGCGGTAATGGCCCCAGCCTCGGTAGCCTCCCCAGCCCCAGTAGCCGCCGACGCGAAACCACGGATGGGCGTACCAGACGTAATAGCGCGGTCCGAGAGCTCCCCAGTACGGCGCAGGGCCGTAGCCGTAGACCCAGGGCGCGACGACCCAACGCCAACCGTAGGCGGGATAATAGACGTATTGGTCCGGAAAGATCTGCGGGTCGGCGGGGACGTATGTGTACTGCTGGCCGTACGGCATCCAGAGCCAACCGAACTGACTCGTATAGACCCACTGACCGGGAGGACCTGCGACCGGCTGCGGCGAGGCCACGGGTGGAGCCGGCTGGGGTTGAGGTGGAGCCTCTCCGGGCGGCGGGGGCGGAGCGCCCTCTCGCGGCGGTGGTCCCGCCTGGGGCGGGGGACCCGGGGGTTGAGCCGGAGCCTCTGCGATGGATGCCCCGGGAGGTGGAGGCGGCGCGTCCGGCTCGGCGGCCGGCTGTGCGAGGACGCGCGCCGGGGCGGCAGTGAGCAGGAGCGCGAGTACGGTGAAGCAGCGCATGACACCTCCTGGGCGAAGCGATGGACGAAGCCAGCTCCCCACAGATGGTAGCTCCGACGCCGCCGGCTGTCCGATCCGACGCGGAGCTACGGGACCATCCTCGCGGCGCGTTCGGCCTCGTCGCGCGTCGCGTAGGTCCGCACGTCCGCGAGCCTCGCGAGCTGCTCCAGCGTGAGCGCCGTCACCCCCGGCAGGCGCTGCCAGCTTCCCAAGCTAAATGAGGCAGAGGAGGCGTGGGGCCGGGACGCGCCTCGCCGCTCGTTCGCCACCCCCGCAGGAGAGCCCATGTCTGCCGCCGCTCCGCTGTCGCTCTACTACTGGCCCACCCCTAACGGGCACAAGATCACGCTCTTCCTCGAGGAGGCCGGTCTGCCCTACCAGCTCCACCCGGTGGACATCGGGAAGGGGGAGCAGTTCCACCCCGACTTCCTGCGCATCTCTCCGAACAACAAGATGCCGGCCCTGGTGGATCCCACCCCCGCTGACGGCAGCGGCCCGCTGGCGATGTTCGAGTCGGGCGCCATCCTGCTCTACCTGGCGGAGAAGACCGGCCGCTTCCTGCCGGCGGACCTCCATGGCCGCACCCAGGTCATCCAGTGGCTGTTCTGGCAGATGTCCGGTGTCGGGCCGACGCTGGGACAGAACCACCACTTCAATGTCTATGCGACCGAGAAGATCCCGTATGCCATCGATCGCTTCGTCAAGGAGAGCGCCCGCCTCTATGCTGTACTCGACAAGCAGCTGCGGGACCGCGAGTTCATCGCGGGCGACTACTCGATCGCCGACATGGCCTGCTATCCGTGGATGTCGGGCCACGAGCGGCAGCAGATGAGGATCGACGAATTCTCCGAGGTCAAGCGCTGGCTGGCCACCATCCGCGCCCGCCCCGCCACACAGCGCGCGTACGCCCGCGGCAAGGAGGTCTCCGACGGGCCGGTGGTGACCGAGGAAGCGCGGCGCTTTCTCTTCGGCCAGGATGCCTCGACGGTGCGGGACCGCTCGTGAGCGAGGTCACCGCTTCGACTTGCGGGTGGTCTTCCGCCTGACGGCGCTCTTCGCCGCCAGGGCCTTCCCCCGCGCAGCCGCCTTCCGGAGAGGCGCGCCACTCGCCTTCGCCTTCTTCCCCAGCGCGCTCTTCACGGCTCCCCGCACGGCCTTTCTCACCTTGGTGACCGTCGCCTGAGCGTCAGCCACCACGCCTTTCGCTCTCGCGCCCGCCGCCCGCCGGAGGCCCTTCATCCTCGCCTTCATCGCGTCGGACTCGCCCCGCACGGCCTTGCTGGCCTTGGCGACGCCGGTCTGAATTTCGGAAGCGGTCGCTTTCACCTCGGCGGTCGCTGATGCCATCTTCGCTGCGACCGTCGACATCAGCACGTCCCTGGACTTGGCGAAGTTGCCCTCTGCCTGGGCGACGACGCCTCTCGCCTCGGCGGCCGCGGCTTGCCCCACCTTCTGCATCTTGGCGACAGCGGACTCCAATGCGGTTCCAATGTCGGTCTTCTTCTGCTCCTCGTTGCTCATGGG
Organism: Anaeromyxobacteraceae bacterium; assembly: GCA_035636195.1. Taxonomy (GTDB): domain Bacteria; phylum Myxococcota; class Myxococcia; order Myxococcales; family Anaeromyxobacteraceae; genus Anaeromyxobacter_A. Next base: position 19,873 of record DASPZP010000029.1, read on the forward strand.
TGCTCCCCCCGAACGCTGCTCGCGCAGCTCTGCGTGGCCTTGGGCTTGGTTCACGTCCTACGAACACGACCAGTATGCCCGGGTCGGGTCGGGGGCGTGCGAGATCATCTGGGTGGAGTCGGTCGAAAGCCGTAGACCGGACCTGACTCCAATGGAGCCATGCGCCCTCGCCTCCGGCTCACCAGATGATGTTCCGGCGGCCGTCAGCGGCCGCTCACGGAGGCATCTTGACGACACCGAACGTCGCCGGGCGGTGGCCAGCGTGGGCACCGTACCTGCTCAGCCTGCTCCGGATCATGGCCGCATTCCTCTTCATCCAGTTCGGGACGGCCAAGCTGTTCGCCTTTCCGGCGGCCATCATGCCAGGCGGCGGCACCCCGCCCGTCGCGTCCCTGCCGGGCGTCGCGGCCGTCCTGGAGGCCTTCGGAGGCGCGCTCCTCCTCGTCGGCCTGTTCACGCGTCCGGTGGCCTTCCTGCTCGCCGGGGAGATGGCGGTCGCGTACTTCATCGGCCACGCGCCCAAGGGCTTCTGGCCGGTCCTGAACCAGGGGCACCCCGCGATCCTGTTCTGCTTCGTCTGGCTCTACCTCTCGGCCGCCGGTGCGGGCCCGTGGAGCCTCGACGCGCTGCGGAAGAGGTGACGCGG
>DASPZP010000030.1:0-28756 GCA_035636195.1 Anaeromyxobacteraceae bacterium
GCGCTGCTCGGGCTGGTGGCCTTCGGCGCCCGGGAGCGGGATGCCCGCCGCCTCGCCGCGGTCTTCCTACCGCTCGCGCTGGCGCTCCTCGCCAGCGGCGTGGCCGTCCAGGAGCTGAAGGACCTGTTCGCCACGCCGCGCCCGCTTTCCGTCTACGGCGGGGAGCGGGTCCGCATCGGGCTCGAACCGCTCTTCCTGTTCGGCTTTCCGAGCGGGCACGCCAGCGCCGTGGCAACCTTCGGCGTCTACGCGCTGCTCGCCTACCGGCGCCGCGCGAGCTGGTCGCTGGCGCTCGTCCTGCTCGGCGGGCTCTCGCGGATCTACCTGGGTGCCCACTGGGTGCTGGATGTCCTCGGCGGCTGGGCGCTCGGCGGCTCGCTCGGCCTGCTCGCCTACCTCCTCGCGCGCTGGGCCTGGCCCGAGGGGCACCTGGCGCGGCTCGCGCCAGGCCGCGGCAAGTCCCTGGCAGCCGCGGGAGCCCCCGAAATGCCGCGCGGTCCTTGACTTGACAGGTAAGCTCCCGTAGAAGAATCCGCTTTTTCGAGGAACCGCGATGGGCCGCGGCGGCGCTGCGGTCCTGGGTTCCGTATTTCCAAGATTTCAGAGGAGGCAGCACATGGCAGTGGTTCTGCGGCTCAGCCGCGCCGGCACCCACAAGGCGCCCTTTTACCACGTGGTGGCGACCGACTCGCGGAACCCGCGCGACGGCAAGTACCTCGAGGACGTCGGCATCTACGACCCCACGCAGCGGCCCGAGCGCATCGAGCTCAAGACCGACCGCGTCGAGCACTGGCTCAAGGTGGGCGCCGTCCCGAGCCAGACCGTGGCGATGATGCTGAAGCGGGCCAAGAAGGCGGCGCCGCCCGTCGAGAAGACCGCGAAGTAGCCGGTCGGACCGCCGCCCATGCGCGACCTCGTCGTCTGGCTCGCCCAGCAACTGGTGGAGGACAAGGCGGCGGTGCGCGTCGAGGCCATCGAGCGCGATCGCGCGACCGTGCTCGAGCTGACCGTCGCCGAGGACGATCTGGGCCGCGTCATCGGCCGCGGCGGCCGCACCGCCAAGGCGCTCCGCACCGTGCTCGACATCGCGGCGCGCCGCCACGGCCGGCGGGCGGTGCTCGACATCCTCGACTGACCGTGAGCGCCATTCGCATCGGCAAGGTGGTCCGGGCGATCGGGCTGCGCGGACTCGTCGGGGTGGCAGGGACGGATGGGGCGCTGGGCTCGCTCCGGAGCGTGGCGCTCCGGCGTTCGGAAGAGGCCGAGCGCGCGTACGATGTGGTGGATGCGCGGCCGCAGGGGAAGCTGTGGGCCGCGCAGCTCGGCGGCGTCGACACCCGGGAAGCAGCCGAGGCGCTGGTCGGGTGCGAGGTGCTGGCGGATCGGGCAGCGCTGGGCGAGGCGGGGCAGGACCGGCACTTCTGGGCCGACCTGGAGGGTCTGCCGGTCGTGACGGTGGGTGGAGAGCTGGTGGGCGAGGTCACCGGGCTCCTGGAGACGGGTGCGGTGGACGTGCTGGTGGTGGCGGGCGCGCGGGGCGAGGTGCTCATCCCGCTCGCTCCGTACGTGACGGTGGAGCGGGAGGCCGAGCGGGTGGTGCTAGATCCGCCGGAGGGCCTGCTGGAGCTGGCAGCGGAGGGACGCGAGGTGAAGGGAGGTCCCGGGCGAGGCGACTGACGTGGCGAAGCTGGAGTTCGAGATCCTGACGCTGTTCCCCCGCATGTGCTCGGGGTACCTGGCCGAGAGCATCCTCGGCAAGGCGCAGGAGAGCGGGCTCCTCGCGGTGAAGGTCGTCGACGTGCGCGACCACGCGGCGGGCAAGCACAAGGTCACCGACGACTCGCCCTACGGTGGCGGGGCCGGCATGGTGATGAAGCCGGAGCCGCTCACCGAGGCGATCGAGGCCGCCCGCGGCAGACTACCGGGGGCGAGCGTCATCCTGATGAGTCCGCGGGGCGTGCGGCTGGACCAGCAGGTGGCGCGCGAGGTGGCGGAGGGTGGGCGGGCCATCCTGGTGTGCGGCCGCTACGAAGGGATCGACGAGCGGGTGAGGGCGGTGGTGGACAGGGAGTTGTCGCTGGGCGACTTCGTGCTGACCGGCGGCGAGCTGGCGGCGCTGGCGGTGGTGGATGCGGCAGCGCGCTTCATCCCGGGGGTGCTCGGCAACGCGAGCTCCGCTGGGCAGGAGAGCTTCTCGGGTGAGGGTGGGCTCCTCGAGCACCCGCACTACACCCGGCCCCCGGCGTACCGGGGGATGCAGGTTCCGGAGGTCCTGCTGTCGGGGGATCACCGGCGGATCGAGCGGTGGCGGCGGCGCGAAGCGCTCCGGGCCACCCGGGAACGGCGGCCGGACCTCTTCGCGAGGCTGGCGCTGACGGAACAGGACCTCCGCCTCCTCGAGGCGGCTGACGACGAGCTGTGAAGGAGAGACGATGCTGCGCAAGGCGATTAGCGACATCGAAGCGAAGCACGTGCGGAAGGACATCCCCGACTTCCGCTCGGGCGACACCGTCCGCGTGCACACGAAGATCAAGGAAGGCGACAAAGAGCGCGTCCAGGTCTTCGAGGGCGTGGTCATCCGGCACCGGAAGGGCGACGCGCGGGCGATGTTCACCGTGCGCAAGACCAGCTACGGTGTGGGCGTGGAGCGCATGTTCCCCGTCCACAGCCCCCGCATCGACCGCATCGAGGTGATGGGCCACGGCCAGGTGCGCCGCTCGCGGCTTTATTACCTGCGCGAGCTGCAGGGGAAGGCCGCCCGCCTCACCCAGGAGGAGGGTCCGGAGGGCGCCACCGCCTCTGCGGCCGCTCCGGCCGCCCCGGCCGCTCCAGCGGCTCCCGCGCCGCAGGCCTGATCGCGCGGGCGCGCCGGGTCTGCTTCCGCGGCGCGCTCGCTGCGGCTAACATCGCCGCGTGTTGCTCATCGAGATCGCAGCCCAGGGCGTGAAGGGCGTCTCGCCGTCCGGCGGGAGCGCCCGGCTGCGCCCGGGCTACAACCTCGTGCCCTTCGAGGGTGCCGCGCTGCGGCACCTGCTCGAGGCGCTCTTCTATCCGTCGCCGCGCGACGGCGAGGCGCTGCGCGGACCGAGCGCCGGGAGCGGGCCGGTGCGGGCGGGCGTGACGGTCCTTGGCAACGATGGGGTCACCTGGCGGCTCGTGCGCGACTTCGCGGCCGGTTGCCAGCTGCAGCGGCTCGATCCGGAGCGGCGCGCCTTCACCCTCGCCGCGCAGACGCTGGACGAGGTGGCGGCGGTCCTGCGCGACCAGGTAGGGGTACCCCCGCGCGGTCGGCTCGCGCTCCTCACCCTCGCGGTCAGCGACCTCCCATCTCGCCACGGCGCCGGGCTCTCCGGCCACGCGCCGCAGGTGGCCGCGCGGCGCCCGCTCGCCGGCGCCGAGGCGGAGAAGCGCCTCGGCGAGCTGCGCGCCGAGCTCGCCCGCGCCGAGCGCGCCGAGAAGCTCCAGTACCAGCTCGACGGGCTCCAGAGCCGCCTCTTCAAGGCGGAGGAGGCGCTGCGCGAGGGGGCCCGCCTGCGCGAGGGAGCGCAGGCCGCCGAGGTCGCGCTGGCTGCGAGCGGGCCGGTCGCGGCGGTGGCCGAATCGCTCGGCGACGTGGAGGCGAAGCTCGCCGTCCACGCGCGCGCGCTGGCGCGCCGCGACGAGGCGCTCGCCAAGCTGGAGGGCGAGCGCTCGGCGGTCGAAGAGGAGGCGGCGCGCGGTAGGCCGCGGCCGTTCTGGCTCGATCTACGCTTCTGGGCCGGAGTCGTCGCCGGGGTCGCGGCGCTGGCCGTCGGGGTATGGGGCGGTGCCGGGCAGGCGCGAGGGCTGCGCTACCTGGCGCTGCTCGACATCCCCGCCTTCGCCTGGTCGGCCTGGAGCGCGCTCGGCTGGGTGGCGGCGCTCGAGGTGCACGGCCGACTCGGCCGGCGGCGCAGCCTGCTCGAGGAGCACGAGAGGAAGGCGCTCGAGACGTTCGACCGCGAATCGGCCGAGGTGCGACTGGCGCTCCGGACACTGGGCGTCGCGGCGGTGGGCGAGCTGCAGGAGGCGTTGAACCGGGTCGGCGACGTGCGGGCCGCGGCGGAGGAGGCCCGCCAAAAGGTGGCGCTGTTCGAGGCGAGCGCTGCCACCCGGTCGGCGGAGCAGGATCGCGAGCAAGTGGAGCAGGAGCTGCGCCAGGTCGAGCAGGCGCTCTCGGCCGAGGCGGGCGGCTACGTGCGCGATCCGCGCTCGGTCGAGATGGAGCTGGAGCGCGTGCAGGCCGAGGCCGAGGCCGCCGGCACGGCGCCCGAGCCCGAGCCCGAGCCGCCCGGACCGGCAGGCGCCGCCGAGGCGACGCCGTGCGACCCGTTGCGCGAGGTGCTGGAGCGCGCCGCCCGCGAGCTCGGGGTGAGCCCCGCCGCGGTCGCGCGTGAGGCCCAGCTGCGCGCGTCGCAAGTGCTGGGAGTGCTCTCGGCCAACCGGCTCTCGGGCCTGTCCGTCGACGATCGCGGAAACCTCGTGGCGCAGCGCTCCGGTCAGCCGACCGCCGCTGCCGCGCTCCAGCCGGGCGACCGCGACCTGGTGTTCCTCGCCCTCAAGCTCGCGCTCATGGAGCGGGCGCTCGCGGGCGGCAAGCAGGTGGCCGTGGCCGACGACGCGTTCGCCGCGTTGCCCGAGACGGCGCGCCGCCTGGCGGGACGCCTCCTCAAGCAGCTGGCGCGCCCCGGCCAGCTCCTCCACGCCACCGCGGACCTCGCGTTCCGCGAGTCGGCCGACCACGTGGCCTGACGTGGCGGATGACGAGCGCACCGCGCCGCCGGGCGGGGATCGCGCTGCCCGCGGCCGCGAGGCCGAGGAGACCGCCGCGGCGTGGCTGGCCGGGCAGGGATACCGCATGCTCGCCCGCAACCACCGGACGCGCCGCGGCGAGGTGGACCTCGTCTGCCGCGAGGGCGGGGTGCTCTGCTTCGTCGAGGTCCGCAGCCGGACGCGCCTCGACTACGGATCGCCGGCGGGCTCGGTGACGGTGGCGAAGGCGCGTCGGGTGGTGGCCGCCGCGACCGACTGGGCGCTGCGCCACGGCGGGCTCGCACAGGACATGCGCTTCGACGTCGTCGCGGTCGATCTCACGGGCGCGGCGCCGCGCTGTGAGCTGTTCCGGAATGCCTTCGACGCGGAGGGCCGGCGCAGCTAGCCGTGGCCGATGCCTACCGGGACCCTGTACGTCGTCGCCACGCCCATCGGCAACCTGGGGGACCTCTCGCCGCGTGCGGCCGAGATCCTGCGGAGCGTCCGGGCGGTGGCCGCGGAGGACACCCGGCGAACCCTCCAGCTCTTCGCGCATCTGGGCGCGCCGGCGCCGGTCATGATCTCGCTGCCCGCCTTCGACGAACGGGGCCGCTCGGGGGCGGTGCTGGCACGGCTCGCAGCCGGCGAGGACGTGGCGCTCTGCACGGACGCAGGCACGCCCGGCGTCTCGGATCCCGGCCAGCAGCTCGTAGAGGCCGCCTGGGAAGTCGGCGCGCGGGTGGTGCCGGTGCCCGGCCCGTGCGCAGCGGTGGCCGCGCTCGCCGCGTCGGGGCTCGCGAGCGATCGCTTCTTCGTGCAGGGTTTCCTGCCGCGCAAGGGCGGGGGTAGGGCCGAGGCGCTGGAGCTCCTGCGGCGCGTGCCGGCGACGATCGTGCTTTACGAAGCCGGGAACCGCACCGGCGAGACCCTGCGCGAGCTCGCAGCCGTGCTGGGAGACCGGCCGGCGGCCGTGGCGCGCGAGCTCACCAAGCTGCACGAGGAGATCGCGCGCGGCCCGCTCTCCGCGCTGGCAGAGCGCTTCGCGGACGGCGCGCGGGGCGAGGTGACGCTGGTGGTCGCGGGCGCGAGCGCGGAGGCGCCGCCGGAGCCGCCGCCGGAGCCACTGGAGGACGAGCTGCGCCGCCGGATGGCGGCCGGCGAGCCGCCCTCCGGCATCGCGCGCGACGTGGCGAAGGCGCGCGGGCTCAAGCGCGCCGAGGTGTACGACGCGCTCGAGCGGCTGAAACACGGGTAGCGCTTTCAATCACATCTGGAGGAGCCGCCCGCTGAAGCTGAAATGGCGGTCACCCTCCGAGGTGGCCCGGCGCGGGGCACGGCTCCGGCCGCTGGTCCTCGCGCCGCGCGTGGTACGCAAGGCGCCGTGACGCGCCATGTCGCTCATGGGCGCCAGCGAAAACTCGCTCGCGCAACCGCGGCACCGTCGTGCGCTGGCGCTTCGCTCGAGCAGTTCGCCGGCGCACGAGGAGTCCTCGGCGTCACGGCGCGACCGTCGAACCATGGGCGGCGCTGCGGAGGCAGCCTTCGCCGCACCCCGCTCCGGGCCGCGGAGCGGCGGAGCGATCCAAGCTCCTTCCGGGAAGTCGCAGGAGGCGACGTTGTCGTTCTGCGCGATGTGACCGCCCGAATGCGCGCGGCACGCCTGCGCGTGCGGCGGCCTGAGCGCTTCGCGAACGACCGACGCACCCAGCCCGGAAGGTCATTGGCGAGCACCGCCGGGTGACCACCCCGCTGCCCCTGTTCGGAGCCGGCCTGCGTACCGGAAGGTCGGCCCGGCGGCGGGGAACAAGCACCCGCCCTACTCGTCGGCGTCTTCCTCGCGCAGCCCGAGCTCCTTCATCTTCACCTGCAGCGACTTGCGGCTGATCTGCAGCCGCTTGGCGGCGCGGGTGACGTTGCCGCCCGTCTCCTCCAGCGCCCGGGCGATGAGCTCCTTCTCCAGCTCGGCCTGCGCCTGCCGGACGATCTCCTTCATCGAGGCGCCACTCGGCGCGGCGATGGCGCCGAGCGGGCCCACCGCGGCGATGGGCACCGCCGTGCCGGGGAGCCGCTCGCGGAGGGCGTCCGGGAGCGAGGCGCCCTCGATGACCGGGCCGTCTGCGAACAGCACGGAGCGCTCCATCAGATTCTCGAGCTCCCGGATGTTGCCCGGCCAGGAATAGGCGAGCAGGACCTGCAGCGCCTCCTCGTCCACGCGCTCCACCTTCTTCCCGAGCCGCTGGTCGTACTTGCGGATGAAGTGCTCGACGAGCAGCGGGATGTCCCCCTTGCGATCGCGCAGCGGAGGCAACGCGATGGGGACCACCGCCAGCCGATAGTAGAGGTCCTCCCGGAAGCGGCCGTCGGCGATGAGGGCCTTGAGGTCGCGGTTGGTGGCGGCGATGAGGCGCACGTCGACGCGCAAGGTCTTGATGCCGCCCACGCGCTCGAACTCCGATTCCTGGAGCGCGCGCAGGAGCTTCACCTGCGTCTCGACCGGGATCTCGCCGATCTCGTCGAGGAAGAGCGTCCCGCCGTCGGCGAGCTCGAAGCGGCCTGGCTTCGAGCCGACCGCGCCCGTGAAGGCGCCCCGCTCGTAGCCGAAGAGCTCGCTCTCCACCAGATCCTTGGGGATGGCGGCGCAGTTCACCTTGATGAGCGACTTGTCACGGCGCGAAGAGTTGCGGTGCAGCTCGCGCGCGATGAGCTCCTTGCCGGTTCCGCTCTCGCCGGTGATGAGCACGGTCGAGGGCGAGTCGGCGACCTTGCCCACGATCTCGTAGACCTGCCGCATGGGCGGGGAGAGGCCGACCAGCGGCGCCGGCGCGACGGTCCCGTGCACGTTCTGCCGCTCGAGCTCGTGCGCGCGGGTGGCCTTGGCGATGACCTTCTTCAGCTCCTCCTGCTCGAACGGCTTCGTGATGTAGTCGAAGGCCCCCGCCTTGAGCGCCTGCACGGCGCTGTCGACCGTGCCATGCGCCGTGATCATGATGACCGGGATGTCGGGGAACTCGACCGCCGCGCGCTCGAGGAGCTTCAGCCCGCTCATGCCCGGCATGACGAGGTCCGTCACGACCACGTGCACGGGGGTCTTCTGCAAGACCGCCAGGGCCTGCTCGCCGTTGCCCGCGGTGGTGACCTCGTACCCCTCGCGCGCCAGCATGGCGGCGAGGACGCGCCGGATGTTGAGCTCGTCGTCGACGATGAGGACGTGGGGCACGGAGCGTGATTACCACGGCGCTCCGGAGAAATGCAGGGCCAGGAAATGCACCCATCCCCCGATGAGTTACCGCATGCCCGGCGGGGCGAAGCGCGTCACACCGGCTTCGGGGTGGGCCTCTTTCGCCTGCGCCGCTTCACGCTCGGCCGATCCACGGACTCCGGCGGTTGCAGCTCGGGCCGCTCGCTGCGCTCCCACAATGCCGGCAGCGCGATGACGAACTCGGCCCCTTCGCCGGGCGCCGAGCGTACGCCGATCGTGCCGCCGTGCGTCTTCACGAGGCGCTGGCAGATGGCGAGCCCCAGCCCGGTGCCCTTCTCCTTGGTGGTGTAGAAGGGCACGAAGATGTGCTCGCGCGCGTCCTCCGGCACGCCCGGGCCGCTGTCCCGGAAGCGCACCTCGACGAGATCGCTCCGCCGCGGCGTGTCGCGCCAGAGCGCCACCTCGTCTCGCGCGAGCCGGGTGGAGATCCGCAGCTCGCCCCCCTCGGGCATCGCCTGCATGGCGTTCAGCCCGAGGTTCAGGAAGACCTGGCGGAGCTGCTCCGGATCGCAGGACACGCGCGGCAGCTCCGGCGCGAGCTCGACCGTCAGCTTCACCGAGGCGGGCAGGTCGGCTTGCAGGAGCGCCACCGTCCGCCGCAGCACCTCATTGACGTCGCCCGGCGCGAGAGCGACCCGCAGCGGGCGCGAGTAGTCGAGGAACTGCGTCACCACGCCGTTCAGACGCTTCACCTCGTCGGCGATGATGCCCAGGAACTCGCCCGCGCCCTCCGGGACGAGCTCGCGCCCCTCGGCGCCGGGGCGCGGAGGCCCCTGAGGCAGGAGGAGCTGGATGGCGCCCTGGATGGCGGCCAGCGGATTCCTGATCTCGTGGGCCAGGCCCGCCGCCATCTCGCCCAGCGCTGCCAGGCGATCGCGCTCCTTCATCTGCTGGTAGAGCTTCGAGTTCTCGATGACGAGCGCCGTCCGCTCGGCCACCTCGATGAGGGCGGCGATCTCGTTCGAGGCGAACGCCTCCGGAACGCGCTCGTCCCAGCAGGCGAGGAACCCGACCACCCGGTCGCCAGCCGCGAGCGGCATGGCGATCCCGGCGCGCATGGTCGCCATGGCGGCGCGCGCGTCGCCGAGGCGCTTCAGCTCCTCGCCCACCACCGCGGGCGCGCCGCGGCCGTCCGCGTCGGAGGGCCCCGGGGGCAGATAGGCGCGCAGCTCGGCCAGGCGCCGGTCGATGTTCTCGAGCAGGATGGCCTTCTGGCCGCTGCCCGCCGCGCCGAGGAGGGCCCGCGCCACCCCCGGCTCCAGGAAGGGCGCTGGCGGCGGTCCGCGGCTGTCGAGGAGCCGGTAGCCGGGCCGATCCTCGGCGAGCAGCCAGAGCGAGGCGTGGGTGACGCGCCGCGTCTCCGCCAAGGCGTCGAGCAGCACCGCGGCGAGCCGGGGGGGATCGATGACGTTGGCGATGCGCTCGCGCAGCTGCTCCAGGTGGCGCACGAGCTCGTAGCGCTCCCTGAAGAGCGTCACGATCACCCACTCCTCCACCTTCTCGCGCATGGGCTCGAAGAGCGAGAGGATGACGAAGGAGGCGACGAGCGTGTTGAAGTAGAACAGCTCGGGCCGGTTCCCCACCCAAGACACGAGCCCGCCGTAGATCGCCACCAGCACGAGGCCGAGGGCGGTCACCACCACGATCTTCCCCAGGAACTCGTGCAGATCGAGCAGGCGGTGCCGGAGCAGCGTCTGGGAGAGGAAGAACATGAAGATGGTGAGGGTGATGGCGCCCAGCCCCTCGAGCGGGTAGGGGACGCCGAAGCGCGGCAGGACGTCGAGGGTGGAGAGCGCCACCGACACGCAGGCGCCCACGAACAGGTAGAGCAGGCGCGCCCGCTCGACGCGCGTCGGGGCGGCGTGGAAGCGGTGCCAGAGCACGGTCAGCACCGCCACCAATCCGCCCACCACGTAGAGCGTCACCGCCAGCTTGGCGACCGCCACGTGCACGAGCGGCGACGTCGCCACGATGAGCCCCGAGAGCGAGCCCGCCAGCATGACATTGCGGGCGCGGCGGGCCGGGCGGCGGGCCACGCCGAGGAACTCGAGGAAGTAGGCGAGGGCGGAGGTGGGGAGGAGCGCGCCCGTCACCACCGCCAGCCGCTCCCAGCCGTCGTAGCGGAGCTCCGCGCCCGGCCAGCGATGGACGAAGTCGGCCAGCGAGTAGAGGCCGATATTGGCCGAGAAGATCGCGAAGAGGGTGAAGACCCGGGGGCGGTTGTCGCGCAGGAGCGCCGCGCCCGAGAGGGCGAGCGTGACGATGGCGGCGAGGAGCGTGGCCTGGGTGTGGATGTCCACCGCTGGACATCCTAACCGCGAACGCCTGGTCGCCGCGCGGGCCGAAATGCCGGGCTCGCCGCGCGGGTTGCATGGAGGCGAAGCACCGCCGCGGCGAGAGGCCAGCCGCCTCCTTGACCGGCGGTGGTCTGCGGCGCAACGTGCCCGACCGATGAAGACGACCTTTGCCCTCCTGCTGGCCACCGCGGTTGCGGGGAGCGCTACGACCTCGACCGCTCCCTCACCCCAGCCCTCTCTCCCGGCAGGGGAGAGGGGGACCGCGACCGCGACCCCGAACGCGACCCCGAGCGCCTTCACGGACGCGGACGTCGCGCTGCTCTTCGCAACGGGGCCGCTGGCGAAGGCGCGGGCGGACCTCCAGGCGGAGCGGTGGGACGTCGCCGCGAAGGGTTTCGAGCGCGCGGTAGAGCCGGAGGCGCGATACCTGCGCGCCGTCGCGCTGGTCGAGGCGCGCCGCGCGCCCGCGGCGCTGAAGGCGCTCGCGGGCCTCGAGGAGAAGCTGCCAGACCTGTCGGACCGGATCGCGTTCTGGCGCGGCCGCGCGCACGAGCTCGCTGGCGAGGCCCGGGCGGCGGCCGCGGCCTACGCGGCCGTCGGCGAGGGCTCGCTCCTCTGGGCCGACGGCCAGCTCGCGCGCGCTCGCGCCTTGCAGGCGGCCGGCGATCGCTCCGCGGCCCTCGACGCGCTCGCTCCCATCCTCTCCCTCCCGCCTCCGGAGGAGGTGACGCGCGGCGACACCGCCTCCGAGGCGCTGCTCCTCGATGGCCGCCTGCGCGCGGCGGGAAAGGCGAAGGCCGATCTCGCCTGGGCGCGCCGCGCCTTCATCGAGTGCTGGGCCGGGCACCCGCTCTCCACGGCCTCTCAGCTCTGCCTCGCCGAGCTGAAGAAGCTGCCGCGCCCCGCCAGCGCGCCCCCCACCGCCGAGGAGGCGCTGCGGCGGGACGAGGCGCTCCTCGACGCGAACCGCAACGCCCCCGCGCTGGCGGAGCTCTCGAAGCTCGTGGCGACCTTGCCCCCTCCAGGCGACGGCGAGCGGCTGGCATGCCGGGCCCGCTTCGCCCTCGGAAAGGCGTATCGCAAGGAGCGGCAGCACGCGAAAGCGATCGAGATCCTGAAGCCGGTGGTGGAGAGATGCGAGGACCCGCAGCTCCGGGTGCGGGCGGTCTACGTCCTCGCCAGCGCCTCGTCGATCGTGGCGCCGGAGGAGGGAGTCGCCTGGTACCGCGCCCTCGCCCGCGACTACCCGGCCCATCCGTTCGCGGATGACGCGCTCTTCTACGCCGCCGATCTGCTCGCGCGCTCGGGCCATCCCGAGGAGGCGCTGGCCGCGCTGGCCGATCTCTCGGAGAAGTACCCCAAGGGCGACTTCCGGGCCGAGGCGCTCTTCCGCATCGCCTGGATCGAGCGGTCGGCCGGCCACGCCGCCGGTGCGCTCGCCTCGCTCGCGCGCCTCGAGCGCGACTACGAGGCGAGCGATCCGTACGAGCACGCTCGCGCCACCTACTGGCACGCGCGCATCCTGCGGGACCGCGGCGCGGACGGCGATGTCGCGCGGGCCGAGGCGCTCTGGCAGGCGATCGCCGAGCGCTATCCGGCCGACTACTACGGGCTGCTCGCACGCGCCCGGCTGGAGGAGGCGAAGCCCGGTTCTGCGCCGCCCTGGCCCCGGACCGAGGCGGGCGCCGGCGAAGAGGGTTTGCGCCACGAGCCGGGAGCGCTCCGGCGCGACCGACACTTCCGCGCGGGCGTGCTCCTGCTGCGCATGGGCCTGGTCCGGGCGGCCGCCGACGAGCTGGCCGCGGTCGATCGGAAGGCGCTTCAGGGCGGCGAGCCGCTGCTGCTCGTGGCGGAGCTGCTCGACCGCGCCGGTGATCACAAGACCTCCAGCCACCTCATCCGCTCGCTCGGGCGCGTCGCGCTACGGAAGCGGCCCGAGGGCGCGTCGCTGCGCGTCTGGCGCGTCGCCTATCCGGCCGCGTACCGCGGCGAGGTGCAGCGATGGGCGCCGCCGAATGGCGTCCCGGCCGACCTGCTCCTCGCCCTCATGCGGGAGGAGAGCGGGCTCGATCCGACCGTCGTGTCCGGAGCCGGGGCGGTGGGGCTCACCCAGCTCATGCTGCCGACCGCCCAGGACGTCGCGAAGAAGCTCAAGCTCGGCCGGGTCCGGCAGGCGGATCTCATGAAGCCGCCCCTCTCCATCCGGCTCGGCGCCACCTACTTCGGGGGCCTCCTCAGGCGCTACGACGGCTCGGAGGCGCTCGCGCTGGCGGCGTACAACGTCGGCGACGGCCCGGTGAAGAACTGGCTCCGGCTGCGCGGCACGCTCCCGCTCGACGCGTTCGTGGAGGAGATCCCGGTGCAGGAGACGCGTGGCTACGTGAAGCGCGTCCTGCGCTCGTACGCGGCCTATCGCTTCCTTTACGGCGGCGAGCGCGAGAAGCCGGTGCTGCTCGGCCAGCTGCTGCCCCGGCTGGACTGACGCGGCGGTAGCCGGCCCGTCGTGCAGGCTTGCGGCGACTTGACTAGGATCATCCGGATGGTGCTCGACACCGGCGTCCTCGTCCTCAACCGAGTCTACCAGCCCGTCCACATCACCTCGGTGCGGCGGGCCTTCTCGCTCCTTTACCAGGGAGCGGCCAAGGCCATCGACGAGCAGTTCCAGCTCTTCGACTTCCCGAGCTGGTCGGCGCTGGCCGCGGCGGCGCACCAGGACGCGGTGGGCACGGTCGACCGGCGCATCCGCGTGCCGCGGGTCATCGTGCTCATGGCGTACGAGCGCATGCCGAAGACGCGCGTCCGTTTCTCGCGCTTCAACATCTACGCGCGTGACGAGAACACGTGCCAGTACTGCGGGTCACGGCTGCCACGGGCCGACCTGAACCTCGACCACGTGGTGCCGCGCTCGCGAGGCGGGGGGACCAGCTGGGACAACGTGGTGTGCTCGTGTGTGCCGTGCAACCTGCGGAAAGGTGGGCGGACCCCCGAGGAGGCCGGGCTGCGGCTCCTGCGCGCGCCGGCCCGGCCGCGCTGGACGCCGATGTTTCGCTCCGCCACGCGCCGCGCCTTCTACAGAGAGTGGCGTCCGTTCCTGTCATTCGTCGACGCGGCCTACTGGAACGCGGAGCTCGTCGAGTAGGACAAGCACTTCACTTTGGAACCACGGGCGGGCGGGTTAGCATCCGGCCCCGTGGCGGACACCCGCAGCCTGAAGCTCGTGACCGGACCCGCGGACGCTCCGCGCGCTCGAGCCGTGCGCGTCGCTCCCCGGCTCGGCCGCGTCCTCAGCGTCGGCGGCGGAAAGGGCGGAATCGGCAAGAGCCTGGTCGCCACGAACCTCGCCATCGAGCTCTCCCGGCGCGGGGAGAAGGTCGTCCTGGTCGACGCCGACCTGGGCGGCGCGAACCTCCACACGGGGCTCGGGCTCGAGCCGCCCAAGCGCACGCTGCAGGACTTCCTGGAGGGCCGCGCCCGGCGCATCGAGGAGGTGCTCACGCCCACCGGGCTCCCCAACCTGGCGCTCGTGTCCGGCGCCATCGATCGCGTCGACTCGGCGCACCCGAAGTACGCGCAGAAGGCGCGCCTCGTGAAGAGCCTGACCGCCTTGCAGGCGGATCACGTGGTGGTCGACCTCGGGGCGGGGACCCACCTCGACGTGCTCGACCTGTTCCTCGTCTCCGACCACGGCCTCTTGGTGCTGGTGCCGGAGCCGGCCTCGGTGGAGAACGGCTACCGCTTCCTCAAGGCCGCCTTCTGGCGCCGCGTCCGGAACGTCGTCTCCGCGCACGGCCTCGAGGCCCAGCTCCGCGCGGTGATGGCCGACGGCACCTTCCGCAGCCCCGCCGAGATCCTCCGCGCGCTCTCGACGCAGCACCCGCTGGCGGGCGCGCTCCTGGCGCAGCAGCTGGAGGTCTTCCGGCCTCGCCTGGTGGTGAACCAGACGCGCACCCCGCAGGACGCCGAAGTCGGTCAGGCGGTGGTGATGGCCTGGCGGAAGTTCTTCGGCCTCGAGCTCGACTACCTGGGGCATGTCCCGCACGACCCGGAGATGTGGCACGCGATGCGGGCGCGGCGGCCGCTGCTCGTGCACGCGCCCGACGCGCCGTCGGCCAGGAGCATCGGATTGATCGCGGACCAGCTGGCGGCGCTCGACGCCGCGGCCGGCAGAAGCGGGAGAACGACTTGAAGCCCCTGTCCGAGCAGAACCTGTACGAGATCCTCGAGGTGCCTTGCGACGCGCCCGAGGACGACATCGTGAAGGCGTGGGACCGGGTGAGCGCGCTGTGCGTGCCGGGCGCGCTCGCCACCTACACGCTCATGCCGCCCGACGAGGCGGCCCTGCTGGGACGCCGGCTGGAGGAGGCCCTCACCATCCTCCTCGACCCCACCGAGCGGCAGCGTTACGACGCTCAGCTCTCTCCCACGCCGGCCCCGCGCCGGGGCGGCAGCGACAACGCCTCGAGCGGCGAGGTGCGTCCGGCTCGAAGGCGGCTGCCACCCATCATCCCGGCGCGTGCGATGCCCCCGGTCCTCCGTCCGTTGGCGGCGCTCGAGGAACCGCAGGAGCTGGTGGCCGCCGCAGCGCTGGCCGAGGCCACCGTCTCCGCCGTCGAGCCGGAGCCGATCCCGCTGCAGCGAGTGGCGGTCGTCGAGACCGCGACCGAGAGCGCTGCCCCGACCCCGACCCCGACCTCGACCTCGACCCCGACTGTGACCCCGACTGTGACCGAGGCGCCGCCCCTGGCCGCGACCCCGAGCGCGCTGCCGGAGCTCGTCCCGCGCGCCGCGCCCATTCCTCGGCCGCAGGAGCTGGTGGTCGCCGAGGGGACGCGCTTCGACGGTGACATGCTGCGCCGGGCGCGCGAGCAGCGCGGCATCACGCTCCCGCAGCTCTGCGAGCGCACCAAGATCTCGCGCCACCACGTCGAGAACCTGGAAGCGGGCCGCTACGACAAGCTGCCGGCGGCGGTCTACCTGCGGGGCATCCTCATGGCGCTCGCCAAGGAGCTCCGGCTCGACGGCCAGAAGGTGGCCCGCAGCTACCTCGAGCTCATGGCGAGTGCCCGGCCGCCGCCTGCCCGCTGAGGCGAGCGCGTTGACCGTGCCGGGCGCCTGAAATAGCATTTCGCCCATGCCGCTCATCGAGACGCCCGAGCAAGCGACCCGCCTTGCCCGCGCCATCTGCTCCGACGTCTCCCTGTACAACGAGGAGAAGATCGTCCGCGGCATCGAGCAGGACAACTTCTTCGATGTGCTCCGGGACGAGCTGGAGGAGGGTCGGGAGCTGTACCGCTCGCGGCTCGCCCCCGAGCTCTACGCGAAGACGAACTTCTACGACCGCGCCATCGTCGACGTCATCCTGCGCTCGAAGCGCCACGTGAAGTCGCGCATCTGGTAGCGCGGGGCACGTGAGCGAGACGCGCTGCCTCACCGCGCCGGCAGAGCTGGCCGGCCTTCGCCTCGACGTGGCGCTGACGCGCCTCGCCCCCGACCTGAGCCGCGCCCGCGTGCAGCGCCTCCTCGACGAAGGCCACGTGCGTCTGGGCGGCCGGGCCGCGAAGCCGGCGACCCGCCTGCGGGGTGGCGAGGAGGTGGTCCTGACGCTGCCCGACCCCGAGCCGTCGGGCCTCGTGGCGCAGGACCTCCCGCTGCAGGTCCTCTTCGAGGACGGTGACCTGCTCGTGCTCGACAAGGCTCCGGGGATGGTCGTGCATCCGGCCCGCGGTACGCCGCACTCGACGGTGGTGAATGCGCTCCTCCACCGCTTCGGCCAGGCGAGCGCGCCCTGCGAGCGGCTCGGCCTCGTGCACCGGCTCGACAAGGACACCTCCGGCTGCCTCGTGGTCGCGAAGACCGAGGCGTCACTCTCGGCGCTGCAGGCCGCCTTCAAGCGGCGGGAGGTCGAGAAGACCTACCTGGCGCTGTGCCACGGCCGCCTCGCGCCCGAGGGCCGCCTCGACACGCCGTACGGCCGCCACCCCGGGGATCGAACCCGCTACACCTCGCGGCTGCGCGAGGGCACGCGGCGCGCGCTGACGGCCTGGCGGGTGCGCGAGGCGTTCGCCGGCGCGACGCTCGCCGAGGTGGCGCTCCACACCGGTCGCACGCACCAGATCCGCGTCCACCTCGCCGATCAAGGCCACCCCCTGCTCGCCGACGCTGCCTACGGGGGGCGGAAGCGCGAGGCGCGCCTCCCCCCGGGCGACCCGGTGCGGCGCGCGGCCGAGGCGATCGGACGGCAGGCGCTCCACGCGTGCAGGCTCGCCTTCCCGCACCCGCGCACCGGCGCCCCGGTGCGCTTCGAGGCGCCACCCCCGGCGGACTTCGCGGCGGCGCTGGCGATCCTGCGCGGCGCTCCTCAGTCCAGGTAGCCCTGCGCCTGGAGCCGGAAGAGGTGGGCGTAGCGGCCGTCCTTCTCGAGCAGCTCGCGGTGGCTCCCCAGCTCCTCGACCCGGCCGCCGTGCAGCACCGCGATCCGGTCGGCCATGGTGCGGACGGTGGAGAAGCGGTGCGAGATGACGATGGCGGTGCGATCCGCGGCGAGCTGGCGGAACCGCTCGAAGAGCTCGTGCTCGGCCCCGGCGTCGATGGCGGCGGTCGGCTCGTCGAGGAGCAGCACCTCGGCCGTCTCCCGCATGAACCCGCGCGCCACCGCCACCTTCTGCCACTGGCCCGAGGAGAGCTCCTGGCCCGACTCGAACCAGCCTCCGAGCACCGTGTCGTACCCCTTCGGCAAGGCCTCCACGAGTGACGCCGCGCCGCCGCGGCGGGCCGCCTGCTCGATGCGCGGGCGGTCCTCCACGTGGTCCGGGCTGCCCAGGCCGATGTTCTCGGCCGCGGTGAACTGGTACCGCACGAAGTCCTGGAAGACGGCGCCGATGCGCGCCCGCAGGTCGGCCACGTCCATGTCGCGCAGGTCCACCCCGCCGTAGCGGATCCGTCCCTCGGTCGGATCGTAGAGGCGGAGGAGGAGCTTCACGAGCGTGCTCTTGCCCGCGCCGTTCTCGCCCACCAGCCCGAGCTTCTCGCCCGGCTCGATGGCGAGGGAGAGGTCGCGCAGCGCCCAGTCCTCCCGGCCGGGGTAGCGGAAGGAGACGCCCTCGAGCTCGATGCGGCCGGGCCGGCCCCGCGGCAGGGTGAGCGGGGTCGAGAGCCGCGCCTGCTCGCCACCGGACGGGATGGCGAGGTACGCGAAGAGGTTCGTCATGTAGAGGGCGTCCTCGTACATGGCGCCCATGGCGGAGAGGATGCTCTGCACGGCCCCCTGGCCCTGCCGGAAGACGGCCAGGTACAGGGTGAGGTCTCCGAGCGAGATCTCGCTCCGCGCCGCGCGGGCCGCCACGAGCACGTACATCGCGTAGAAGGCGGCCAGCGAGACGAGGCCGAAGAGGATGCCGGACGCCATGCGCCGGAGCGCGAGGCGGCGGTCCTCCGCGTAGAATTTCGTGAAGAGGGCGCGGTAGCGGCCGAGGACGAGCGGCCCGAGCCCGAAGAGCTTCACCTCCTTCACGTGGCTGTCGCGGGTGAGGATCCACTCCAGGTAGTTGAGCCGCCGCCCCTCCGGCGCCCGCCAGGAGTTGAGCCGAAAGGACGCCGCCGCCAGCCGCGCCTCGGCCAGGAAGGCCGGGATGGAGGAGGCGACCACCACCAGGACGCTCCAGGGCGAGAGCCGGAGGAGGAGGGCCGAGAGGGCGGAGAGGGTGATGGCGTTCTGCGCGATGGTGAAGCCCTGCACCACGAGCGACAGCGGCCGCGCCGACGCCTCGCGGCGCGCGTTCTGCATCTTGTCGTACACCTCGGCGTCCTCGAAGTGCCGCAGCTCGAGCTCGAGCGCCTTGGCCAGGATGCGCTCGTTGACCACGTTCCCGAGCCGGGCCCGGAGGAGCTCGCGCTCCAGGCCGAGCAGGCGGGCGGCGGCCATCGAGACGGCCATCAGGCCCAGCTCGGCCACGACGAGCGCGGTGACCCGGCGCGGGTCGCCCTGGCCGCGGCTCGCCGCCACCACCGCGTCGACGATGAGCTTCCCCAGCCAGGCGATGCCTGCCGGCAGCACCGCGGCCACGGCGGTGAGCGCGGCGAGGAGCAGGGCGCCGCCGCGATCGGCGCGCCAGACGAGCGCGAACGTGCCAGGGACCTGGCCGAACGCGGCGCGCAGCTCGCGCGCGCGCTCCGCGAGCGAGCGGCGGCGCGGTGGAGGTCGAGGAGGGGGCGGGTGGGAGGCAGGCACGCCGCCCGCTCGATAACTCGCTCCGGGTGGCCAGGCGACCTTTCTTTCTCCTCGCCAGCGATCTAGAAGACAGACCGCGATGGCGACCCCCGAGACCCGGATCCCCGAGCACAAGAGCGACGCGACGGCGGTGACGCCCGCCTCCGGCTGGTCGGTCGAGACGGCCGCGCAGCACTTCAACGTGGGGGGCTGGGGCGCCGGCTACTTCTCCGTCAGCGAGAAGGGCCACCTCGTCGTCCACCCGCACGGTCAGCCCGGCCCCACCATCGACATCATGGACGTGGTGGAGGACATCCAGGAGCGCAAGCTCGGGTTCCCCTGCGTGGTGCGCTTCCAGGACGTGTTGCGCGCGCGGGTGAAGGCGATCAACGAGGCCTTCGCCAAGGGGATCGTCGAGCAGGGCTACGGCGGGCGCTACTACGGCGTGTACCCGGTCAAGGTGAACCAGATGCGCGAGGTGGTCGAGGAGATCCTCGACGCCGGAGCGCCCTACCACTACGGGCTCGAGGCCGGGTCGAAGGGCGAGCTCCTCGTCGTGCTCGGGTACAACACCGACGCGGAAGCCATCACCGTCTGCAACGGTTACAAGGACGAGGAGTTCCTGCGGCTCGCGCTGCTCGGCCGCAAGCTCGGTCGCAAGGTCATCGTCGTCATCGAGAAGCTCTCCGAGCTGCCCCACCTGCTCCGTCTGGGCGACGAGATGGGCGTCGAGCCGCTGATCGGGCTCCGCTCGAAGCTCACCACCCGCGGCACCGGCAAGTGGGAGGGGTCGTCGGGAGACTTCGCCAAGTTCGGCCTGACCGTCCCCGAGCTCATCCACGCCGTCCGCATCCTGAAGGAGAAGGGGAAGGAGCACTGCGCGCGGCTCCTCCATTTCCACGTCGGTTCGCAGCTGACCGACATCCGGGTGGTGAAGGACGCCATCAACGAGGGGGCCCGCGTCTACGCCAAGCTGCGCAAGATGGGGCTGCCCATCGAGTACTTCGACGTCGGCGGCGGCCTCGGCGTCGACTACGTGGGGACGCGCAGCACCGCCGGCGGCAACGGCGGCTTGCCCGGCTCCACCATCGCCTCCTCGGTCAACTACACGCTCGAGGAGTACGTGGGCGACGTCGTCTACAACCTGCAGCGCGTCTGCCAGAACGAGCAGGTGCCCGAGCCGCACATCGTCTCCGAGTCGGGACGGGCGGTCACCGCGCACCACTCCTGCGTGGTGATGAACGTCTTCGGCCACATCGAGATCGGCGCGGCGGAGGAGATCGCGGCCGCCTCGGTGGCCGAGCCGAACGAGACCCGCATCGTCCGGGAGATGCGCGAGATCGTGGCCGGCCTCACCCCGCGCAACAAGGCCGAGGCCTACCACGACGCGGTGGCGAAGAAGGAGGAGGCCCTGCAGATGTTCAAGCTGGGCATCCTCGGCCTGGAGGAGCGCGCCGCGGTGGAGAGCCTCTTCTGGAAGCTCTGTCGCGGGCTGGTGGCCCTGAACCGCGGCAAGAAGCGGCTGCCGCGCGACACGCGCGACCTGGGCGACAAGATCGCCGACCAGTACATGGCGAACTTCTCGCTCTTCCAGAGCGCCCCCGATCACTGGGCCTTCGACCAGCTCTTCCCCATCGTCCCCTTGCACCGCCTCGACGAGCCGCCCACGCGCGACTGCACCATCGTCGACATCACCTGCGACTCCGACGGCAAGATCGACCGGTTCATCGAAGGGGAGGGCGTCGACGAGACCCTGTCGCTCCACGCGCTCCGGCCCGGCGAGCCCTACTTCCTCGGGCTCATGCTCACCGGCGCGTACCAGGACGTGATGGGCGACATGCACAACCTCTTCGGTCGGGTGAACGAGATCCACGTCTTCGTCGACGACGAGGACCCGGAGGACTTCTACATCGAGGAGGTCATCCCCGGCGACCGCATCGAGCAGGTGCTGTCGCGCATGCAGTACGGCCCGGACGACCTCGCTCGGCGGGTGAAGAACGCCCTCGATCAGAAGGTGAAGGACGGCGCCATCCGGCCGAAGGAGGGCGTGCTGCTGGCCGACTTCTTCGAGCAGGTGATGCGCGGGTACACGTATCTGGCGGGTGTGTAGCCGGCCGTCGACGGGCTGGGCAGGGCTGAAGCCACGCCGCGCAGCGGACCGCCCCTCGGGGCGCTACGTCCCCCCCCATGCCCGGCACCGCTCCGCCACCCCGCCTGGTCGCCGTCACGGACGACGCCCTGCCGCGGACGCTCTTCTCGCGGCTCGCCGGCGCGGTGCGGGCGCTCGGCACGGAGCGCCTGCGGGACACGTATCAGACCACCTTCTGGTTCGACTTCGGGCGGCCCGCCGCCCTCCCGGAGGAGGCCATCCTGGCGCTGCGCGGCCGGCTCCCCGCTCCGGCGCGGCGGCGCGTCACCGGGGTGGAGTGGTGGCTCTCGCGCATGCGGACGAGCGACGTGCGGGTCGACTTCCACCGCGACCGCGACACGGCGCTCTTCGCCCGGACCGGCGCCACCGTGCACCCCGCCTGCTCCTCCGTCCTCTACCTCGGCCGCTGCCGGGGCGGGCTCCTCGCGGTGACCGGCGCTCCGCCGGACGAGGCGCACCCCGCCTGCGCGCCCGACCCCCTCGACGCCGATCTGGTGCGGCCCTGGCCGAACCGGCTCGTCCTGTTTCCAGGGGATGCCACCCATGGCGTGCTCGATGCCCACAACGCCGTCCCCACCGGCCGGCTGCCCGAGGCGACGCCGCTACGCCTCGCGCTCGTCATGAACTGGTGGCGGCGGAGGCCGGAGGGGGTGCGGGCCTTC
Source organism: Anaeromyxobacteraceae bacterium (assembly GCA_035636195.1). Taxonomy (GTDB): domain Bacteria; phylum Myxococcota; class Myxococcia; order Myxococcales; family Anaeromyxobacteraceae; genus Anaeromyxobacter_A. The sequence goes on from DASPZP010000030.1 coordinate 21,344, forward strand.
GCCCGATCGACGCGGTACCCGGCGCTGCGCCTTCCCCGGCGGGTCCAGCGCGCGAATTCGACTCCGCGTCACGCGCCGACGTGCTAACTGCAGACGTACAACCACCTCGCCCAAGGGGATCTACATGTCCGGCACGTACAAGAAGATCGAGCTCGTCGGCACCTCGCCCGTCAGCTTCGCCGAGGCCGTCAAGGCGGCCATCGAGGAGGCCTCGAAGTCGGTCCGCCACATGAACTGGTTCGAGGTGGTCGAGCAGCGCGGCTACGTCAAGGACGGCAAGGTGGCCGAGTTCCAGGTCACGATCCGGGTCGGCTTCAAGATCGAGTAGCGAGACCGTCGCGGCGCGCTGCGGCACGACGCAACGCGGCGAGACTACGGGCGAAACACCGGGCGGGGTGCTTGATCGCACGTCACGCCAGGTGCTAGGTTACGCGCCCAACTGATCCGAGCCCGAGGGCCATCACCCTCGTTCATCTCACCTCTCACGGAGCGAACGCTCCGAGGGACGGGAAAGGATTACCCCATGGCCGTGCCCGCTGCCGTCGTCGCCGAAACGCTCCGCACCTTGCCCGGCGACGACGTCCGCCATGTCATGTGGCGCTTCTCCGACCGCTATGACCTGCAGATGCTGGTGCAGTCGGTCCGCCAGGTGGCGCGCGGCCCGGTGGCGCGCATGGTGGCCGACGGGGCGCGCAACAGCCACGACTGGACCGAGCAGAAGAACGCGCTCCTCGAGCACTACGACGCGGCCGGCGTGACGGGCGTCTTCATGGACCCGCACCAGGGCGGCTTCCTCGAGGGCCCGAAGAACCTCGCGATGGCGCTCGTCGCCTTCGAGCTCGCGTGGGTCGACGCGGGCGCCGCCACCGGGAGCCTGGCCGGCCACCTCGCCCTCTCGCCCATCCACGAGCGCGGCACGCAGGAGCAGCAGGACAGATACATGAACCTCGCCGCGCCGGCGAAGCCCGGCGAGGACCGCAAGCCCTGGCGCGGCGCCTTCGCGCTCACCGAGCCCATCCCTTACGTGGGCGTCGACACCGGCATGCTGGGCGGCAAGGTCTCCGTCGCCTCCTGGGAGCCGGGGAAGGAGCCCATGCTGCAGGTGGAGAAGCGCGGCCGCTTCATCACCAACATGGGGTTCGCGAACTTCGTCACCGCCGCCGTCGACTCGGCCGACGCGCGCATCAAGGGCACCTGCATGGTGATCCTGGAGGAGGGCGATCCCGGCACCTTCGACCGCGGCACGCCCACCAAGAAGCTCGTCCACCAGCTCTCCTCCACGAGCGACCCCATCTTCAGCATGACCGTCCCCGCGTCGCGCATCATCGGCGGCTACACGGTCAAGGACGGGGTCATCATCCCGAAGTACTCGCACGACGAGGTCATCGCGGCGGTCTTCAAGCACACGCGCGTGCCGGTCGGCGTCATGACGGCCGCGAAGCTGCTGAGCGCCGTCGAGCCGGTCATCCGATACCAGCGCGGCCGCTTCCGCGGCGCGCAGCAATCGCGGCCGGGCTCGCCGCGCTACGACCTGGGCCTCCAGGTCCGCGAGGACGTCCTGCACCGCCTCACCGACGTGTGGGCCACGGGAGAGGCGGCCGCCTCGCTCGGCTTCCACACCTCGCGCATCTTCGACGAGCTCGATCCGCTCGAGAAGGAGAAGTTCAAGATCCTGGAGGAGAAGGGCATCTCCGGCCGCGCCGAGCTGCGCCTCTTCAAGGAGGTGAACGCGCGGGCGGTCGAGCTGGTGAAGCAGCGCTCGCTCCCCGAAGCGGAGCGAAACGCCGCGCGCGTGGCCGAGCTCGAGGCCGATACGCTGGTCCGCTACGCCGTCCTCGACTCGGCCGCCATGGTGCTCTGCCCGGCCACCAAGCTCTGGAACACCGGCCATGGCGCCACCGTCATGCGCGAGGCCGTCTCGCTCATGGGCGGCTACGGGATCACCGAGGACTGTCCCGGCTTCCTCGGCAACAAGTGGATGGACGCGCAGCTCGAGGCCACCTACGAGGGCCCGGAGGCGGTGCAGCGCCGGCAGCTCTCGGTGTGCATGCAGAACGAGGTCTTCCTGGCCCAGTTCGACGCCTGGACGAAGGAGCTGCGCCACATCGCGGGCGAGCGCCCCGAGACCGGCGCGTGCAATCTCGCCTCGGCCTTCGTGCTGTGGCGCTACACCTACCAGCACCTGCAGGTGGCCACCGACGCCGCGGGCGAGCGGCTCTACCAGGGGCCTCGCCAGGGCGTGACGTTCACCCTCGCCGACTCCCTCGCCTGGCTGATGGCGGCGCGCGCGCTCGTGCTGGACGTCATCGCGCTGGAGCAGAACGGCGGCGAGAACCCGGTCGTCGCCGAGGGCCTGCCCGGCCTGGTGAGCTTCTACGAGGACCTCGCGCACGTCCAGTGCGCCCGCGCCTCGGGTGAAGTCGGGCGCATCTGCGCCGAGCTCGTGTATGGGTACAACAAGCACCCGACCTGGGATGAGGAGGCGCGCAAGGCCTGCTACGAGGCGAAGGACCTCGACGAGCTGGAGGACCTCATCCCGGGCATCGGCAGCTGCGCCGTCGACGTCATCGGCGAGGGTGGTACGCACCCCGACAAGGCCGGGCCCTGCGCCCACTGCACGCGGGTGGCCGACTTCGCGGTGCTCCGGATGAAGCTCGATCAGTGCCTCACCGGCGCGCGCCTCGCGAAGGATCGCGCCGCCGAGGCGCTCTGCAAGGTGATGATCCCCGAGGCGCTCGATTACCCCGTCTAGTCGCGGGACCCCGCCCTCCGCCCTTCACGCAAGGAGCTGCCTTGTCGCACGAGAACGAAGCTGACGCGTCCGTCGAGCAGCAGGAGCGCCCGACGATGGAGGTGGACATCGCGTGCGTCGGCTTCGGGCCGGCCATGGGCGGGTTCCTCACCACGCTCGCGCGCAGGCTCCAGAACGAGGACGGCAGTCCGGCGCTGGAGAGCGCCGTGTCGCCCGGCCTGCCGCCGCAGGTGGTGTGCTACGAGCGCGCCGACGGGCTCGGCTTCGGCGTGTCGGGGGTGGTGACGAAGGCGCGCGGCATCCGCGCCACCTTCCCCGACCTCGACCCGGCCCAGATCCCGATGGCGACCGCCATCCGCGACGAGAAGGTGGTCTACCTCCTCGACCCGCACGGCGCGAGCCGCCGCTCGGCGACGCTGAAGGCGGCCGACCTCGGCATCCAGGCGATGCGGTTCGCCCTGCCGTACCGGGACCACGCGCTCGAGCTCCCCTACACCCCCGAATTCCTGCACAAGGCCGGCGGGCTCGTCCTCTCCATCGGGCAGTTCAACCAGTGGGTGGGCGAGCAGCTCATGGCCACCGGGCAGGTGCAGCTGTGGCCCGGCACGCCGGTCTCCGAGCCGCTGGTGGAGGGGGAGCAAGTGGTGGGCGTCCGCCTCGTCGATCAGGGGGTGGCGAAGGACGGCCGCCCCGAGGCCGGCTACGCGCCCGGCATGGACGTGAAGGCGCGGCTGACCGTGGTTGCCGACGGCCCGGTGGGCGCGGTCGGGCGCGCGCTCGACGGGCGCTTCGGCATGCCGGAGGGACACCACGTGCGGGAGTGGGCGGTCGGCATGAAGCTCGTGGTCGACCTGCCCGAGAGCTGCACCCTGCCCGAGGGCACGGTCCTCCACACCATCGGCTACCCCGAGCCGGAGATCTTCGGCTTCCTCTACGTGCACCCGGGCCGCGTCGCCTCGGTGGGCATCTTCGTCCCCTCGTGGATGGGGAGCCCGGTGCGTACCTCCTACCTCTACCTGCAGCACTACCTGCGCCACCCGTACCTCTGGAAGCAGCTCCAGGGCGGGAAGATGCGCTCCTGGGGCGCGAAGACGCTGCAGGAGTCGGGCAAGCGCGGCGAGCCGCACCTCGTCGGCGACGGCTTCGCCCGCATCGGCGAGGGCTCCGGCACGACGAACGTGCTCACCGGCTCGGGCGTCGACGAGGCGTGGACGAGCGGCGCGCTCCTGGCCGAGGGCGTCCTCGAGCTCCTGCAACGAAAGGAGCCGTTCACGAAGGAGAACCTGGAGCGGGCCTACGTCGCCCGGCGCCGGCAGAGCTGGCTGGAGGAGGAGGGACGGGTGGCGGAGAAGGCGCGCGACGGCTTCGGCCGCGGCGTCGTCACCGGCTTCCTCGGCATGGCCCTCTCGGGCTTGACCCATGGGAAGATCAACCTCGGCCCAGAGCCCGTCCCGCCACAGGAGCACTTCCAGTCGCTGGAGGAGTGGTACGCCGGGAAGATCCCGGCCATCGAGGTCGATCGGCTGCGTGCGGAGTGCCGCGCGAAGAACGTCCCGCTCGCGCCCGCCCTCATGAAGGCCGCCGGCTGGCCCGAGCTCGAGTACGACGGGCAGCTCCTCGTCACGCATCAGGACGCGCTGCTCATGGGCGGCAAGGTGCAGGCGCCCTCCGGCTACGCCGATCACGTCGTCTTCCTGCAACCCGCCGTCTGCGAGGGCTGCGGCGCTCGCACCTGCATCGAGATCTGCTCGGCGCAGGCGATCGCGCCGGGGGAGGGGAAGGTCCCCGCCTTCGACCGCGAGAAGTGCGTCCACTGCGGCGCCTGCCTGTGGAACTGCACGCAGGCGCTCGACGGCGAGCACGGCAACATCGCCTTCCGCCCCGCCGCGGGCGGGCTGCACTCGGCCGAGAACTAGGAAAGCCTGCCCCTCTCCCCGGCCCTCTCCCCGCTGCGCGGGGCGAGGGAGGTGAACACGAAAGGACCCTGGATGAGCGCCTTCCACATCGTCGTCTGCGGCAGCGTCGTCCCCGATCCGTTGCAGACGCTCGAGCCCATCGCCGGCCCCGCCGGCCCGGGCCTCAAGAACGAGCTCATGCTGCCGGCCGTCCTCGACCCGTGGGCGGCGCAGGCGCTCTACGAGGCGGCCAGCCTCGCCGGGAAGACGCCCGGCTCCAAGGTGTGGCTCGTCTCGCTCGGGCCGAAGGCGAAGCTCCAGCAGGTCATGATGGCGGTCGGGCAGAAGGTGCCCTTCGAGCTGGTGGCGCTCGACGGCCCCGCCGGCGGCTTCATCGACGCGCACGAGACCGCGGCGGCGCTGGCGGACGCGGTGAACGGCATCCCCGGCCTCGACCGCGCGCGGCTCCTCCTCTTTGGGGGCTGGGAGTCGGGCTCGCGCGGGGCCGGCGCCACCCTCCAGATCGTCGGAGAACGGCTCGGGATCCAGGATCAGTTCCAGGGCGTGGACCAGCTCACCCCGCAGCCGGATGGCTCGCTCGAGATCCTGGAGCGCGTCGAAGGTGGGCAGCATCAGGTCTCGGTGGTGGCCGGACCGCCGGCGGTGCTGGGCTGGGCCACCGGCAACCTGCCCGAGCCGCGCAACAACCCGCAGGTCGGCATGGCCAACATGAAGGCCATCATGCCGGCCCTCCAGAAGGCGAAGCCGGCCAAGGTCGGGGTGGGGGACCTCCAGTATCTCGCGGTGCAGCTGCCGAAGCAGCAGCGCGAGACCCGCGTGGTGAAGGACCTCACGCCGGACGCGATCGCAGCCGAGCTCGTCGAGTGGATCTCGAAGGAGTAGGAGACACCATGGACACCATCCTCTTCCTCGCCCACACCGAGCAGGACGGCCAGCTCCCTCGGGCGGCGCTGGAGGCGCTCGGCGCCGCCCGGCAGCTCGCCGTCGCAACGAAGGGCCAGCTCGTCCTGGGCTTGTTCGGCGCCGCGACCGCGCCCGCGGCCGCGCAGCTCGGCGGCAGCGGCGCCGTGAAGGTGCTCGCCCTGACGAGCCCGGACCTCGCCCAGGCCCGCTACGCCAGCGACGCCGCCGCCGCCGAGGCGCTGGCGAAGGCGGCCGCGCCCTCGATCGTGGTCGCGCCCGCCACCTCCCGGCTGGCGCGCGTCCTGCCCGGGGTCGCCCATCGCCTGGGGGGCAAGGTGGACACGCACATCACGGCGCTGGCGGCGCAGGACGGTTCACCTGTCGTCACGAGGTGGTTCTACCGCCAGCGGATGGAGGCCACCCTGAAGCGCACCGCGCGCCCGTGGGTCCTCCTCGTCGATCCCGGCACCCAGGTCGCCTTCCAGGCCGACGGTGCCGCTCCTGCGCTGGAGGCGGTGGCGCTCACGCTGTCCGACGCGCAGAAGCGCACCCGGGTGAAGGGCCTGCGCGCGCCGAAGAGCGACGCCCAGACCATCCGCCCCGACGCGAAGGTCCTCTTCGTGGCAGGCGCCGGCTGGACCAAGAAGCAGGTCGACGGCAAGCCGCACGTGGAGGAAGCCGCGAAGCTGATCCTCGACTTCATCGGCAAGGCACAGGCCTCGCTCGGCTCGTCGAAGTCGCTGGCCGACCTGTCCGGCGAGGGGAACCAGGTCCTGAGCTTCCTCAGCCACATGAACCAGATCGGCCAGACCGGCGCCACCCCGCGACATCCCAAGGGGCTCGCCACCTGCTGCCACGGCGAGGAGCCGCACGTGGTGGGTTGGCGCTTCATCAACGAGCGGCGGGCCGTCAACCTCGACCCGAGCTGCGGCTGGGCGCGCGGCAAGGCCGACGTGCTCTACGTCGCCGACGCGTTCGCGGTCATGCAGAAGGTGAACGCGTTGCTGAAGTAGGGCGGGGCCGAGGCAGCGGGACGTCGAGCAGCGATCGAACCCGCGCCAGGAGCGATGCCGGCGTGAACGGCTTGGCCAGGAACTCGATCTCCGGGTCCAAGACCCCGTGTCGGGCGATCGCGTCCTTCGCGTAGCCGGAGACGAACAGCACGCGCAGGTCCGGAAAGTGGAGCCGGAGACGGTCCGCCACTGCACGGCCATCGAGCTCGGGCATGACCACATCCGTGACGAGCAGGTGAACCCGGCCTGTCTCACCGGCTGCGATCTTGAACGCCTCTCGCCCGTTGCCCGCCAGGAGCACCCGGTAGCCGGCGGCCCTGAGGCTTCGCACCGTGACGTCTCTGACGTGGTGGTCGTCCTCGACCACGAAGATGGTCTCCGTCCCCGAAGTCTTCGTGTCGATCATCGGCGGCGTCGCGGCCTTCGTCGCCTGGGCTCGTGAACGCGGGAAGTAGATCTCGAAGGTGGTCCCCTCGCCGGGCTCGCTCTCGACGCGGAGTCGCCCACCGCTCTGGGCGACGATCCCGTGGACCGTCGCGAGACCGAGACCCGTCCCCTCCCCTGGACCTTTGGTCGTGAAGAACGGCTCGAAGAGGTGTGCCTTCACCTCCGGCGACATACCGCATCCCGAGTCGCGAACGAGGAGGCGCACCCATTCCCCGGGCTCTACTTCACCCGGCCGTGGCGCCTCGAGCGGGACCGACTGCACGTTGCGCGTTTCGATCGTCAGCCTGCCGCCGATCGGCATCGCGTCGCGCGCATTCACCGCGAGATTGAGCAGCACCTGCTCGATCTGACCGGAGTCGCACAGGACGGGCCAGATCCCAGC
>DASPZP010000031.1:0-9483 GCA_035636195.1 Anaeromyxobacteraceae bacterium
TGGTTGAAGGTCTGCATCCCGAACTTCTGCTGGCCCATCTGCATCTGCGAGTAGATCTGGTGGACCTTGTCCTCGCGGATGAGGTTCCGGATGGCGGCGTTCGGGATCATGACCTCGAGCACCAGCACCCGGCCCGGCCCGTTCGCGCGCGGCAGGAGGTTCTGCGTCAACACGCCCTCCAGCACGAAGGAGAGCTGGGCGCGCACCTGCGGCTGCTGGTGCGGCGGGAAGACGTCCAGGATGCGGTTGATGGTCTGGACGCAGCTGTTGGTGTGGAGCGTGCCGAAGGCGAGGTGGCCGGTCTCGGAGATGACGAGCGCTGCCTCGATGGTCTCGAGATCGCGCATCTCGCCGATGAGCACGACATCGGGGTCCTGGCGGAGGATGTGCTTCAGCGCCTTCTTGAAGCCCTGCGTGTCGGCCCCCACCTCGCGCTGGTTCACGATGCAGTTCTTGTGCGGGTGCAGGTACTCGATCGGATCCTCGATCGTGATGATGTGCTCGTGCCGTTCGGTGTTGACCTTGTCGATGATGGAGGCGAGCGTGGTCGACTTGCCCGAACCGGTCGGACCGGTCACCAGGATGAGGCCGCGCGGCTTCTTCGCGAGCTCGGTCACGATGGGCGGCAGCCCCAGCTCCTGGAAGGAGAGGATCTTGAAGGGGATGGTGCGAAAGGCGCCTGCCACCGCGCCGCGCTGCATGAAGACGTTGGCGCGGAAGCGCGACAGCCCCTTCACGCCGAAGGAGAGGTCGAGCTCGCTCTCCTCCTCGAACTTGTGCTTCTGCGCGTCGGTGAGGATGGAATAACAGAGCTGCTTCGTCTCGACCGGCGAGAGGGCCCCCGTCTTGAGCGGCACCAGCTTGCCATCGATGCGGAGCTGGGGCGCCGAGCCGGTGGTGATGTGGAGGTCGGAAGCCCCCTTCTCGACCATCGCCTTGAGGAGCTGATGCAGGTTCGCCACGAGGATCTCCGATTCCGTTGGACCGCCGGTCTTCCTGAGGTGGGGGCCGTCCCCCGCCGCGAAGCTAGAACCGGTCCGGCGCCGTGTTGCCGACCGCCTCGGAGAGGGTCGTCACCCCGAGCTTCACCTTGTTGAGCGCGCTCATGCGCAGGGTCCTGAAGCCGAGCCGGATGGCCTCCTGCTTCAGCTCGGCGGTGGACGAGCCCTGGATGATGAGCTCCTTCAGGCCGTCCCAGAGCGGCATCACCTCGTAGACGGCCACGCGGCCCTTGAACCCGCGGTCGTTGCAGTTCTTGCAGCCGTCGCCCTTCTCGTGGGCCTGCAAGGTGGGGAGCTCCTCGGCCGTGAAGCCCGCCTCGAGGAGCGCCTGCTCCTCCAGCTGCACCGGCTTCTTGCACTCCGGGCAGAGCTTTCGGCAGAGCCGCTGGGCCACGATGGCGTTCAGCGAGGCGGTGACGAGGAAGGGTTCGATGCCCATGTTGAGGAGGCGCGAGACCGTGCCCGGGGCGTCGTTGGTGTGGAGCGTCGAGAGCACCAGGTGGCCGGTCAGGGCCGCCTTGACGCCGATCTCGGCCGTCTCGAAGTCGCGGATCTCGCCGACCATGATGATGTCGGGGTCCTGCCGCAGGAAGCTGCGCAAGGCGGCCGCGAAGTTCAGGCCGATGTCCTCGTGCATCTGCACCTGGTTGATGCCGAAGAAGTTGAACTCGACCGGGTCCTCGGCGGTGCTGATGTTCCAGGCCACCTCGTTCAGCTTGGAGAGCGCCGAGTAGAGGGTGGTGGTCTTGCCGGAGCCGGTGGGGCCGGTGACGAGCACCATCCCGTACGGGCGCTCGATGGCGTCCATGAACTCCTTGAGCTGGGCCTCCTCGAAGCCCAGCTTCGTCATGTCGAGCTGGAGGTTCGACTTGTCGAGGAGGCGCATCACCACCTTCTCGCCGAAGAGCGTCGGGCAGACCGAGACGCGGAAGTCCATCTCCTTGCCCCGCCCGAGCTTCAGCTTGATGCGGCCGTCCTGCGGGAGGCGGCGCTCGCTGATGTCGAGCTCGGCCATGATCTTGAGGCGCGAGATGATGGCGCTCTTGAGCTTCCCCGGCGGCTTCATCACCTCGTACAGCACGCCGTCGATGCGGAAGCGGACCCGGAAGTCCTTCTCGTAGGGCTCGACGTGGATGTCGGAGGCGCCCTTCTTGATGGCGTCGAGCAGGATGAGGTTCACCAGCTTCACGACCGGCGCCTCGCCGGCGCTCTTCTCGAGGTCGACGGCCTCCTCGCCGTCCTGGGCCTCGATGATGGAGACCTCGGAGTCGTCGAAGCCCTGCATCAGCTCGTCGTAGCTGGGGCCCTTCTCGGCGTAGTACCGCTCGATGGCCTCCTTGATGGCCTGCTCGGAGGCGACCACCGGCTCGACGTTATACCCGGTGTGAAACTTGATCTCGTCGATGGCGAAGATGTTCGACGGGTCGCTCATGGCGATGATGAGCGAGCTGCCCGCGCGGTTCACCGGCACGACCTGATGCTTCTCGGCGATGGTCTTCGGGATGAGCTTGATGACCTCGTCGTCGACGTCGAAGTCCTTCAAGCTGATGGCCGGCACGCCGTACTGCTTGGAGAGGAAGTTGGTGAGATCGCCCTCGGCGATGGCGCCGGAGCGCACGAGCAGCGAGCCGATGCGGCCGCCGGTCTTGCGCTGGTCCTCCTGGGCCTTCTGCAGCTGCTGCAGGGAGATGAGGTTCTCCCGGACCAGCAGTTCACCGAGCCGTCCCGACATCGTGGTCTTTCCCCGCGGAAGGTAGAGGAGCGAGCAGCCGCTCGGACTGTAACAGCGGGTCCCGAGAGGGGTCAAGGAAGCCCCGTCCGCAACCCCGCGTAATCAATACGTAAATACCGACGTTGGCTTACATCGGCGCCATGCTCGCGAGCAGCTCCCGGGCCCGGCTCACGTCCTCTTCGATCTGCCGGCGAAGGGCCTCGAGGGATGGGAAGCGGCGCTCCTCGCGCAGCCGCGCCACGAAGCCGACGCGCAACCACTCGCCGTAGAGATCGCGGCCTTCCACGTCGAGGAGGTGCGTCTCGGCCGTCACGGGCCCGGCGCGCTGCACGGTGGGCTTCACGCCGACATTGGCGACACCGAGGTGCTCCGCCGAGCCGAGCCGCGCGCGAACCGCGTACACCCCGTTGGCCGGTAGCATCGCCTCCGCGCGCAGGTTGGCGGTGGCGAAGCCGAGCTGGCGTCCGAGCCCGGCCCCGCGCACGACCTCCCCCTCGACGTCGTGCGGGCGACCGAGGAGCTCGGCGGCCGCCTCGACCTGCCCCTCGAGCAGGAGCTCCCGGATCTTGGTGGAGGAGACGACGAGGCCCTCCCACGCGACCGGATCGACGAGCGTGAGGGCCACGCCCCGCGCGGCGAGGAGCTGCCGCAGCCCGTCGACGCGGGTGCGGCCCTTCCCGGCGGTGAAGTCGTGGCCGACCACCACCTCGGCGGCGCCGAGGTGGCCGACGAGGTCCCGCGCCACGAACTCGGCCGCGTCCGAGGCGGCGTAGGCGAGATCGAAGGGCTGCACCACCACGGCGTCGAGCCCGCTCTCCGCCAGCAGCTCGAGCTTGCGCGAGAGGGGCGTGAGGAGCGGTGGGGCGAGCGCCGGGCGCAGCACCCGCACCGGGTGCGGCTCGAACGTGAGCGCCACCGCCGGCCCACCCCGCGCAGCCGCTCCGGCGCGGGCGAGCTGGAAGAGCTGCCGGTGGCCGAGGTGCACGCCGTCGAAGTTGCCGATGGCCACCGCACAGCCGCGCAGCGCGCCGGCGGCCTCGGAGAGCGAGCGGAAGGTGCGCATCGGAGACAGAGATAACCGGTCGATCAGAGAAAGCGCTTCGAGAACCCGCGCGGCAGGAGCTCGCCGAGGGTGGTCTCGACGACCGCGCCGCGGGCGCCGGCGAGGAGGACCGGGAGCTCGGGCCCGGCGAACTCGGCCAGCGTCTGCAGGCACATGCCGCAGGGCGGCGTCGGCGGGCTCGTCCCGCTCGCGACCGCCACCGCGTCCAGGCGGCGCGCGCCGGCCAGCACCGCGGCCGTCACCGCGCTCCGCTCGGCGCAGAGGGTGAGCCCATAGCTGGCGTTCTCGACGTTCGCCCCCTCGAAGACCCGGCCCCGGGCGCGCACCGCCGCCCCCACCCGGAACCGCGAGTAGGGCGCGTAGGCGCGGCGGCGGGCCGCCCGCGCCGCTCCCACCAGCCGGTCCGCGCCTGCGGCGCGCCTCACGGCTGGGCAGCCTCCAGCGACCGGGCGATGGCGAGCTCGGTCTCGAGCGGCAGGTCGGCGAACTTCACATAGGCGCCGAACGCCCGGCCATCGCGGGCGACGCGCAGGATCTCGCCCTCGGTCCGGACCTCCCCCCGCAGCCCGGGCACGATGAAGCGCAGCTCGACGCGCGAGCCGAAGGGCGGATGACCTTCCGTGAAGTACACGCCCCCCAGCGAAAGGTTACCGTTGTGCTCGTCGAAGGAGCCCCCGAGCGCGACGTCGCGCACCATCAGGCGGATCGGAACACGCAGGCTGTCGCGGCGGTCCGCCGCGGCCGGCGGCGGAGGTGTGGCGGGATCGCGTGGGCTCATGGCCTGACGAGCCTAGCGCCAGGCGTGTGCTCGTTCAAACTTCGAGCTCGCCCAGGAAGGTGGCGAGGAGCGTTCCCAGCCGCTCTCCCTCGCGGGTCGCGACCGCCGCGACCTCCGCGTGGCTGAGCGGCTTGCCGGCGAGCCCGGCGGCGCGGTTCGTCACGAGCGACACGCCCACCACCGGCACGCTCATGTGGCGCGCCGCGATGACCTCGGGCACGGTCGACATGCCGACCAGATCGGCGCCCAGGGTGCGCAGCATCCGGATCTCGGCTGGCGTCTCGTAGCTCGGGCCCGGCATGCAGGCGTAGACGCCGCGCTCCAGCGGGATCCCGAGGCGGGCCGCGGTGGCATCGAGGCTGGCACCGAGCTGCGGGTCATAAGCGTGCGTGAGATCGGGGAAGCGCGGCCCCAGCCGATCGTCGTTCCGGCCGGCGAGCGGGTTCTGCCCGGAGAGGTTCAAGTGATCCTCGATCCGGACGAGGTCTCCCGGCCCGAGGTCGGGATTCACGCCGCCGGCGGCGTTCGTCACGACGAGGACGCGCACGCCCAGCAGACAGAGCGTGCGGGCGCCGAAGGCCACGTCCTGCGCGCTCCAGCCCTCGTAACCGTGCACGCGCCCCTGCAACACGGCCACCGTGACCGGCCCCCGTGGCCCGGGCAGATCGCCCACCACGAGCCGCCCGGCGTGGCCGACCACGCGCGAGACGGGAAACTCGGGGATCTGCTCGTAGGGGATGACCACCGCGTCGGTGAGCCGAGCCGCGAACGCGCCCAGCCCCGACCCCAGCACGATCCCGGCGCGAGGCTGGGCGTCGGTGCGGCCGCGGATCCAGGCGAGCGCGTAAGCGAGGCGGGCCTGCAGGTCGGCCTTGCTCATCCCGAGAGCCTCCTGACCCCGACCCTCTCCCGCGCCGGGGGAGAGGGAGATGATGTCTCGATCGGGCCGCTCATGCGATCCGCCCCAGGATGATCGGCTCGGTCGGCAGCCCCTGCTCACCTATCTGGTAGGCACGGCGGACGCGGTCCGCCACCGCCGTGGCCGGCTCGCCGCGCTTGCCGAAGTGCACGGTCGCCAGCGGCTCACCGACCTCGACCCGGTCTCCGACCTTCTTCAGCACCATGAGGCCGACGCCGTGATCGACCGGGTCCTCCACCCGCGATCGCCCCGCGCCGAGCGCCACCGCGGCGAGGCCGATCGCCTCCGCGTCGATGGCCTGCACCGTCCCGCCGCTGGGCGCCGCCACCTGCAGCGTGCCCTCGGCGGAGGGGAGGAGCGTCAGGTCCGCCAGCGCGTCCGGGTCCCCGCCCTGCGCCTCCACGATCTGGCACAGCTTCAGGAAGGCGCGCCCGTCGCCCACCACCTCCCGCACCTGGGCGCGCGCCTCGTCGAGCGACGCGGCGCGCCCCGCCAGCACCACCATCTCGGCAGACAGCTCGAAGGTCACCTCGCGCAGGTCCTCCGGGCCGTCGTCGTGCAGGAGCTCCACCGCCTCCTTCACCTCGAGCGCATTCCCGACCGCGCGCCCGAGCGGCTGATCCATGCCGGTGAGGAGCGCCACCACGCGCTTTCCCATCGCCTCGCCGATGCCGCGCAAGGCCCTGGCCAGCCGCTCCGCGTCCTCCACCCGCTTCATGAAGGCGCCCGACCCCACCTTCACGTCGAGGACGAGCGCGTCGATCCCCTCCGCCAGCTTCTTCGACATGATCGAGGAGGCGATGAGCGGGATGGACTCGACCGTGGCGGTCACGTCGCGCAGCGCATACAGACGGCGGTCGGCGGGGGCGAGCCGGTCCGTCTGGCCGATCAGGCAGGCGCCGGTCGAGGCGAGCACCTCGCGGAAGCGCTCCACCGGCAGTCGCACCTGGAAGCCGGGGATCGCCTCCAGCTTGTCGAGCGTGCCGCCGGTGTGGCCGAGGCCACGCCCCGAGATCATGGGCACCACCACGCCGCAGGCCGCCGCGATGGGCGCCAGCGCGAGGGAGACCTTGTCGCCCACCCCGCCGGTGGAGTGCTTGTCGACCTTCACCCCAGGAAGATCGGAGAGGTCGAGAACGTCGCCCGAGTGCAGCATGGCCTGCGTGAGGGCGGAGGTCTCGCCGTCCGTCATCCCGCGGAAGAAGACCGCCATGCAGAAGGCGGCCATCTGATAGTCGGGGACGTCGCCAGCCACGAAGCCATCGACGAGCGCGCGCAGGTCCTCCGGGGTGACGGGCCTCCCGTCGCGCTTCGCCTTGATGAGCTCGTAAGGCCGCACCGGAGAGCACCGCTAGCACGCGGGTCGGGGGACCGCAACGAGCGCGCACGCGCACGGGTGGCCCCTCACCCCAGCCCTCTCCCCCGCAGGGGGAGAGGGGGGGTGTAACCATGGCCGCCCGCAGGAGAGGGGGTGTAACCCGGCCGCCGCGGGCGGAGAGGTCACCACGGCCGCCGCGGGCATTCCTCGGGGGGCGTGCTGCGATTGCAGGCGCCCGGCGTCCTCGTGCCCGGGCACGCCCAGTTCGCGGACGCGTCCGGCGCCGCCGGGTGGACCCGCTCCAGCGCGCCCTCGGCACAGCGCGCCGCTGCCTCCGCCACGCCGGCGCTCGAGGCGACTTGCCCCAGCGGGTCCTCCAGCACGAGCGCCGGCGCGCGGTCGTTCGCGAGCCCTCCGGCGAGCGCGCTCGTCCCGCAGCGGTAGATGGACGTGCCGGGGGCGAGCGCGTACCGGCCGTCGTAGCTCCCGCCCACCAGGAGCGCGTGGCCGCCTGGCGGCACCGCGCCCCCGGCGAGCTGCGCGAGCGTGCAGCGCGTGAACGCGCCGGAGCTGGTGCGCTTCGCGAGCGCGTAACCCGAGAGGTCGGCCTCGCCGGTTCCGAGGTTCGCCACCTCGACGTACTCCCCGCCCGCCTCGGGCGCGTCGGCGTCCGACAGCACCTCCGAGATGACCGGCGCCGGACGCGGTGGCAGCGAGGCCGCCTCGAGCCACGGGCCGGCTACCGAGCGATGCCGCGCCAGATCCTCGCCACTGAGGCGCACGCGCACCTTCCTGCCCGGACACAGGCCGCCGACCCTCACCTCTCCCGGACAGATGGCGGGTACGGTCGCGCACGGCTCCCACCCGGGGCACGGCAGCACCTCTCCGCGCACGAGCGAGACCGCGGGTGACTCCGGAGCCGCGCCGCAGGCCGGCTCGCCGGGGAGCGCCGAGAACTCCGCGAGGAGCCTGCCCATGCCCGCGAGCGAGGCGCGCAACGAGAGCGACAGCTCGCCCGAGACGGCCCGCGTCACGCCCTCCAGCTCGGGCGAGCCGCGGGACGCACAGCTGCTCACGGTGAGCGGTTCGAGCGCGATTGGCGCGTTGCCGGCAGCGTCGTGGACGCCGGCGAGATCCACCGCCAGCGGCCCGGGAGTGAGCCTGGCCGTGAGGTCGAGTCCGAGCACCTCCGGCGACTCGACCACCGCACGGCCGGAGGTCGCCCCGCCGCCGAGCGCCAGCGCGCCTTCCACCGGCTCGTCGAAGGCGACCCGCAGCTCGGCGGCATCGAGCGGCAAGGGCCCGTGCGGCGGCACGACCCAGCGCGGCCGGGGCGGCGTGCGATCGACGACCTTCCCGGTCTCGAAGAGGACGGCGAAGGCGCGGCTCTTCCCCTCGGGATCGAGGATGGCGCGCCCGTCCGCCGCGAGCGCGAGGCGCGACAGGACCGCCGCGTACGGCGCCTCGGGCGCGAGCGGCGCTCCCGGGCGCAGGACGATGCGCCGCCCGCCGTCCTCGACGGAGACGCGCGAGGGGATCACCGGGCCACCCGCGAGACCGCCCTCGAGCTCAGACTGCTGCTCCAGCGTCCTCAGATCCTCGCGCCGACCGAGCCCGAGCTGCCCCCCGCCGGCGAAGCTCGCCGCATCGACCGGCCCGCTGAAGACGAGCTCCACGACCACCTCGTCCGGAGCCACCACCCCCGCTGGCGTGGCCGAGACGACGCGCACGCGAGGCGCCGGCGCGGACGGCGCGCAAGCGACCACGGCCGCCACGGCGAATGCCGCGAGGCGCATCACGGGGCGGTCTCCCCGTAGAGCGCGGTCAGGGCGTCGAGCTCGGCCGTCACGGCCTCGAGCTCCAGCTCCTGCTCGGCCCGGGAGCGCCCGGTGGTGGGCGGGCTCGCCGCCAGGGCCAGGCGCAGTCGCACGCGCTGGTAGTACAGGCGGGTGGCCCGCTCGGCGG
This sequence comes from Anaeromyxobacteraceae bacterium, assembly GCA_035636195.1. Classification (GTDB taxonomy): domain Bacteria; phylum Myxococcota; class Myxococcia; order Myxococcales; family Anaeromyxobacteraceae; genus Anaeromyxobacter_A. The sequence goes on from DASPZP010000031.1 coordinate 8,777, forward strand.
CCGCGCTGCGCTTTCCCTCGGCCCGTTCGGCCGCGGCCGCGGCGTCGAGCTCACCCCGCCCGAAGACGAGCCCCTCCAGGTTCCACCCCAGCCGCACCGAGACCGAGTCGCCGGGCGTGGAGCGCAGGTAGTCGACCTCGGCACCGGAGCTGACACCCAGCACGCGGTAGCTGCGCTCGTCGTGCCGGTACTCGGCGGTGACACGTGGGACGAGCGCCGCCAGCCGGGCCCGCCGGCCCCACCCCGCCGCATCGGCCCGCGTCGGCGCCGCCCTCGCCTCGGCCGCGCGCTGCACGCGCTCGATGGGAGGCTCGCCTGCGAGCGCCAGCCCGAGCAGCCGGGCCGCCTCGACGCGCGCGGCGGCGGCCGCAGCGGGGGAGGAGAGGATCTCGGCGGGCGGCTCGGCTCGCAGGCCGGGCGCGCCGCCCACCAGCGACGCGAGCAGCAAGGCGGTGAAGGACATGCCGCAGCCCGAAGCACGGACCTTGCCAGGGAGATCGCGCCACTTGCCGGAGGTTCTCCCCGCGGGCGCGTCCTCGGCGCGGCCCGCCCGTCCGCGCGCCGGACGGAGAGAAGGGGGCGAGACTCACGCTACGAGGGCTCGCGGCCGCGCGTCGGCGCCGAGACCTCGTCCACGTGCCGCCCCGCCAGGTTGCGCGCCACGTGGCGGTCCATTCGCAGCTCCGTGAGACCCGCCGCCGCGGCGT
>DASPZP010000032.1:0-13403 GCA_035636195.1 Anaeromyxobacteraceae bacterium
CTCGGGAGGCGGCGCCCGCGCGCCTCGGCCACCACGGTCGCCTTCTCGGCCGGGCCGGGCGTCTTCCGGACCTGGGCCGACGCGCGCGCCGGGCGCGGCCTCACCCACGACCTCACGGGTCGTCGCGCCGCCGCGTTCGGCGCCAGCCTGCCGCAGCGGTCGCCCGAGGGTGCGGCCGAGGTGTTCCTCGAGCTGTCGCGCGGCCACGACCTCTCCCTCTTCGAGTTCTTCGAGACGGACGAGGCCGGGCACGCGCGCTCGATGGAGCAGGCGGGCGAGGCGCTCTCCCGCATCGATCGCTTCCTGCGCGCCATCGTCGCCGCGCTCCCCCACGGCGACTCGCTCGTCGTGACGAGCGATCATGGGAACGTGGAGGACCTCTCCTCGCGCAACCACACCCGCGCCGCCGTGCCCGTGCTCGCCTTCGGCCCCGCCGCTGCGCGCGTCGCCGAGGTGCGGGACCTCACGCACATCGCCCCGCTTCTCCTCACCCTGGCCGGCGTGGACGCCTTGCCGGAGGTTCCGCCCGAGCGCTAGATGGATGGATGCGAGCGCTCGCGACGGCCCTGGGGTGCGCGCTCGTCGCTTGCGCTCCCCGCGTTCCGGACGGAGCGCCGGCCCGGATGGAGACCATCGCCGTCGGCGAGAGCACCGTCCGGCTCGAGTACCAGGCCCGGGACGCCTCGGCGGCCCGGCGGGTGGCCGAGGCGCTCGTGAAGGCGGTCCCCAGCGCCGAGCGTTGGGGGCAGCTCCGGGTGCCGGTCACGGTGGTGCTCCACCCGAGCCACGCCGCACTGGAGGAGGCGGTGCACCGCGACGGCTTCGCCTGGCTGCGCGCCTGGGCTCGCTTCGACACCATCGACCTCCAGTCGCCGCGCACCTGGAACGTCATCTTTCCGCCCGCGCCGGCGGAGATCGAGGAGCTGCTGGCGCACGAGCTCACCCACTGCGTCATGTACCAGCGCGCGGGGAGCGCCTGGTCCTGGCCTTACAAGGGCATCCCGCTCTGGTTCCGCGAGGGGATGGCGAGCGTCGCGGCCGGCCAGGGCCACAAGCGCAGCCGCCCGGAGTCGCTGTGGGCCTTCTACGCGAACGCGAAGACCCCGGGCGCGGGCGGCGGCACCCCCTCCGCAGGCGGCCGGCCGGGGCGCATGCCCCGCGACGGCGACCCCATCTCCGATCCCGAGCCGCTCTACCAGGGCGACGCCGACCTCGTCTACGGCGCGGCCCACCACGCGTTCCAGTTCCTGCTCGACCGGTACGGAGCCGAGCGCGTGCAGCGGGTGCTCGCGGAGATGGGCGGCGGGCACGGGTTCGAGGCCGCCTTCCGCACGGCGATCGGGATCCCTGCCGAGGCGTTCGAGGCTGAGTTCCGCCGGTACGTCACATGGCGGGGATGGGAAGCCTGCGGCGGGGGATGAACCCCCGCCCTACGGCGGCGCAGGTGTAGGGCGGGGGCTTGTCCCCCGCCGGCCCTCAACCCCTGCGCACCACGCTCGCCACCACCCACAGCCGATCTCCGTACGCGCGTTCGGCGCAGACCCAGAGCCTCACGGGCTCGCCGGACACGGTGGCGCTGCTCCCGGACTCGGGCCCCCACACCCACTGCCGGGCGTCCGCGCCTCCGGAGACCCTGGGCTCGCCGGCGCCGGGGAGCCAGCCCGCCGCGAGCCGCTCCGGCGACACCGGAACTGCGGCCGTCACCTCGACGAGCGTGACGCGCCCGGCGCGGTCGGCTTCGACGTGCGCCACGGCCATGAGCTCGCCGTCCCTGGTCCACGCTGCGTCCGGCTCGGTGAGGTCGATGTTGAGGAGCCGCCGCCGCTCGGCGTCGAGGGAGATGGGGATCGCGAACGGACGCCATCCGGCCAGCGCGAGCGCCTCGAGCGCCTCGCCACGTCCGCGCAGCAGCAGGGCGTCGAGCGGCGGGAGCGCGAAGGGCAGGGTGGGGGGCGGGGCGCTCAAGGCCGAGGGCCCTCGTTCCAGGGCGCGGGGAGGATGGGGCTCCGCTCGTTGGCGCGGGCGACGCGCTGCAGCTCGATCTCGCCGATGAGGACCGCCGGGGCGACCGTCGAGACCGGGACGTAGCCACTCTCGGCGCCGCAGAAGCCGTTGAACGCGCGCAGCTCGTCGCCGGTGGCGAGGAGCTTGTTGATGCTCGAGAGCGGGGTGCCCACCAGCTCCACGCCGCGTACGAGCTCCTGCTTCCCGGTGGCCACGTCGACGCGGTACACCAGCCGCGGCGTCCCCTTGAAGGCCTGGTACCCGTACGACATGGTGTTGGTATTCCCGCCGGTGATGTCCTGGATGACGAGCCCGTAGGGCTTCCCCTGGCGCTTCGCCTCCTCCACCAGGAGGCGCCGGAGCTCCGTCATCGGCACCTGCTTCCTGGAGCTGACGACCAGGTTTCCCATGCGAGCCACCGGCGGCAGCGCGCCCTGGCTGCGCCCGTGGCCGTTCGAACGGGTGAAGGGCTTCACCGGCCGGCGCGAGAGGAGGAAAGTCCTGAGGACGCCGTCCTCGACCAGCACGGTCCGCCGGGCGGGGACGCCCTGGTCGTCGTACGCGTAAGAGCCGTTCAGCGCCACCTCGCCGGCTGCGCGGAGCGTGGGATCATCGGCGATGGTGACGAAGGCCGGCAGCACGGGCTTCCCGATCTGGCCCTTGAAGGTCTGCCCCTCCTTGTCGTCGTCCTGCCGCTCGCCCTCCAGCCGGTGGCCGACCGCCTCGTGGAAGAGGACGCCCGTCGCCTCCGGCGCCAGGATGGCGGGCCCTGTGTAGGGGTCCACCACCGGTGCGACGCGCAGTGCCTCCAGCTCGAGGATGAGCGCGCGCACCTCGCGCGCCAGCTTCTCGGCGTCGGGGAGGGCCGCCTCCGACCGCGCGTAGAAGTCGCGGCTGTTCTCGAGCAGCTGCCCGTCTTCCGCGCGCGCCACCGCCTGGACATGCACGCCGAACAGCACCTCCTCCGTGACCAGCGCCGCGCCTTCGCTGGAAGTGAACCAGCGCACCTGCTTCTCTCCCGTCACCTTCACCGAGGCTTCGAAGACGGTCGGGTGCTCGCGGAAGAGCGCGGTCAGGCGGCGCACCTCGGCGCGCCAGCGCGGCCGGTCGAACGAGAACGCGCGCGGCGGGTCGACCTGCCGCTGCGGCGGCTCGCGCGTGAAGGAAGGCGCCCGCTCGGTGTCCTCGGCGCGGTAGACGCCCTTCGACTTCTTCTTGAAGTAGCTGGAGAGCGCCTCCTTGTACTTCTCGTCCGTCACCAGCCAGAGCGCGTTGCGGAGCGCCTGGGGATCGTCGTCGAGCGGAGCGTCGCGCGGGGCGGACCAGGTCTGCCCCTCCTCCCCGAGAAACGCCTGCATCGGATCGCGGCCGGACGAATCGAGCTCGTAGCTGCCCACCCGCACGTCGGCGTAGAGCCGGCGATCGTGGCGCGAGCCGTCGTCGATGACGGCCCCGAACCGCCCGTTCACCTCCTCCTGCCGCAGGTCCTTGAGCTGGTAGGACAGGAAGAACGGCGGCTCGTACCCTGCGATGTGGAGCCGCTGCATCGAGCGGCTCGCCTCTTGCTCCATGGCTGCGAGGAGGGTGACGCGCGGATCCGGGGGAGGCGGCGGTGCGGCGAGCGCGGCGAGCGCGAGCAGCGGGGCGAGCATCATGGCGGAGGCTCCCTTTTAGCACGTCGGACCGCCCCCCTCCCGGGGGTGGTGGTGCGCCGGAGCGACGCGCTGTCCCTCCGCGCGCCACGGGTGGGAAACCCTTTTCACCTGGGCGAGCTGGATCGGGCGCTATCGCGTTGGCAGATTCCTTGCTGAAACACAGTCAGGGGTTCGGCCGGTTCCGGGCCCCGGTTCGTTTCGGCGAGGGAGGCGGGCGTGGCTTCGACAGGAATCGGGCTGCTGCTGGAGGAGCACCGGGGCGAGATCGCGACGGCGTGGCGGCGTGGCGTGGAGCGCGAGCTCGCCGCGAAGGACCCGGCCCTGGCCTTCGCCGTGGCACCACTCCTGCGCGAGATGTCGCTCGCGCTCGGGGGCGGGGACGCGGGCCGCCGTTCACACGATGCCTGGAACCGCTGCGCCGTGCTGGTGCGGTCGAACGCTGGAGCGGCTCAGCTCGCCCGCGAATTCAAGGTGCTGCACCGCTGCATCTGGGAGGCGCTGCGCGCGCGCGGCGCTCCGGTGAGCCCCGCCGAACGGCTCGCGGTGGACGAGTGGCTCGACGAAGCCCTGGCGGAGGGACTGGATCGCCTGGAGCGGGTGAGGCTGCGCGCAGCCTCGTTCGAGCAGCACGCGGCCGTCATCATCCCCCCGGTGGCCCGGCAGCTCAGGTCGGTTCCGCCCCCGTTGCCGCGTCGCGCCCCGGCGCCGCCTCACAGGGCTCCCGCCCAGGAGGAGCCCATCCTGGAGCTGGAGCCCATCGCCGATCACGCATAGGGCCGATGTAGTCGGCCGTGGGTCCGCGACCGTTCGTGCGGAAGGGCAGCGGCCGGGCGCGGTGCGCTAAGATGCACCGCTGGTGCGCTCGTTCGGGAAATATCGCCTGCTGGAGCCGGTCGCGACCGGCGGGATGGCCGAGGTGTGGCGGGCCGAGGCGCCCGGGGCCGAGGGCTTCGTGAAGGAGGTCGCCCTCAAGCTCATCCGCGGCGACCACGACGCGCGCGGCGACTTCGAGCGGATGTTCATCCAGGAGGCGCGGCTCGCCTCACGGCTCACCCACGCCAACATCGTCCAGGTCTTCGAGTTCGACCAGGTCGACGGGCGGTACTACATCGCGATGGAGCTGGTGCGCGGGCGCACCCTGCGTGAGGTGGTCGATCGGTGCCGCGAGCAGGGGGTGCGGTTCGGGCTCGCGCGGGCCGTCCACGTGTGCGCCGAGGTGGCGCGCGCGCTCGGCTATGCGCACCGGCTCGAGGACGGCGGCCGCCTGGCCGGGCTCGTCCACCGCGACGTCTCCCCGCAGAATGTCCTGCTCTCCTTCGAGGGCGAGGTGAAGCTGACCGACTTCGGCATCGCCCACGCCCTCGGCGCGGCTGAGGTGACGGCACCCGGGACGGTGAAGGGGAAGCTCGCGTACATGGCGCCCGAGCAGGCGCGCGGCGAGCCCGTCGACGCCCGCGCCGACGTGTTCGCCGTCGGGGTGATGCTGTGGGAGCTGTGCGCCGGCCGGCGCCTCTTCGCGCGCGAGACGGACGCAGCGACGCTCGTGGCGCTGCTCGCGCAGGAGCCCCTCTCGCCTCCCTCGGCGTGGAACGAGGCGGTGCCGCGGGCGCTCGACGAGATCGCCATGGCGGCCCTGGAGCGCGACCGGGCGCGGCGGACGCCCTCGGCCGAGGCGCTCGGAGACGCGCTCGCCACCTCGCGCCTGCGACTCGCGGGAGGGCACGAGGATCTCGACCTGCGCGCGCTCATGCGCCGCCTGTGGCCGGAAGGGGCGACGCCCGCTCCGCGGACCGCCCTGCAGCCGACGTTGGTGCGCGAAGCTCCTGGGACACCGGTGCGCGTGGCGGAGGGAACCGTGCCGCCGGAGGAGCAGTCCACGCGGACGGCGGTGGTCGCGAGGCAGGGGCGGAGGTGGTGGCCGGTCGTCGCCGGCGCGCTCGCGGCGGGGATGGCCGTGGCGGGGGTCGCGGCATGGACCGCGAGGGGGAAGGCGGCGACCGCGACAGCGACTCCGGCTGCGATTGCGACTCCGAGCCCCCTCACCCCGGCCCTCTCCCCCGCCGGGGGAGAGGGAGGACGGGCGTCCGCGACCCCGACTGCGCGCCGCGTGGCGAAGGCGGGTGAGCTCGAGGTCCGGGTGGCGCCCTGGGCCATGGTGGAGATCGATGGCGCGGCCGCGTTCGAGGTGGTGCTTCATCACACGCGACGCCTTCCGGCCGGTCCGCACCGGCTGCGGGCGAGCGGCCCGGCTGGAGCGGCCGAGGCGGTGGTCGAGGTCGTGCCCGGCCGGCGCGTGCGCTGGGAGCCGCGCCTGAGCCGCTGATCGGTCCGGGCGTCACCCCGCCGTCCTCTTCAATTCCCGCTCACGATCGACCTGTGGCGGGACGTCCCGTTCCGGGCGCGTGTTGACGAACCTGCGTCGGTAGAGTATTTTCAGTGTCAACTTTTGAAGAGATTATTCACAAGGTAATAACGAATGCCCTTCCTGCTCACCGCCGCCGACCTCGCCCGCCTGGAGAGCGGGCGCGCACGGGGCGTGACGAGCAGGGAGGTGGTGAAGCTCTTCCAGGGACGCGGCGCCCGACTCTCGGCCGCCACCTTCCGCAAGTACGTTCAGGCCGGACTGCTGCCGCGCAGCCGCCGCGTGGGCCGCAAGGGCAAGCACACCGGCTCGACCGGGCTTTACCCGGTGGCGGTCGTCCGCCGCATCGACCTCATCAAGAAGATGCTGGCCGAGGGCCTGACGCTGGACGACGTCCGGCAGAGCTTCGTCGCGGTGAAGCACCGGCTCGAGGCGGTGCAGGGCGGCTGGGGCGAGCTCGTGGCCGATCTGGAACGCCGCGCGCACGGCCACCCGCGCCGGCGCGAAGTCGAGCGCGAGCTCTCGCGGGCCGAGCGCGAGATGCGCTCGGCGCTGCGCCGGGTGGAGCGGGTGGGAGGGCGGATCGCGACCGTGCGCCGGTCGGTGCCGGAGCTGACGGGCGGGTGAGGGAGGCGCCCTCGGGGCGCCATGGCGTGGTGACAGGGCCGTCCACGTGGGTGGACGGATCAGGGGATGGGAGGCGTGGGATGAGCGAGGCGAGGCGGAGCGATCGGCCCGACGGGCCAGAGGCGCAGCAGGCGGACGAGCTCGGGCCGGCGGAGGGTAGCGAGGCAGCGGGAGAGCGCCTCGCCGCCGGCCCACAAGAGCGGCAACGCTCGAAGACGATGTCGCGCAAGGAGATCGCGCGCGACCTGCGTCGGCAGCGGGCGCTCGGGTTCGTCGACCCGGAGCTGCAGCAGACCATCCAGGAGATCGAGCAGGCGCGGCCGCGCTCGCGGGCAGACTGCGCCACCGGCGCGCGCCCGTGCATGTTCATCTCCTGCAAGCACCACCTGTATCTGGACGTGAACCCGGAGACGGGCTCGATCAAGCTCAACTTCCCGGACCGAGAGATCTGGGAGCTCGACGAGACCTGCGCGCTCGACGTCGCCGACCGCGGCGGGATCACCCTCGAGGAGGTCGGCAGCATCATGAATCTCACCCGGGAGCGCATCCGGCAAGTCGAGACGCGGGGCCTCTCGAAGCTCCGCACCATCACCGAGGACGAGCCACGCGCCCCGGTCGTGACGGAGCGGGCACCAGCCTTCCCGGAGGACGACGAGGACTAGCGCTGTTCGAGGGCCCCTCACCCCGCCCTCTCCCCCGCCGGGGGAGAGGGTGTGAGTGGCTCCTCTGCCGCATATCTGGGGAGGCGGGGGCTCGACCCCGCCAGCACGCTTTCTGGCCAGGCGACCCGGTCCTTGAAGATCGCGCCCGCGAACGCTACAAGGGGCACCCTTCCAGGAGGTGCCCATGGTCCGCCGTGCCATCCTGTCGGTCTCTGACAAGACCGGTCTCGTCCCGTTCGCGCGGCGGCTGGCCGCACGGGGGATCGAGCTCCTGTCGACCGGAGGTACGCAGCGCGCCCTCGCCGACGCTGGCCTGAAAGTCACGCCCGTCGGCGAGTTCACGCAGGCGCCGGAGATCCTGGGTGGGCGGGTGAAGACGCTCCACCCGCGCATCCACGGCGGCATCCTGTACCGCCGCGGACTCGCCGCGGACGAGGCGGACGTCCAGGCGCGCGACATCCTCCCCATCGACCTCGTCGTGGTGAACCTCTACCCGTTCCGCGACGCGGTCGCGGCCGGTAAGCCGTTCGTGGAGTGCGTGGAGGAGATCGACATCGGCGGCCCCAGCATGGTCCGCGGCGCGGCCAAGAACGCGGCGCACGTCGCGGTGGTCGTGGATCCGGCCGACTACGACCGCGTGGCGGGTGAGATCGAGCAGAGCGGCGCCGTCGGCGAGCCGACCCGCTTCTTCCTCATGCGCAAGGCCTTCGCGCACACGGCGGCCTATGACTCGGCCATCGCCGAGTACCTGTCGGCCCGGGGCTCGGCCAGCGGTGACGTGCGCCACTTCCCGGACGTGCTGGCGGTGCAATACGAGAAGGCGCAGGACCTCCGCTACGGAGAGAACCCGCACCAGGCGGGAGCCTTCTACCGGGCTCGGCGCGAGCCCGAGGAGCCGACCGTCGCCTTCGCCGAGGTGCTGCAGGGCAAGGAGCTCAGCTACAACAACCTGCTCGATCTCGAGGCCGCGCTCGCCTGTGTGAAGGAGTTCGACGACGTCGCCTGTGCCGTCATCAAGCACAACACGCCCTGCGGCGTCGCCACGGGCGCCTCGCCGGCCGACGCGTTCGCGCGCGCTCGCGCCTGCGATCCGGTCTCGGCCTTCGGCGGCATCGTGGCCCTGAACCGTCCCGTCGACGCGGCCGCCGCCAAGGAGCTGACCGACCTCTTCCTCGAGTGCATCCTCGCGCCGCACTTCACCCCCGAGGCGCGCGCCACCCTCGCCACGAAGAAGAACCTGCGGTTGCTGGAGAGCCCACGGCTCGCCCAGCCGCGCGCCAGCTGGAAGCGGCGGCCCGAGGACGCGCGTGAGCTGCGCTCGACGGTGGGCGGGCTCCTCGTCATGGACCGCGACCTCGGGCGCATCCGGCTCGAGGATTGCCAGCAGATGACGCGCCGCGCGCCCACGGACAAGGAGTGGAGGGACCTGCTCTTCGCCTGGAAGGTGGTGAAGCACGTGAAGTCGAACGCCATCGTGTTCGCGAAGGGCGATCGCACGACCGCCATCGGCGGCGGCCAGACGAGCCGGGTCGAGTCGGTGAAGACCGCCGTCATGAAGGCGGCGCTGGAGGTGAGCGGCTCGGCCGTGGCATCGGACGCCTTCTTCCCGTTCAAGGACGGGGTGGAGGAGATCATCAAGTCGGGCGCGACCGCCATCATCCAGCCCGGCGGCTCGGTGCGGGATCCAGAGGTGGTGGCGGCGGCCGATGCCGCCGGCATCGCCATGGTCGCGACCGGCATGCGCCACTTTCGGCACTGAGGGAGCCGTCATGCGCATCCTGGTCGTCGGAGCCGGGGGTCGCGAGCACGCCCTCACCTGGAAGATCTCACAGAGCCCCCTCGTGCGCGCCATCTACTGCGCGCCCGGCAACCCCGGCATGGCATCCCTGGCGCAGCTCATCCCCGTGCGTGCCGACGACGTCGAGGGGCTGGCCGGCGAGGCGCGCCGCCTGCAGATCGACCTGGTGGTGGTCGGGCCCGAGGCGCCGCTCGTGGCCGGCCTGGCAGACCGACTGAGGAAGGATGGCGTGGCGGTGTTCGGGCCGAGCGCGGCGGCCGCCGAGATCGAGGGATCGAAGGCGTTCGCGAAGGACGTCATGCTGGCGGCGGGGATCCCCACCGCCGAGCACGGGACGTTTCGCGACCTCGAGCCCGCCCTCGCCTTCGCGCGAGCGCGCGGTGGGCAGGTGGTGGTGAAGGCCGACGGGCTCGCCGCCGGAAAGGGCGTGGTGGTGGCGGGGAGCCTCGCCGAGGCGGAGGGCGCGCTGCGGGACATGCTCGTCGGGCGGGTCCACGGCGCGGCCGGGGCGACGGTCGTCGTCGAGGAGAAGCTCGAGGGTCTGGAGGCGAGCGTCATCGCGCTCGCCGACGGCGAGCGGGTCCGGGTGCTGCCGTCGGCGCAGGATCACAAGCGCGTCGGCGACGGCGATCGGGGCCCGAACACGGGCGGCATGGGCGCCTTCTCGCCTGCCGCGCAGGTGACGCCGGAGGTTGCGCGAGAGGTGGAGGAGCGGGTGCTCTTGCCGGCGCTGCGCGAGCTGGCGCGGCGCGGGCGGCCCTTCCGCGGCGCGCTCTACGCCGGGATCATGCTGACGCCACGCGGGCTGCGCGTGCTCGAGTTCAACGCCCGCCTGGGCGATCCCGAGACGCAGCCCATCCTGATGCGGCTTTCGGGCGACCTCGTGCCGGCGCTGCTCGCCGCGGCCCGGGGCGACCTCTCGGCGACGACCATCGCGGTCGATCCGCGCCCGGCGATGGGCGTGGTGCTGGCGGCGGAGGGCTACCCGGCGCGACCGGCGGCGGGGGACGTCGTCGAGGGGCTCGCGGGGCCGTTCGACGCCGGCGTGCAGGTGTTCCAGGCTGGCACCGCGGCCGGACCGGACGGCCGGGTCGTGACCGCCGGCGGGCGCGTGCTCACCGTCTGCGCCATCGGCGACGACCTCGCCCAGGCGCGCGAGCGCGCCTACCGGGCGATGACCGGCATCCGCCTCCGCGGGGGCCACTTCCGGCGAGACATCGGGTTACAGTGACGCGAGGAGAGGGCCTTAAGGAGGCCCAGGGTCCATGAGCGCCAAGGTCATGATCATGATTGGGTCCGACTCGGACTGGGAGGTCATGTCCGAGGCGAAGAAGGCGCTCGACGAGATGGGCGTCGCCTGCGAGGTGCACGTCGCGTCGGCCCACCGCACCCCCGAGCGGACCGGCCGGCTCGCCCGCGAGGCGTCCGGGCGCGGCATCCAGGTCATCATCTGCGGCGCCGGCGCCGCGGCGGCGCTGGCGGGGGTGGTCGCCGCCGAGACCGAGCTGCCGGTGCTGGGCGTGCCGCTCGCCGCGACCGAGCTGCGCGGCCTCGACGCCCTCCTCGCCACGCTGCAGATGCCCGCCGGCGTGCCGGTGGGGACACTCGCCGTCGGCAAGGCGGGCGCGCGCAACGCGGGGCTCCTGGCGACGCGGATCCTCGGTTGCTCGGATCCGGCCCTGGCCACGAAGGTCCGGGAGCAGCGCGAGCGCATGGCCCGAGACGTGGACGCGAAGGACGCTGCCCTGCAAGCGAAGCTGGCCGGGCGCGCGACGTAGCGCGTGACGCTCCTCGACCGCTACCTGGCGCGGGAGATCCTGCTCCCGTTCGCGGCGGGGCTCGTCTTCCTCGTCCAGATCCTGCTCGCCACCCAGATCCTCGCCCAGGCCGACGTGCTCTTCGGCGCCGGGGTTTCGGCGCTCGACCTGGGCGCGGTGGCGCTCGATCTCGTGCCGCACTTCCTCGGCTACGTGCTGCCGGTGGCCTTCCTGCTCGGCTGCGTGGTGGGCACGGGCCGGCTGGCGGAGGACCGCGAGCTGGTGGCGATCGCCGCGGCCGGGCTTTCGCCGACGCGGCTGGCGCGCGTGCCCATCGGCCTCGGCGTCGTGCTGAGCGTGGTGGCGCTGTGGGTCGGGCTCGTGCTCGAGCCGGCCGGGCTGCGCGACGCTCGCCAGCGGGTGAACGACCTCATCCGCAAGAACGTCACGAACGACGTGCGCGCGGGCGTCTTCTACGAGGACCTGCCCGACCTCACGCTCTATGCCGAGGGGTCGCAGGGCGGGCGCTGGCGGCACGTGCTCATCTCCGACCGCACCGACCCGGCGGCGCCGCTCCTGGCGCTGGCGGAGGCGGGCGGCATCGAGCCGGCCGGCTCCGGCGAGGCGATGCGGCTCGTGCTGGAGCGGGGTGAGGTCCACCGCGAGGAGCTGCGCTCGGACGAGTACGTGGCCGCGGACTACCGCCGCGCCAACATCACGATTGGCGTGGGCGAGGCGCTCTCCGACCGCAACCGCCTCGTCGGCTCGCCCTTCGAGATGTACCCGGCCGACATCGTGGCGCTGGCGCGGCGCGCGCCCGATCCGGTCGCGGCGCGCGGCGCGTGGACGTTCCTGCACCGGCGCATCGCCGGCCCGCTCGCGCTCTTCGCCTTCGGAGTCCTGGCGGTCCCGATCGCCGGCTCCCGGCGCGGCGGCCGCGCCTTCGGCTACACGGCGACGCTGGTGACGGTGGTCGCCTACTACGCGGCGCTGCGCTTCGGCGAGAGCCTCTCGCAGCGAGGAGCGCTCCCTCCCTGGCTCGGGCCGAACCTCGCCAACCTGGCGCTCGCGCTGGCGGGCCTGGCGGCCCTGTCGTTCATGGAGCGCCGCGGCGCCGGGGCGGTGCGGTGACGCTGTTCCTCCACCTGGCGCGGCGGGCGCTCATCGCCTTCGTCTCCTCGCTGGCGGCGGTCGTGATCCTGTTCCTGGTGGTGGACTTCGCCGAGAACGCCCGCATCTTCAACGGCGCCGGCTGGGTGCGCGCGGTGCTGGAGCTCTACTCCCACAAGAGCGCGGTGGTCGCGTACCAGACCGCGCCGGCGGCCATGCTGCTCGCGGCCGCCGTCACCGCGAGCGCGCTCCGGCGCACCCGCGAGTACACGGCCATGCGCGCGCTCGGGCTGGGTCCGTGGCGCGTCGCCGTTCCGGTGCTGGCGGTGGCGGCGCTGGTGGCCACGGTCCTCGTCTGGATGGGCGACGCGGTGGTGGTGAACGCCACCGCGCGCGCCGACGAGATCATGGCGACCCGCTTTCACCGGTCTGGCACGTTCGCCCGCTCGCGCGCGCCGAAGCGCTGGTTCCGCGGCCGCGACGGGCACCGCATCTACCACCTGCGCGGCGCCGGAGAGGGCAGCAGCTTCGAGCGGGTGACGGTCCTCGAGGTGACGCCGCAGTTCCGCCTCCGCCGCCGCATCGACGCCGCGCGCATGGCGCCGGGCGCCGCTCCCGGGGAGTGGGTGCTCACCGACGTGGAGGAGCGCAGCTTCCCCGGCGACGGCTCGGTGGCGACGGTCACCGCCGCCTCGCGCACCTACCGCTTCGACGAGGATCCGGGCGCGTTCGCGGTGCGCCCGGGCCGCCCGAGCGACATGCGCCGCTCGGCGCTGCGCGAGCAGGAGGCGCTGCGGCGGCGCCTGGGATTGCCGGCCCAGGACTTCGCGCTCGAGTGGCACAACCGGCTCTCCTACCCGCTGGCCGGGATCCCGGCCGGCCTCCTGGCGCTCGGGCTCGCGCTGCGGCGGGAGCGGAAGGGCCACCTCACCGCCGCGCTGATGGAGGCGGTGGCGGTCTCGTTCGTGTTCTGGGGGGTGCAGGGCATCTGCTGGTCGCTCGGAGTGTCCGGGCGGCTGCCGCCCGCCGCCGCGGCCTGGCTCCCCGACGCGCTCTTCCTCGCCGCCGGAGCCTATTCGGTGAAGAGGCTCGCCTGATGACCTCCCCGCCGATGACGTCCGCAGCTCCGGCGCCTCTCCCCGCGCCGGCGCGGGCGCGCCTCGAGCGCGGGCTCGAGGCCGTGGCGGCGCTCGGCGTGCTCGCGCACGCGCTCTTCCTGCCCATCTCGGTGGCCGGGATGCAGATCGCGCTCGCCTTCGTGGCCGGGGCGCTCCTCGCCCTGCGCCTCCTCGGCCGGCGCGTCTGGGCCAGGAGCCCGCTCGATCTTCCCTCCTTCGTCCTCGCCGCGGCGGCTGTGGGCTCGCTCGGCCTGGGCGCCCTGGCTGGCTCGCCGCCGGTGGGCTGGCACGAGGCGACCCTCTGGCGCTC
>DASPZP010000033.1:0-7809 GCA_035636195.1 Anaeromyxobacteraceae bacterium
GTGGTGAGCCCTCGCAACGCGAGCGGACCGCTTCAACGTTGCTTCTGGTAGGTCCCCATGAGCTCGGCGCGGCCCATCACGTGGCCCTCCATCGCCTTCTCCAGCTTCGCCTTCGTGGGCGCCCCGAGGTCGGGCAGCGCGACGTCGAGCGCGTAGAGCTTGAAGAAGTAGCGGTGCCGTCCGATGGGCGGGCAGGGACCTCCGTATCCCGTGCGCTTCCAATCGTTCGAGCCCTCGCGCGTGCCGGCGGGCAGGTCCTTCGAGGCGATCGCGGCAGCGAGGCCGGTCGCCGTGGGCGGGATGCCGTAGAGCTCCCAGTGCACCCACGTCATCTTCGGAGCCTTCGGATCGGGCGCGTCCGGATCGTCGACGATCAGGGCGAGGCTCTTCGTGCCGGGAGGCATGCTGGACCACTCGAGCGGCGGTGACGTGTCCCTGCCCTCGCACGTATGGATGGACGGGATCTCACTTCCGCTCTTGAACGCGGGAGACATCAGCGACGGCGCCATGGCAGCTCCTTCGACCGACCGCAGCGGACGCGCCGAGGAGCACGAGGCAGACGACGGGCGGGCGAGCGGTCCGGTTCACTTGATCAATCTAACCGGCTGGTCGCGAGGGCGATGCTACCCGACCGGCCGCGTGCTCGGTCGTGCTTGGGATAGGCTAGGACGTCGGCCGTCCCTCCGGGCGCGCCGCGCCCGAACCCATGAACGACCGCCGCCCCTCCGTCCTCCTCGCCGCTGCCCTGGCGCTCATGCTCTCGGGCTGCGCCTTCCTCCAGCGCCTCGCGCAGGGCGGCTTCGAGCCGCCGAAGCTCAGCTTCCAGTCCTGGTCGGCCGACCAGCTCGACCTGGAGGGCGTGACGATCGCCCTCCACTACCAGCTCGAGAACCCGAACCAGCTCGGGCTCGACCTACGCCGGCTCACCTACAAGCTGGAGGTCGAGGGGACGCAGGCGGGCGAGGGCGAGCTCCCGGCGGGCATCCAGGTGCCGCCGCGCGGCGCGGCCGCCGTGTCCATCCCGGTCCGGCTGCGCTGGCGCGACGTTCCACGCCTCGCAGAGGTCCTCCTCTCCCGGGCCGAGGTGGCGTACCGCATCACCGGCAGCGCGGGCGTGGGCTCCGCGCTGGGGACGATCGAGCTGCCGTTCGACCACCGCGACCGGGTGGCCATCCCGCGGCCGCCCTCGTTTCGCATCGAAGGCATCACCGTCCGCAACGCCTCGCTCGCGGACGTCGCCATCGACGTCCGGCTCCGCGTCGAGAACGGCAACGGCTTCCCGCTGCCGGTCGGCGCGCTGACCTACGGGCTCCGCGTCGGACAGCACGACCTCCTGGCAGGCGGCTCGCACCCGCTCGCGGCGGTGCCGCCCGGCGGGCATGCGGTCATCTCGATCCCCATCCGGCTCTCCACGGTCGGCGCGGCGCAGGGTATCGCCGACCTCCTCTCCGGGGCCGCGGTGCGGTTGCAGGGCCTGGCCGACTTCGGCGCGATCGAGGTGCCGGTCGAGGCGAACGGAGCGCTGAAGCGCTAGCGGTCCGGCCGGTCTGCTAGGCTGCGCCGCCATGCCGACGCCCCGCCGCGCCGTCGCCGCCGCCCTCGCCGCGATCGCGCTATGGGGAATGCTCGCCACCCTGGCGCTCGCGCTGCGGCGCGTGCCGCCCTTCCTGCTCGTCGGGTGCGCGCTCCTGCTCGGCGGGCTCGTCGGCGCGCGCCGCCTCAGCGTGCGCGGACTTCGCCTGCCCGTGCTGGCGCTCGGCGTCTACGGCCTCTTCGCCTACCACTTCTGCCTGTTCCTCGCGTTGCGGCTCGCGCCGCCGGTGGAAGCGAACCTGCTCAATTATCTCTGGCCGCTCCTCATCGTCGTGCTCTCCCCGCTGTTCGTCCCGGGGACGGCCCTGCGGGCGCGGCACGTGGTGGGCGCGCTCCTCGGCTTCACGGGCGCTGCGCTCCTCGTCACCGGCGGCCGGCTCGGCTTCGCCCGCGAAGGCCTCCTCGGGTACGCGCTCGCCGTCGCGGCGGCCGTGATCTGGTCCACCTTCTCGCTCGCGACCCGGCGGCTCGGCGGCTTCGCCACCTCCGCGGTGTCGACCTTCTGCCTCGCCTCCGGCGCGCTGGCGCTCCTCTGTCACGCGCTCTTCGAGCCGCACTACCACTTCGCCGCCGCGGACGTGCCGTGGCTCCTCGCCATCGGCCTAGGGCCCATGGGCGCCGCCTTCTACCTATGGGATCGGGCGCTACGCGACGGCGATCCGCGCGTGGTGGGCACGCTCGCGTACCTCACGCCACTCCTCTCCACGCTGCTCATCGCGCTCGCCGGCGCCGGCCGGCTCCACGCGACCTCGGCCGCGGCGATGGGCCTCATCGTCGGGGGGGCCGTGGTGGGGACGTGGGCGCCGAGGGGGAGCTGACAGGAGGTTGGTGGCCCTCAGCTCACCGCCGCCGCCCCCTGCGTGCCCGGCGCGCCGCGGACGACGTAGTACACCGCCTCGGGGTGGTGCAGGACGATGGCGGAGGTCGACTGCTCGGGCACCATCTGGTCGGCGCTGGTGAGCGAGACGCCGATCGTCCGCTCAGGGTCGAGGAGCTTCCAGATCTGGCGCTGGTCGACGAGCTCCGGCCAGGCGGGGTAGCCGGGGGAGTAGCGCTTTCCCTGCAATGCCGGCAGGCCGAGCTCCTTGCGGACGACGGCGTGCCAGTGGTCGGCGAGCGCCTCGGCGGTCTCGACGGCCAGGCCATGCAGGTAGAGGGCGCGGCTGTACTCGCCCGCCTCCTGCCAGGCGTCGGCGAGCCGGGTCGCCTCCGTGCCGACCGTCACCACCTGGAAGGCGACCACGTCCGAGCCGGGCTCCTCGCGGAAGTAGTCGGCGAGGCACAGGTGCTTCTCGTCCGGCTGGCGCGGGAACGTGAGGCGCGCGAGCGGCTCCTTCCGGTGCACCGGGTCGAGCACGACGAGGGCGTTTCCGTCCGCGTGGCAAGGGAAGTAGCCGTAGACGATCCTGGGGGTGAGCCACCCGTTCGCGAGGATGTCCGCCTTGAGCGCCTCGAGCTTGGGGCCGAACTCGTCGCGGATGAGCCGCTCGTACTCGACCTTGTCCTTCGATCGCACGCCCCACTGGAGCTTGTAGAGCTCGATGAGATCGAGGTGCGGCCAGACGTCCTGCAGCCGGAGGTCGCTCGGCGGCACGACGCGCGGCCCCCAGAACGGCGGCGTGGGCGCCTTGCCGACCGGGAGGATCGGGCTCCGCACGCCAGGTGCGGCGACCAGCACCGGCGCCTCCGGCGCGTCGCGTTGCTTCATCGCCTTCTGCAGCACCTCGGTCTTGAGCTGCTCGCGCCGCTTGGGGTCGAGGAGCTGCTCCACGATGTCGAGGCCCTCGAACGCGTCGCGGGCGTAGTAGACGCCGCCCGGGTAGGGGCTGCGATCCTCGAGGAAGAGGGTGCGGTAGCCGAACTTGCGGTTGATGGCGGCTCCGCCGATGAGCACCGGGAAGCTGAGGTTGCGGCGCGACAGCTCCTGCACGCAGTACGGCATCTGCTTCGACGTCGAGACGAGCAGCGCCGAGAGGCCGATCGCGTCGGCGTTCACCTCCATCGCCTTCTCGAGGATGGTCGCCACCGGCACCTGCTTGCCGAGGTCGAACACGTCGAAGCCGTTGTTGGAGAGGATGGTCTTGACGAGGTTCTTCCCGATGTCGTGCACGTCGCCGTACACCGTGGCGAGCACCACCTTCCCCTTCGAGGTGCCCTCGACGCGGTCGAGGAACTTCTCCAAGTACGCGACCGCCTTCTTCATCACCTCGGCCGACTGGAGCACGAAGGGGAGGATGAGCTCCCCGGCGCCGAAGCGGTCGCCCACGTCCTTCATGGCGGGGAGGAGCACGCCGTTCAGCACCTCCACCGGAGGCCGGCGGGTGAGCGCCTCGTCGATGAGGGGCTCGATGC
Source organism: Anaeromyxobacteraceae bacterium (assembly GCA_035636195.1). Taxonomy (GTDB): domain Bacteria; phylum Myxococcota; class Myxococcia; order Myxococcales; family Anaeromyxobacteraceae; genus Anaeromyxobacter_A. The sequence continues at coordinate 3,946 of DASPZP010000033.1, forward strand.
CCTCCGGGCGCCGGTGCAGGATCTGGAGGTGGATACGCTCCTCGGCGGTCTTGCCGGCGAAGAGCTCCTCGACCGGTTGCGCCGCGCCGGTGCTCGCCTTCCCGCTGAAGTGGGCGATGAGCCGAGAGAGCGCGTCGGGGTGGCGGTCGAAGACCACGTCCTCCGCCAGCCGGCGCTCCTCCTCCGAGATCTCCTGGTAGCCGCGGATGTCCTTCGGGTTGACGATGGCGAGGTCGAGCCCGGCCTGCACCGCGTGGTAGAGGAAGACCGAGTTCACCACCTCGCGCGCCGGCTTCGAGAGCCCGAAGCTCACGTTCGAGACGCCGAGGCAGGTGAAGACGCCCGGGTTCTCGGCCTTGATGCGCCGGATGCCCTCCATGGTCTCGAGGGCGCTCCGCCGGTACTCCTCGCCGCCGGTGGCGAGGGTGAAGGTGAGCGGATCGAAGACGAGCGCGTCGGGCGGGACGCCGTACTCCCTCGCCACCTCCACCGTCCGTCGGGCGATCTCCGCCTTGCGCTCGGCGGTCTGCGCCATGCCCTTCTCGTCGATGGTCATGGCGACCACCGCCGCGCCGTAGCGGCGGACGAGCGGGAGCACCTTCTTGACCCGCTCCCCGGACTTCTCGAGGTTGATCGAGTTCACGATGCAGCGGCCGGGGTGGACCTTCAAGGCCGCCTCGACGACATCGGCCTCGGTCGAGTCGATCATGAGCGGCGCGTCGACCGCCTGGGCGAGGAGCTTCACGAGCGTGCGCATCTGCGCCGCCTCGTCCTCGCGCTCGTTCAGGGCCACGCACACGTCGAGCACGTGCGCCCCGCCTTCCACCTGGTCGCGTGCGATGCGCACGATGCCCGCGTAGTCGTCGGCGAGGAGCAGCTGCTTCACCTTCTTCGAGCCCTGCGAGTTGACGCGCTCGCCGACGATGAGCGGCCTCGGCTGGAGGTCGAGCGGCACCGACTTCATGGCCGAGGCGAGCTCGGGCAGCGGCCTCGGGCGCGGCCGGGGCGTCAGGTCGAGCGCGCGGATCGCCTCCACCACCCGCTGCAGGTGCTCGGGGGTGGTGCCGCAGCAGCCGCCGACGATGCCGACCCCGAAGTCGCGCACGAACTCGGAGAGGGCGCTCGCGAGCGCGGCGGGCGAGAGCTTGTACACCGCCTTCCCGTCGACGTTCTCCGGCATGCCGGCATTGGGCAGGCACGAGACCACGTGGCTGCACCGCTCGCCCAGGTAGCGCACGCTCTCGCGCATCTCGGCCGGGCCGGTGGAGCAGTTGAGGCCGATCGCGTCGACCGGCAGCCGCTCCAGCGCCGCCAGCGCCGCGCCGATCTCGGTGCCGAGCAGCATGCGGCCGTTGGCGTCGATGAGCGTCGGCTGGGCGATGATGAAGACGTCCTTGAGCGACTCCCTCCGGTAGGCGTCCACCGCCAGCACGGCCGCGCGGAGCTCCGCCAGATCCTGCTGCGTCTCGATGATGACGGCGTCGACGCCGCCGTCCACGAGGCCGCGCGCCTGCTCGAAGAACACGCGCTCCAGCGCGTCGGCGGTCACGTTGGAGAGGACCGGGTCCGAGGCCGAGGGCAACAGGCCGGTCGGGCCGATCGACCCGGCCACGAAGCGCGGTTGCCCGGGCGTGGCGTGGCGCTCGGCGGCGCGGCGGGCCAGGCGCGCGGCCCGGAAGTTCACCTCGTAGGTGCGGTGGCCGAGCCCGTACTCGTCGAGCTTGAGGCGCGACGAGCCGAAGGTGTTCGTCTCGACCACGTCGCAGCCGACCGCGAAGTAGCGGCCGTGGATGTCCTCGATGAGATCGGGGCGGGTCAGGGTGAGCAGGTCATTCGCGCCCTCCTGCCCGCCGAACTCGGCCGCCTTGAGCTGGTGCCCCTGGATCTGGGTGCCCATGGCGCCGTCGAAGACGAGCACGCGCCGGCCGACGGCTTCGCGAAAAGTCATCTGGCGGTTGTAGGGGCTCCTCGGCCTCGGGGCAAGCCGTCGCCCTCCCTCGGCTCGCCGCTCCGCACGGACGGGGTGCGATGCACTACCATGCGCGCGTGCCGCGCTCCGCACGCCGCGCCGTCGCCGTCGCCGCTGCCCTCGCGGCCGGCGCCGCCGTGCTGCGCGCGCTCGCCTTCTCCGGCACGGAGCTCTACACGGACGAGGCGTACTACTGGCTCTGGTCGCTCCGTCCCGCCGCCGGCTACTTCGATCACCCACCGCTCGTGGCGTGGCTCATCGCAATCACCGCGCCGCTCCTACCCGGCGAGCTCGGGCTGCGGTTGCCGTTCCTCCTCGCCGGAGGGTTGACCGTCCTCTTCGCCGCGCTGCTCGCCGGCGAGCTGTGGGAGGGCGCGGACCACGTCGCGCCCGGCGCCGGCGGGCCAGGCTGGGGGAAGGGCGTCGCCGTGACCTGCGGCGCCTTGCTCTGTGCGAGCCAGCCCATGATGTGCCTCGTGGGCGGGATGGCGCTCCCCGATGCCCCGGTGGCGGCCGCCTACACGGCAGCGCTGTGGCTCCTCGCGCGCGCGCGGGGCGCCCGCTGGGTGTGGGCCGGCGTCGCCGTCGGCGTGGCGCTCCTCGCGAAGTACACGGCGGCACTGCTCGCGCCCGCGCTCCTCCTGCTCGTGGTGTGGGACGGCGAGCTCCGGCGCGACCTGCGCCGCGCCTGGCCCTGGCTGGGCGGGCTGGTCGCGGTCGCGATCTTCGCGCCGAACCTCGCCTGGAATGCCCGGCATGGCTTCGTCGCCATCCGCTTCCAGCTCGGCCACGGGTTCGGCCAGGACGCGACGCTCCGCTCGGCGCTCGAGTACGTGGGCGGCCAGCTCGTCGGCGCCGGGCCGGTGCCGCTCTTCGCGGGTGGCCTCTTCCTCGCCCGCGCCCGCACCGCGCCGGCGAAGCGCGTGGCGGCGGCGGTGCTCCTCCCCCTCGCCATCTGCACCGTGGCGGCGCTGCGCGGCCGGGTCGAGGCGAACTGGCCCGCGCTCGCGTACCCGGCGCTGGCGGCCGCGGCAGCCGCGCTCCTCGCGCGCGCCACGGCCCGAAGGCGGGCCGCGCTCACCGGCGGGTCGGTGGCGCTCGCGCTCGCGCTCCTCGCCACGTTCGGCCTCGAGCAGCGCCGGCCGCACCTGCTCGCCGGCACGCCGGCGCTGGGTCGCTTTCAGGGCTGGCGCACCTTCGGTGAATCGGCCAGGCGCGTCGCCGACCGGGCCTGCGCCGGGCTGGGCTGTCCGGCCGATCACCCGTTCGTTTTCACGGATAGTTATCAGACCGCGGCGGCCGTCGCGTACTACGGGGGATTCCGCCGGCTCGGCCCGGCCGCCGAGCGTCCCTCGGAGCTCGACCTGTGGGACGATCGCCCCGCGCCCGGCGAGCCGTTCCTGTTCATCGGCACCGCCCCGCCGGGCGCGAGCTTCCGCGCGCGCTTCGCGGCGACCGGCGAGGGAGCACCCCTCAGGACGCCCATCGTCCACGCAGGCGAGCGCCTGCGCGATCTGGTCGTCACTCCCTTCTCCCGGTTCGTCGGGGACGCGCCGGAGCGATAGACCCGAGCGTCAGGGCGGCGTAGCGGGAGAGTTCGCCATCCCGCAGTCTTGCTTGGTCTGCGCGGTGTCGAGCAACCGGCACTGATCCGGGTGCGCCTCGAAGTCGGGGCATTTGCCGAGGAGCTGCGCGCAGACCTTCTGCTCGGCATCGCCCGGCTTGACCACGTTGCCGAGCTCGTTCCGGATGGACGCCTTGCAGCTGTCGCGCAGCGATCCCACCGGCTGGCAGCTGCAGATGCGGTCGCCCAGGTCCTGGCATGCCGAGCCGCAGGGCCCCGGTGAGCGTGGAGGCGGCGAGCGCAGCGGCGAGGAGGAGGGTCGTCTTCGTCG